>NZ_JBFBGS010000050.1:0-74845 GCF_040684795.1 Kitasatospora sp. NPDC089797 | reverse complement strand
GGCCAGGGGGGTGTGGGTGTGCCGGGGGGGGCGGCCCGGCCCCCCGCGGCCGCCGTCGCCGCCGTCACAGCGCCGGGCGGTCAGGCCGGCAGGACGGCCTCGAGCGCGGCGACCAGCTCGTCCGACTCCGGCTCGGTGCGCGGCCGGATCCGGGCGGCCACGGTGCCGTCCGGGCCGATCAGGAACTTCTCGAAGTTCCAGCTGACGTCGCCGGCCTGGCCCTCGGCGTCGGCGACCCCGGTCAGCTCCCGGTACAGCGGGTGCCGGTCCGCGCCGTTCACGTCGATCTTCTCGAACAGCGGGAAGGTCACCCCGTAGGTGGTCGAGCAGAAGCTCTCGATCTCCTCGGCGCTGCCCGGCTCCTGCCCCGCGAACTGGTTGCACGGGAAGCCCAGCACGGTGAACCCGCGCTCGGCGTAGCGCTTCTGGAGGTTCTCCAGGCCGGTGTACTGCGGGGTCAGGCCGCACTTGGAGGCGACGTTGACGATCAGCAGGGCCTTGCCCCGGTACTCGGCCAGCGAGGTGGGCGCACCGGACAGGGTGGTCAGCGGAATGTCGTACAGGCTCACGGTGGTGGTCCTTTCGGCAGGTCGGCAGGGGGTCCCGCCCGGGCCCACGGTAGCGGCCCCGGACGGTGCGACCGCGCCCGCCCCATCGGTGTTCCGCCGGGCAGGGGCGTGGGGAGCGGCTCGCACGCCCCTGCCCGGCGGTGTGCTCAGACCGCCAGCGGCCTGATCGCGGTCGGCGCGTGCTCGGGGAGGGTGGCCAGCTCCTCGAACTCGTTCACCTTGTCGATGTCGGCGGCGGCCATCGAGATGTTGGTGACCCGCTCCAGGATCGCCTCGACCACCACCGGGACCCGGAACTCGGCGGCCAGCTTCTTGGCCTCCTCGAAGGCCGGCAGCAGCCCCTCCGGCTCGGTGACCCGGATCGCCTTGCAGCCCAGGCCCTCGGCGACCTTGACGTGGTCCACGCCGTAGACGCCCAGCTCGGGGGCGTTGATGTTCTCGAACTCCAGCTTGACCTGGAAGTCGATGTCGAAGGTGCGCTGCGCCTGGCGGATCAGGCCCAGGTACGAGTTGTTCACCAGCACGTGGACGTACGGGATCCGGTGCTGGGCGCCGACCGCCAGTTCCTCGATCATGAACTGGAAGTCGTAGTCGCCGGAGAGCGCGACGACCTGCCCCTCGGGGTCGGCGGTGGCGACGCCCAGCGCGGCCGGGATGGTCCAGCCCAGCGGGCCGGCCTGGCCGCAGTTGATCCAGTGCCGCGGCTTGTAGACGTGCAGCATCTGGGCGCCGGCGATCTGGGACAGGCCGATGGTGGTGACGTACCGGGTCTCCGGGCCGAACGCCCGGTTCATCTCCTCGTACACGCGCTGCGGCTTGAGCGGCACGTTGTCGAAGTGGGTGCGGCGCTGCAACTGTGCCTTGCGCTCCTGGGTGGAGGCGGCCCAGGCGCTGCGGTCCTTGAGGGTGCCGGCCGCGCGGAGCTCCCGGGCCACCTCGACGAACAGTTCCAGTGCGGCCTTGGCGTCGGAGGCGATGCCGAGGGCCGGGGCGAAGATCTTGCCGATCTGGGTGGGCTCGACGTCGACGTGGACGAAGGTGCGGCCCGCGGTGTAGACGTCCAGGCCGCCGGTGTGGCGGTTGGCCCACCGGTTGCCGATGCCGAGGACGAAGTCGGAGGCGAGGAAGTTCTCGTTGCCGTAGCGGTGCGAGGTCTGGAGGCCGACCATGCCGGCGTTCAGCGCGTGGTCGTCCGGGACGATGCCCCAGCCCATCAGCGTCGGGATCACCGGGACGCCGGTCAACTCGGCGAACTCCAGCAGGAGTTCGGAGGCATCGGCGTTGATGACGCCGCCGCCGGCCACGATCAGCGGGCGCTCGGACGCCTGGAGCAGCGCGATGGCCTTCTCGATCTGGATCCGGTTGGCGGCGGGCTTGTAGACGGGCAGCGGCTGGTAGGCCTCCGGGTCGAAGTCGATCTCGGTGAGCTGGACGTCGATCGGCAGGTCGATCAGCACCGGGCCGGGACGGCCGGACCGCATCAGGTGGAAGGCCTGCTGGAACACCCCGGGGACCTGGGCGGCCTCCAGCACGGTGGTGGCGGCCTTGGTGACCGGCTTGGCGATCGAGGCGATGTCGACGGCCTGGAAGTCCTCCTTGTGGAGGCGGGCGACCGGGGCCTGGCCGGTGATGCACAGGATCGGGATGGAGTCGGCGATGGCCGAGTAGAGGCCGGTGATCATGTCGGTGCCGGCCGGGCCCGAGGTGCCGATGCAGACGCCGATGTTGCCGGCCGCGGCGCGGGTGTAGCCCTCGGCCATGTGGGAGGCGCCCTCGACGTGCCGGGCCAGCGTGTGCCGGATCCCGCCGGAGGCCTTGAGGGCGGCGTAGAAGGGGTTGATGGCGGCGCCCGGAACGCCGAAGGCGACGTCGACGCCTTCGAGCTTGAGGATCTCCACGGCCGCGCGGGCGGCTGTCATACGGGGCATCGGGTCTCTCCTGCCTCGGCCCGCAGTGGCTCGGAGGGCTCATCTCCTGAATTCCACCATACGGAAGAACGGTTTCTGTATGCGGAAACACGGTAGGGTTGGCCCCGGCGGGGCGTCAAGGGGGACTTCAACAGAATGTGGAAGGCGAGTGCCGGGGCCGGGCATGCCGAAGGGCGCCGCCCCGGCGGGTGCCGGACGGGCGCTGGAAGCCGGACGGGTGCGGGGCTGCGGGGTGCGGGGCGCGCGCCCGGCGGGATCCGCGGGGCAGGCCCTAGCCTGGTCGCGGCCCGGAGTGGTCCGGGCCGCGACCGGCGTCATCGGGCGGCTGGTCCGGCGATGAGGAGGGCAGAGGCGTGATCGCAGCTTTTTCGGTGACCCCGCTGGGGATCGGCGAGGACGTGGGGGAGGCGGTGGCCGCGGCGGTGCGGGTGGTGCGGGCCAGCGGGCTGCCGAACCGCACGGACGCGATGTTCACCAGCATCGAGGGGGAGTGGGACGAGGTGATGCCGGTGATCAAGGCGGCGATCGAGGCGGTGAAGGCCTACGGCGACCGGGTGAGCGCGGTCATCAAGATCGACGACCGGGCCGGGGTCACCGACGGCCTCACCGCCAAGGTCGCCTCGGTGGAGCGTCATCTGGCCGGGGGCTGAGTCCGACCGGTCCGACCGGGCCGGCGGCGCTGGTCGTGGCCGCGGCGGGGGTGGGGGCGGCGGCTTCGCCGGCCGGGTGGCGGGCGGCGAGCAGCCGGTCCAGGGAGTAGGGCCCGGAGCCGAGCACCGCGATGGTCAGGAAGGCCCAGCAGAACATCACCGAGGGCTCGCCGCCGTTCTGCAGCGGCAGCAGCGCGTGTTCCTGATGGACGGTGAAGTAGGCGTAGGCCATCGAGCCGGAGCAGAGCAGGGCGGCCGTCCTGGTGCCGATGCCGAGCAGCACCAGGGCGCCGCCGGTCAGTTGGATCAGGGCGGCCCACCAGCCCGGCCACTGGCCGGGCGGGAGGCTGCCGCCGCCCTTGGTGCCGCCGAGGACGCCGAAGAGCGAGGCGGCGCCGTGGCAGGAGAAGAGCAGGCCGACGACGATCCGGAAGACCGTGAGCACGAGCGGGCGGGCGGCCTCGGCGGCCTGCCGGGGGGTGATGGGGATGAGTCCGGGCATGCCGGTACGCCTCCTGTGGGGGAGGAGGGACGGGGGCGGTAAGGCTAGCCTTGGTCTAGTCCACTTGGCAATGCTCCGTCAGTTGCCGGTCTGGACCATTTCTCGCTCTTTCTTGACCGATCGATCTGGAAAGGGCTAGCGTTCCGGTCATGGCACGAACGAAGGAATTCGACCCGGACGCGGCGCTCCAGGCGGCTCTCGAGCTGTTCTGGCGGCGCGGCTACGAGGCCACCTCGATGGCCGACCTGGTCGAGGGCCTCGGCATCGCCCGGGCCAGCATCTACGCGACCTTCGGCAGCAAGCGCGAGCTCTACCTGCGCGCGCTGGAACGCTACGGCGAGCAGCGCGACCCGGGCCTGCTGGCCGAGTTGTCCCGGCCCGGCCCGGTGCTGCCGGCCGTCCGCGTGCTGGTGCGCCGGTACGCGCAGGCCGGAGTGGAGGATCGCCGGCGCGGCTGCTTCGTCACCAACACGGCGGTCGAACTCGCCCCGCACGACCCGGCGGCGGCCCGCCGGGTGGAGGCGAGCCTGGACCACCTGGAGACGGCGCTGACCGCCGCGCTGCTGCGCGCCGAGGCGCAGGGCGAACTGCCCGCGGGGCGGGAGCCGCGCGCGCTGGCCCGGATGCTGGTGGTGCTGCTCCAGGGCATCCGGGTGGTGGGCAAGGCGGCCGACGGCGGGCCCCGGGCGCGGGACGCCGCCGAACAGGCGCTGGCGCTGCTGGACTGACCGCCCGTGGTACTCGGCGCCGGTCGGATGGCACTTCCCGCTGGTCGGGCCGGGCCTTCTGCCGTTCTCATTCTGGACCGAACGGTCTTAAAAATTTGGTAAGGGGGACGTTCCATGACCGTGACCGGGCGCGCCCGGTCGGGCTTCGCGCTCCTGGGCGTGGTCCAGGCCGTACTGATCTTCGCGATCATGATCCTCACCGTGCCGCTGCCCCTGGTCGCCCGGGAGCTGGGGCTCGGCGCCTCCGAGGTCCTGCTGCTCAGCGCCGCGTACGGGCTCTCCTTCGCCGCCCTGCTGCTGCTCGGCGGCCGGTTGACGGACCGGCACGGCGGCCGGCGGATGCTCCGGTGGGGGCTGGGGCTGTTCGCCGCCGCCTCGATCGCCTGCGCCCTCGCGCCCGGCTACCCGGCCCTGCTGGCCGGCCGCTTCGTCCAGGGCGCCGGTGCGGCCCTCACCGCACCGGCGGCGGTCGCGGTGGTCCGCCGGCTGCACCCCGAACCCGCCGCCTACCGGCGGGCGATGGCCACCTGGGGCGGCCTCTCGGTGATCGGCGCGACGGCCGGGAGCGTGGTCTCGGGCGCGGTCGCCGCCGTGGTCTCCTGGCGCTGGCTGTTCGCGGTGCCCGTCCTGGTCGCCCTGGCCGGACTGGCCCGCTCCGGAGCGCTGCCCGCAGCCTCCCCCGATCCGGCGGACCGCCGCCCGGCGCTCGACCTGCGCGGCGCCGCCCTCGCCACCACCGGTGTCAGCGCGGCGAGTTACGCCCTGGTCGGCTCCACCGACCACGGTTGGCGCGGCCCCGGGGTGCTCGGCCCGCTGGCCGCCGGACTGCTCCTGCTGCTCGCCTTCGCCGCCGCCGAACGCCGCACCGCCGACCCGCTGCTGCCGCCGGGCTTCCTCGCCGACCGGCGCCGGGCCACCGCGCTGGTCGCCGTCATGGCGACGTCCGCGGGCACCGCACTGGTCTTCGTGCTGCTCTCGCTCCACCTCCAGCAGCAGCGCGACTGGAGCGCGGCCGCCGTCTCCGCCGCCTTCCTGCCGTACGCGGCGGCCCTGCTGCTCGCCGGGCGGGCGGCCGGGCCGCTGATCGTCCGGTACGGGCCGGTGCCGGTCACCGCCGCCGGCCTGGCCCTGGCGGCCGGCGGACTCGGCCTGCTGGCCGGGCTCGACCCCGGCAGCCCGTACCTCACCGGCCTGCTGCCCGGGTTGCTCCTGCTGCCCGCCGGAGCCGCCGCCTCCTTCGCCGGGGCGGCGGTGCTGGCCACCGGCGGCGTGCCGCCGGAGCGGACCGGCCTGGCCGCGGGCGTCCTCAACACCGCCATGGAGCTGGGCCCCACCGCCGGGCTGGCCGCCCTGATGGCCCTCGCCGCCACCCGCCCGACCGTCGTCGGCGGTTACGCGGCGGCCTTCGCGGCCGCTGCCGCCGGGCTGGCGCTGACCGCCGTCGCGGTCGCCGCCCTGCCCCGAACCCCCAAGACCACCATCACCCCTGAACGCACCACTCGAATCAAGGAGTTCAGCTCATGAGCACGCGTTTCGCCGACAAGTCCGTCCTGGTCACCGGCGCCGGCAGCGGCATCGGGCGGGGCATCGCGCTCGCCTTCGCCCAGGAGGGCGCCCGGGTCGCGGTCGCCGGGCGCAGTGCCGGCCCGCTGGCCGAGACCGTCGAGCTGATCGAGCGGGCCGGCGGCCGGGCCGTGGCCCTGACCGGCGACGTGACGGACGCCGCCGACGCCGCCCGGCTGGTCCGGGAGACCGTGGAGCACTTCGGCGGACTCGACGTGGCCGTCAACAACGCCGGGGTGTTCGGCGCGGCCGGGCCGGTCGCCGAGATCGACGAGGCCGACTTCCGGCGGGTCCTCGAGATCAACGTGACCGGCACCCTGCTGGCGATGCAGCACCAGATCGGCCACCTGCGGGCCCACGGCGGCGGCGCCATCGTCAACGTCTCCTCCAACCTGGGCGCCCACAAGCGGATCGAGGGCGTCGGCGCCTACGCCGCCAGCAAGGCGGCCGTCACCGCGCTGACCCGCGCCGCGGCCCGCGACCACATCGGCGAGGGCGTGCGGATCAACACCGTCAGCCCCGGCCCGGTGGACACCCCGATGTCGAGCCGCCCCGGCGAGAGCGCCGCCGACAAGAGCGACCGGATGAAGTCCGAGGTCCCGGTGGGCCGTTCGGGCGCGGTCGCGGAGATCGCCGCCGCCGTGCTGTACCTCGCCTCGCCGGAGGCGGGCTACACGGTCGGCGCCGACCTGGTACTGGACGGCGGCATCACCGCCTGAGCCGCGGCGGTCACGGCCCTGGTTCCGCTCTCCGGAGAGCGGGACCAGGGCCGCGGCGGCGCCGCTACAGCGCGTCCAGGGCCTCCTCGGTGCGGGCCCGCGCCACCATGAAGGCCCCCTCGACGACCAGCACCAGCACGTCCGGCCCCGCGAACCACCGGCAGTACCGGCCGAGCTCCGGCAACTCCGCCAGCCCGTCCGGGAGTTCGTCGCCCGCCTCGGAGAAGACGGCCAACTCGTCGTCCTCCAGCAGCTTCTCGCTCATCGCCATCACGGCCGCCCCCGTCGAGAAGCGCTCCTCCCAGGGCTCCCAGCGCTCCTGCGACTTGTCCGCGAGGTCCGACCGGCCCACCGTCGGCGGGTCGTCCAGTGCGAGGTCGGCCAGCAGCACGCCCCAGTGCGCGCAGCCCTGGTTCTCCGCCCGGAACACCAGGGCGCCGTCCAGCACGTGCAGTTCGTCCGGCGTCAGCAGGACGTCCTGGGAGCTGGTCAGGTCGGCCCGCCGTCCGAACAGCCGGTAGGCCTCCCGCAGCGCCACCGGAAGCCGCAGCCCGAGCCGCTGCTCGGCCGCGTCCAGCTCGGCGCCGGTGAAGCCGTCCCGGGGCCCCAGCGGCTCGCCCCAGTAGGCGGCGAAGCCCCGGACGAGGGCCCAGGCGCCCGCGCGGTCGTGCCGGGCCGCGGCCATCGCCGCCCGCAGGTCGAAATCGGTGTCGTCCACGTCGTTCACGTCGTTCACCCGCGCACCGTACGACACTCCGCCGACAGGACGTCGCGACGGCCGATGCCCTTGTCCGGACAACCGGCCGAACCTGACGCGAACGCGTAATCCCACGGACACCGGCTGATCACCGAGGGGTTCCCACGCCGTCGTTCGGGCAAGAAACGGTTTCGCCCGGAACCGACACACGAAAGGCGGACGCGCCAGCAATGCCGACCGCACCACACCCCGTGCCCCTCCCGGGCCGTCGAAGCCGCTGGGGTGAGCACGGCCTCGCCTGGGCCTTCCTGCTGCCCTCCCTGGTGGTCTTCGTCCTGTTCATCGGCTACCCGCTGGGACGGACGATCTACCTGAGCGGGCACGCCAACGACCTCTTCGGCGCGCCCTCCCGCTTTGTCGGGCTCCAGCACTACACCGACCTGCTGTCCTCGGCCGACTTCGGCCGGACGCTGGTCACCACGGCGCTGTTCACCCTGCTCACCGTCGTCCCGGGGGTGCTCGGCGCGCTGGTGCTGGTGCTGCTCCTGGAGAACCGGATCCGGGGCGTTCGGCTGCTGCGCTCGGCCTTCGCGCTGCCCTTCGCCTTCTCGGTGGCCAGCGCCTCGGTGGTCTTCGCGGTGTTCTTCAACCCCGCCAGCGGGGTGCTCAACGGCCTGCTGTCGACCGTCGGCCTCGGCCCGGTCGGCTGGCTGACGGACTCCCGGTACGCGCTGCTGTCGGTGGCCCTGACCACGGTCTGGATGAACCTCGGCTACAACGTGCTGGTGCTCTCGGCGGGCATCGGCTCGATCCCCGGCGAGGTGGTCGAGGCGGCCCGCATCGACGGCGCCTCCGGCCTGCGGCTGGCCCGTTCGATCACCGTCCCGATGCTCGGCCCGAACCTGTTCTTCCTGACCGTGGTCTCCACCGTCCACGCGCTGCAGAGTTTCGGCCAGATCCACATCCTCACCAAGGGCGGCCCGGACGGGGCCACCCGCACCCTGGTCTACTCGGTCTACGAGAAGGCCTTCGCCTACAACTCCAGCGACTTCGGCACGGCGAGCGCCCAGGCCGTGGTGCTGCTGGTGGTCGTCCTCGCCTGCACGGCCGTCCAGTTCGGCGTCCTGGAGCGGAAGGTGCACTACGCATGAGCACGATCACCACCGAGGTCGAGGCGCCCCGCCAGCGCGTGCGCCCCTTCGCCGGGCGCTCCCCGCGCGACCTGCTCGGCCGCGCCGCCGTCTACCTGCTGCTCGCCGTCGCCGTGGTCACCGTGGCCTTCCCGGTGTACTACGCGGTCGCCGGCGCCTTCATGGGCCCGGGCGAACTCTCCTCCTACCCGCCGGCGTTGGTGCCGCACTCGGTCACCGGGCGGAACTTCGCCGGGGCCGTGGACTCCATCCCGCTGTTCCGGCAGTACGCCAACTCGGCGCTGGTGGCCACCGTCATCACGCTCGCCCAGCTGGTCACCTCGATCCTGGCCGCGTACGCCTTCGTCTTCCTGCCGCTGAAGGCGCGGGCCGTGGTGTTCGGGGTGTTCCTGGCCACGCTGATGGTCCCGTGGGAGGCCATCATCATCCCCAACTACCTGACGCTGTCGGACTGGGGCCTCGGCAACACCTACTTCGGCCTGGTCCTGCCGTTCCTCGCCTCCGGCTTCGGCACCTTCATGCTGCGCCAGGCCTTCCGGCAGCTGCCCGGCGAACTGCGCGACGCCGCCCGGATCGACGGCGCCGGCCACTGGCGCTTCCTGTGGCGGATCGTCGTGCCGCTCAACAAGCCGGCCCTGGCCGCGCTGTCGATCTACGTCTTCCTGTCGGCCTGGAACCAGTACTTCTGGCCGCTCATCATCACCCGCACGGCCGAGATGCAGACCCTGCAGATCGGTCTCACCTCGCTGCGCGACTCGGAGATGGCCGACCCCGGCCTGATCCTGGCCGGCGTGGTGCTCTCCCTGCTGCCCACCCTCGCCCTGGTGGTCTTCGGCCAGCGGTTCATCGTCCGCGGCCTCACCGCGGGCGCCGTCCGCTGACCACCCGTACGCCCCCGACTCCCCACCGGAAAGAAAGAGAACTCCCGTGAAGAAGAGTGCACGCGCGCTCGCGGCCCTGCTGGTGGCCGGCCTGTCCCTGACCGCCTGCAGCTCCAGCGGATCCGGCTCCGGATCCGGCTCGGGCGGTTCCGCCGACGCCGGCGCGCCCGGCGCCCAGGCGCTCGACCAGGCCTCCGACGTGACCACCGTCGAGTTCTGGCACTCGATGACGGGCAAGAACGCCGACGTGCTGAACGGGCTGGTCAAGGACTTCAACGCGGCCCACCAGGGCAAGATCGAGGTCAAGGCGCAGTTCCAGGGCAAGTACGACGACCTGGTCACCAAGTACAAGGCCGCGGTGCAGCAGAAGGGCACCCCCGCCCTGGTGCAGGTCTACGACATCGGCACCCGCTTCATGATCGACTCCAAGCAGACCATCCCGGCCCAGGCCTTCGCCGACAAGGACGGCTACTCGCTGGCGGACCTCGACCCCAACATCCGCAACTACTACTCCGCCAACGGCAAGCTGGTCTCGATGCCGTTCAACTCCTCGATGCCGCTGCTCTACCTGAACACCGACGCCTTCAAGGAGGCCGGCCTCGACCCGGCGCAGCCGCCGAAGGACCTCAACGAGCTGGCCGACATGGCCAAGAAGCTGACCAAGAAGGACGCCGACGGCAAGACCGTCCGCTACGGCTTCGGCGCCGCCATCTACGGCTGGTTCGTCGAGCAGCTGCTCGCCGAGTCCGGCACCCTGTACTGCGACAACGACAACGGCCGCAGCAACAAGGCGGGCAAGGCGGTGTTCGACTCCGCCCAGGGCGCGCAGATCGTCCAGTGGTGGGCCGACCTGGTCAAGGGCGGTTACGCGGCCAACACCGGCCGGGTCACCGACGACGCCCAGGCCGCCTTCAAGGCCGGTACGGTCGCGATGCACCTGGAGTCCACCGGCGTGCTGCGCGGCTACACCGAGGCCGCCAAGTTCGGCGTCGGCACGGCGCCCTTCCCCAAGGTCACCGCCGCCGACCAGGGCGGCCCGGTGATCGGCGGCGCCTCGCTGTGGATCAGCGGCCCCGGCCACTCGGACGCCGAGAAGCGCGCCGCCTGGGAGTTCGAGAAGTTCCTCACCGGCCCGGAGCAGCAGGCCGTCTGGCACACCGGCACCGGCTACTTCCCGGTCAACACCAAGTCCCTGGACGACCCCAAGGACAAGGAGTGGGTGGGCAAGTACCCGCAGTTCCAGACGGCCATCGAGCAGTTGAAGGCCACCAAGCCGACCCCGGCCACGGCCGGCTGCCTGCTCGGGGTGATGCCGCAGGCCCGCAAGGGCGTGGAGACCGCGATCGAGCAGACCATCGCGGGCAGCAAGACCGCCCAGCAGGCCCTGACCGACGCGGTCAAGGAGCTCCAGCCCGCGATCGAGAGCTACAACAGCTCGGTCGGCTGACACCCCCCCCGCACCGAACGACGGCCCGCCCGGCGCACCACGCGCCCGGCGGGCCGCCGCCGTTCGGCGGCTCCGAGTCGTCCGGCGGGTCGAGCCGGCGGCCGCTCCGGGCCGGTCAGGCGGAGAGCGCCGTGCCGTCCTCGGGCAGCGCACAGGCGGCGGCCAGCTCGTCCAGCGACAGGTCGAGCGCGAAGGCCAGCGCCGCGATGGTGAAGAACGACGGCGTCGGCGCCCGTCCGGTCTCGATCTTCCGCAGCGTCTCCGCCGAGACGCCGGCCACCGCCGCCACCTCGACCATGCTGCGCTCGCCACGCGCCTCGCGCAGCAGCGCCCCGAAGCGCTCGCCGCGCTCGCGCTCCCACGGGGTCAGCGGAGTCCTCACCATGCCGTCGAGTCTAGGCCCTTCGTCCTGGACCCCTGCCGGGCCCCGGGGCAGGACGCCGACCCCCACTCCCCGACCGTGATACAAATACCGGTATAAGAATTGGCTCCAGGGGAGGTCCACCATGGTCGAACTCAAGTCGGACACCGCCCTCGCCGCGATGCGCGAGGCCGGGCGGGTGGTCGCCACCGCACTGGCGGCGGTGCAGCGGGAGGCCGCGCCGGGCGTCAGCCTGCGGGAACTGGACGAGGTGGCGCGCGGCGTCCTGAAGTCCGCCGGGGCGACCTCGCCGTTCCTCGGCTACCGCCCGTCCTTTGCGCCCGTGCCCTTCCCCGGGGTGATCTGCGCCTCGGTCAACGACGCGGTCGTGCACGGCATCCCGAACGCCTACCGGCTGCGCGACGGCGACCTGGTGAGCATCGACTGCGGCGCCGTGCTGGACGGCTGGTGCGGCGACTCCGCCGTCAGCTTCACCGTCGGCACCGCCCGCCCGGAGGACACCGCGCTGATCGCCGCCACCCGGCGCGCCCTGGAGGCCGGGATCGCCGCCGCCGTGGTCGGCAACCGGATCGGCGACATCGCCCACGCCATCGGCCGGGTCGGCCGGGCCGGGCGACGCTACGGAATGATCGACGGCTTCGGCGGCCACGGCATCGGCCGCCGGATGCACGAGGACCCGCACGTCCCCAACGAGGGCCGCCCGGGCCGCGGTTACCCGCTGCGCCCGGGCCTGGTGCTGGCCATCGAGCCGATGCTCACCGCCGGCGGCCGGGACGACCACGACACCGACCCGGACGGCTGGACCCTGCGCACCACCGACGGCAGCCGCGCCGCCCACGTCGAGCACACCGTCGCCGTCACCGAGGACGGCCCGCGGATCCTCACCCTGCCGTGACCTGCGGGAGGTGACGGAGGTTACCCGGTGACGGCCCTGCGGCGGGAGTACCGTGCGGGGCATGACCGATCAGGATTTCACCACGCAGGTCACCGTACGCGGCTACGAGACCGACACCCAGGGCCACCTGAACCAGGCCGTCTACCTCCAGTACGCCGAGCACGCCCGCTGGGAGTACCTCCGGGCGGCCGGGATCCGGCAGGCCGACCTGCTCGCCGAGGGCGTCGGTCCGGTGGTGCTGGAGACCACGGTGAAGTACCTGCGCGAGCTGCGCGCGGGGGACACGGTGACGGTCGGCTGCGCGTTCACCTGGCGGCAGGGCAAGACCTTCCAGGTGCTCCAGCGGCTGACCCGCGCGGACGGCGTGCTGGCCGCGGAGATCACCGGGGTCGGCGGCATCCTCGACCTGACGGAACGCCGGCTGGTCGCCGACCCGCGCGAGCCGCTGCGCGCCCTCGCCGCCGACCCGGGCGTGCTCGGGCTCTGACGCCTGACCCCGGCGCGGCCCCGCCCGGCCGGTGCCCGTGCGCCTCGGCCCACGTCAGCGCGCGAACTTCGCGACCGCCGCCGGGGTGACGGGGGTGAAGAAGTTGACCAGGTTGCCGTCGGGGTCGCGGAGCAGCAGCGACCGGTTGCCCCAGGGCATCGTGGTGGGCGCGGTGACGAAGTCGGTGACGAAGCCGGTCAGTTCCCGGTACACCCGGTCCACGTCGTCGACGAGGAACTCGGTGATCACGCTGTGGTTGTCCGCCGGGCGGGCGGAGCCCGGGGCGAACAGCGGAACGGTGCGGGTGCCGGCGATCGCGAGGGTGGCGGCCGCGGTCCGGAGTTCGGCGAAGTCCTCGGTGGCCCACTCCGCCCGCACCCCCGTGGCCCGCTCGTAGAAGTCGACGAGGCGCGCGACGTCGCCGGTGATGATGCGGATCGAGACGAAGTTCATGGGGAGTCTCCCTGGTCGTGCCGGATGCCTTCCCCCGCAGGCTAGGACGGATAGTGGACAGAATCAGTCCGGTATTCCGGGTTAGGCTGCGGACATGTCCCGACCGACCGCACGCGTGCTGACGCTCCTGGAGCTGCTGCAGTCCGGCGGCATCCGGACGGTGGCCGAACTCGCCGACCGGCTCGGCGTCGAAGGACGCACCGTGCGGCGCTACGTGGACCAGCTGATCGACCTGGACATCCCCGTGGAGTCGGTGCGCGGCCGCTACGGCGGGTACCGGCTCGCCCCCGGGTACCGGCTGCCCCCGCTGATGCTCAGCGAGGACGAGGCGGTGGCCGTGCTGCTCGGCCTGCTCGCCGGCCCCCGGGCCGGGTCGGCGACGACCGGGCTCACGGCGGGCGAGACGGCCTCGGCGAAGATCCGGCGGGTCCTGCCCCGGCACACCGCCCGTCGGCTCGACGCCCTCCTGGAGGCCCTCGCCTTCACGGACCGGCCCGGGGCGGCCGACGGCCCGGACCCGGCGGTGCTGCTCACCCTCGCCGACGCGGTGCGCCACCGCCGACCGGTGTCGATCCGCTACACCGACCGCGAGGGACGGCGCAGCGAACGCACCCTGCACGCCCACGGGATCGTCGCCCACGCCGGCCGGTGGTACGTCACGGGGGAGGACGCCGGGATCGGCGAGGACCGCACCTTCCGGCTCGACCGCATCACGGACGCCCGGGCGCTGCCCGGCGCCTTCGAGGCGCCCGGGGACTCCGACCCGGCGCAGCGCCTGCTGGCCGGGTTCGCGACGGCGGAGTACCGGCACGCGGTGACCCTGCGGATCCACGCGACGGTCGAACACGTCCGGGCCCACCTGCCGGCCGGCGTCGCCCGCCTGGCGGAGTACGCGCCCGACACGGACGGGGACCGGGCGGCGCAGGGCGGCGTCGACCGGGCGGCGCGGCCCGGTGCGGGCCCGCGCTGGCTGCGGGTCGAGCTGCGGGCGGAGCGGCTGGACTGGCTGCCGCCGGTGCTCGCCGCGCTCGACCGGCCGTTCGTCGTCGAGCGCCCCGACGAACTGCGCGACCTCGTCCGCGCGGCCGCCGACCGCCTCGCCGCCGGCGCCCGGCACCCCTGAGGCCGGGACCGGACCGGGCCCGGCCTCAGGCGGTCCGGTGCCGCCCGGAGCCGGCCGCCGCCGTCCGGGGCTGGTCGGCGGCCGCGATCAGGGCCGCCAGGGCGGTGGTGACCGGGACGGAGGCCACCAGGCCGATGCTGCCGACCAGGGTGCGGGCGATCTCCTCGGCCACCAGTTCGCTGGTGGCCACCGACACCACCGTCCGGTGCGCGATCGAGAACAGCAGGAGCAGCGGCAGGGCGGCGCCCGCGTAGGCGAGCACCAGGGTGTTGACGGTCGAGGCGATGTGGTCGCGGCCGATCCGCATGCCGGTCCGGTACAGCCGGCGGGCGCCCATGGTCGGGTCGGCCTCGTGGAGTTCCCAGATCGCCGAGGTCTGGGTGACCGTCACGTCGAACAGCACGCCGAGCGAGCCGATCACGTACCCGGCCAGCAGGAGGCCGCGGATCTCGATGCCCGGGTAGAGGTCGTGGACCAGCCCGGTCTCCTCCGAGGTGTTCCCGGTCAGGTGGGCCCAGGAGGCGAAGACCAGGCTCAGCACCCCGATCAGCACCAGGGACACCAGCGTGCCCAGCACCGCCACCGAGGTGCGGGCGGACAGGCCGTGGCACAGGTAGAGGGCGATCAGCATGATCGCGCTGGCGCCGACGATCGCCACCAGCAGCGGGTCCGAACCGCGCAGGATGGCGGGCAGGATGAAGAGCGAGAGCACCGCGAAGCTGATCACCAGGGCGACCAGGGCGGCGACCCCGCGCCAGCGTCCGACCGCCACCACGGCGACGGCGAACAGCCCGGCCAGCACGCCCATCGGCAGGTTCCGGTCCACGTCGACCACGCTGTACTGGAGGTCCGCGGGGGCGCCCGGCGCGTAGGTGAGGACGACCCGCTGGCCGAGTCCGTACTGCCGGGGCTCGGCCGGGTGGACGACCAGGGTGAAGGTGCGGCCGCGGTCCGGGCCGTCGGTCACCTCGACGGTGTCCTGCCGGCAGGACCCCTGGTCGGCGGGGTCGAGGTCGCCGCAGGGGAGTTCCCGGACGGCGGTGACCCGGCCGTGCCGGATCTGCTGGTCGAAACCGACGCCGGTGTGCTGGTGGTTCGGGACCCCGCCCGGCCAGAGCACCGCCAGGCCGACCACGACGGCCGCCGCGAACGGGATCAGCACGGCCGCGATCACCTTGCGCAGGTGGGCGGAGACCGGGGCGGCCGGGCCGTGGGCGTGGCCGTGCCCGGCGGGTCCGCCCGCACCACCGTGCGCGTGCGGCTCCGCGTCCCCGTGGGGGTGCCCGTCCCCGTGCGTGTGCCCGGGCCCGTCGTCCGGCGTCCCTGCGTCCACCTCACGCCTCCTCAGTCCTCGTGCGCGGCATCCGAAATCATCGACGCCCGGTGCGTCGTCGCCCGGCAGGGCGTGAACCGTGGGCGCGCCGCGGGCGGGCGGGTGCGGCGTGCAGCCCGGTGCCGGGGATCGCCCCACCGGCCGCCCGTACGCTCCCAAGTCCGCTGCCACCGCCGTCTCCTGGGCGTGCCGGAACACCGCGACGCGCCGACCCCACCATCCCCCTGGACGACAACGAGCCGGAGACCGACGGATCACGCCCGCGGTCCGGCGGACCGCCACTGCGGGGCCGGGCCTGCGGCGGGCCCGGCGAGCTGGGGTTCGAGCGCCCGGGCGCGGGGGAGGTCGGCCGTGGACGAACGGCCCCTGCCCCCACGCGCCCTGTCGTGGGGTCTTCTCGAATGAGTCGAACCTGTCGTGATTTTGTGACAATAGTTCGCCAACACGCCGCCCACGGTGGGGATTCACGGCCGTAATGTTCGAACTATGTCACCGAAGAGCCGCATACCTCGCCCGGACCCGGGCGACACCTGGGTCCCGCGCCCCAGGCGCCGCGAGACCCCGCTCGGAATCCTGCGCCATGCGGCCACCTTCCTCGGCTCCTGCGTGCTGGGCGGTGTGCTGCTGGCGGGCCTGATCCTCCCGGCGGCGGGCGCGGTCGGACTGGGCGCGAAGAACGGCGCCGAAGGCTTCCAGAGCATCCCCGACGACTTCAAGACCCCGCCGCTGACCCAGGCGACGCAGATCTTCGACGCCAAGGGCGGGCTGATCGCCAAGGTCTACGAGCGCGACCGGACGGTCATCACGGCCGACCAGATGTCGCCGCTGATCCGCAGGGCCCAGGTGGACATCGAGGACGCCCGGTTCTACGAGCACGGCGCGGTCGACCTCAAGGGCGTGCTGCGGGCGATCACCAAGAACGCGGAGAGCGGCGCCGCGGTGCAGGGCGCCTCCACCCTCACCCAGCAGTACGTGAAGAACGTCAACGTCGAACTGGCCGGGGACGACCCGGTGGCGGTGCGCGAGGCCCAGCGCAAGACCCTCGGCCGCAAGATCCAGGAACTCCGGTACGCCATCAAGCTGGAGGAGGACCTGCCGAAGGAGCAGATCCTCACCAACTACCTGAACATCACCTTCTACGGCCACCAGGCGTACGGCATCGAGGCCGCCTCCCAGCGCTACTTCGGGAAGGCCGCCAAGGACCTCGGTCTCCCCGAGGCGGCGATGCTCGCCGGGCTGGTGCAGAACCCGTCCCAGTACGACCCGAAGCTGCACCCGGTGGCCGCCAAGAAGCGCCGGGACACCGTCATCGACAAGATGGTGGAGAACAAGCACATCACCGCCGACCAGGCGAAGGAGGCGAAGGCCGCCCCGCTCGGCCTCAACTACCAGGAGCCGCAGAACGGTTGCATCACGGCCCAGGCCGGGATGGGCTTCTTCTGCGACTACGTGCGGCACGTGGTCAAGCAGGACCCGGCCTTCGGCAAGAGCGCCGGTGAGCGCAAGAAGCTGTGGGACACCGGCGGGTTGAACATCTACACCACCCTCGACCCGGACAAGCAGGCCGCCGCGCAGAACGCCGTCTCCACCCTGGTCTACGTCACCGACCCGGTCTCGGCGGCGATGACCATGGTCGAGCCGGGCAGCGGCAAGATCCTCGCGATGGCCCAGACCCGCCCGTACGGCCTGGCGAAGGAGAAGAACCAGACCGTCGTCAACTTCAACGTGGACGCGGCGATGGGCGGCGGCGTCGGCTTCCAGCCCGGCTCCAACTTCAAGCCGATCGTGGCCGCCGCCGCCCTGGAGGCCGGCCTGCCGCCCACCCAGCAGTACGACTCGCCGAACCGGATGGACTGGCCGACGATGACGACCTGCGAGGGCACCTGGAAGAACCTGAACAAGGGCAAGAAGGACGGGGTCATCCCCAACGAGAGCCCGAGCGAGAAGGGCCCGTACGCGCTCAAGCAGGCCATGGCCCTCTCGGTGAACACCTACTTCGTGCAGATGGAGCAGGAGATCGGCCTCTGCGCCGTCAAGCAGATGGCCAACAAGCTGGGCGTGACCGGCAAGGCGAGCGGCGACCCGCTGCAGGAGGTGCCGGCCCTCGGCCTCGGCACCCAGGAGGTCAGCCCGCTGACCATGGCCAACGTGTACGCGACCTTCGCCGCCCGGGGCAGCTACTGCGCACCGCTGGCGATCAACCGGATCACCACGGTGGACGGCAAGGACGTCCCGGTGGCCCCGGCCCGCTGCGACCAGGTGATGTCCACGGACACCGCCGACGTGATCAACAGCGTGCTGCTCGGGGTGACCGAGAAGGGCGGCACCGCCCGGGACCTCCGGCTGGACGACGACCGCCAGATCGCGGGCAAGACCGGCACCACGGACGAGAAGAAGTCGGCCTGGTTCACCGGCTACACCGGCGACCTGGCCGGCTCGGTCTGGCTGGGCAGCCCCGGCACCAAGATCCCGATGCGCAACATCCGGATCGGCGGCCAGTACCAGGCCGAGGTGTACGGGGCGACCGGCCCGGGGCCGATCTGGCAGAAGGCGATGAGCGAGGCCGTCCGCACCGTGCCGGACAAGGAGTTCACCACCGTCCGCATCCCCGACCCGGTCCGGCGCGACCCGGGCTGCGGCGGCCCCACGGGCTCGCCGAGTTGCACCGGGACGAGCGGCGCAGGGACGAGCGGCACCGGCGGGTCCGGGACCGGCGGGTCCGCCAACCCGGGCAATCCGGGCGGGTCCGCCAACCCGGGCCGCCCGCGCAGCACCGACACACCGACCAGTGAGCAGACCTGGGGGCAGACCGGCGGCGCGATCGGCGGCCTGATCCCCCGTTCGACCCCGTCCGCCCCGTCCAGCCCCTACGCCCCGCCGGACGACGGCGCCGACCAGTAGCCCCGACGGACCCGGTGACCGGCGCGGCCCCGCATGAGTACCCGTACTCATGCGGGGCCGCCGCCCGTCGGCGGACGATGGGCGCCATGCCGCACAGCTTCCTCGGCGTCCCCGCCGTCCTCTGGCCCTCGATCGGCTACCTGGCCGGGTACCTGGCGATCGCCGTCGCCGCCGCCCGCGAACTGCGCGCCGGCACCAGCGCGGCGAACGCCGTCCGGCAGTGGACGGCGGTGGTGTGGACGATGCCGGGCTTCCTGCTCGCGATGGCGGTCAACCCCTTCCCGGACGGCACCGCGGCCCGCTTCCTGTCCGCCACCGCGCTCGGCGCGGCGGGCAACGCGGCGCTGCTGGCGCTGGTCTGCCACGCCCTGGGGCTGTGACCGCGCCGCCACCCGGACTCCCGCACCAGGCTTCAGCGGGCCTCGACCGGCTCCCCGCTGTCCTGGTCGAGGTTGAACACCCGCCGGTAGGAGTCGGTGACCACGGTGATCTGGGTCCGCCCGGTCCAGCTCGCCTCCACCAGCCGGGCGTCCTCCGGGGCGCCGCCGACGTCCGCGAGCAGCCAGCGCCGGGCGGACCAGCCCTGGCCGCTCTCCAGCAGCACCTGCCAGTGCTCACCGGCCTGCGGTCCCGAGTCGTACGAGCGGTGCACCACCACCAGGGCCCGCGGCGCACCCGCCGGGGCGATCTCCCGGCTGCGGGTCTCGGCGGCCGACACCTTGTGCGCGGCCAGCACGCCGAGCAGGAACACCACCCCGGCGGTCACCGTGACCGCCCGGGTGGCGGTCCGCAGCGCGGTGCGGCGGTCGCCCAGCCAGGCGGCGGCGATCAGCGCGGCCAGCGCCGCGCCGAGCAGCAGCTCGGGCCGGTTCAGCAGGTCGGCGACCAGCATCCGCCCGCCCGAGCGGCTCTCCCACTGGCCCTCGGTGTACAGCAGCACGGCCGCCGCCCCGGCCGCCCCCAGCAGCCGGACCACGGTGCGCCTGCCCCGCGGCGTGCGGCGGCGTCGCTCGTCCATCGTCCCCCCGGTCATTCGTCCACGGCTCCGTTCACAGCTCCGCGAGGAGTTTCCGGCCCTCCGGCCAGTCGCCCAGCCCGGAGTCCGAGTTGAGGTGTCCGTACGCGCCCGGCTCGACGTACCGGGCGCCCCATGCCCGGGCGAACGCGCGGGCCCGCTCCGGGGTCACCCACGGGTCGTCGGTGGAGGAGACCACCACGGTCGGGAACGGGAACGGCTCCAGCGCCACCGGCCGGAAGCCGGTCAGCTCCGGCACCTCGGCGGTGTCCACGTCGGCGGGGGCGACCAGCAGCGCGCCCCGGACGGCGGCGGTCCGACCGGCGGGCGCCCCGGCCACCCAGCGGGCCGCCGTGACACAGCCCAGGCTGTGCGCCACCAGCACCACCGGCCCCTCGGCGGCGGCCGCGGCCACCGCCGCGTCCACCCGGGCCACCCAGTCGTCCTGCTCCGGGTGGTCCCAGTCCGCCTGCCGGACCCTGCGGAAGGCGGCCGGCTCGGCGGCCTCCCAGCGGGTCTGCCAGTGCTCGGGGCCCGAGTTCTGGTACCCGGGGAGGACGAGGTAGGTGGTGCGGTCGGTCATGGGCTCCTCCGGAGGGCGTTCGGTGCCGGGCAGCACAGGAGTCTAGGACCCGTCCGCGGCGGGGCCGCAGCCGGGCGCCGCACCCCTCCACGGGCCCGGCGCCGTCCTCCGCGGGTCCGCCGGGGCGCTCCGCCCGGCCCGGCGCGCGCAGCACGCGACCGGCGCGTGCGCCGTGCCACGCGCCGTGATGCGCCTGGTGCGCCCTGTTGCCAACAGCACGCCGGGTACGGGAGTTTGGGGCGGGCCCGGGCGGTCGCCACCGCCTCCGGCCCGTACCAGAACTGACGCTCGATCCTGTGGAGGGATGTCGGCGATGACATCGAAGATCCTGCTCGTCACCGGGGACGCCGCCGAGTCGCTGGAGGTGTTCTACCCGTACCAGCGGCTGCGCGAGGAGGGTTACCAGGTCGACATCGCGGCCCCGACCAAGAAGCGCCTCCAGTTCGTGGTGCACGACTTCGTGGACGGCTACGACACGTACACGGAGAAGCCCGGCTACACCTGGCCCGCCGACCTCGCCTTCGCCGACGTCGACCCGGCCGACTACGTGGCCCTGGTGATCCCGGGCGGCCGCGCCCCCGAGTACCTGCGCAACGACCCGGACGTGCAGCGGATCACCCGGCACTTCTTCGCCGGCGACAAGCCGGTCGCCCAGATCTGCCACGGCCCGCTGATCACCGCCGCCGCCGGGGTGCTGGACGGCCGCCGCACCTCCGCCTACCCCGCGCTCGCCCCCGACATCGCGGCGGCCGGCGCCGAGTTCGTCGAGGCCGAGGCGGTGGTGGACGGCGTGGTCGTCTCGGCCCGCGCCTGGCCCGACCACCCGGCGTGGCTGCGCGCCTTCATCGAGGTCCTGCGCACCAAGGCGCCGGTGGCCTGACCGGCGCCCGGCCGTACCCCGAGGATTCTCGGGGTACGGCCCCGGAGCCCGCTCAGGGGCATCGGCCCCCCTGCGGTGGAGGACCGCCGCCGGACCACCTGGCATGGTGGCAACACCCAGGGAAGCGGACCGAGTTGACGACCCGGCCGCCCGAGTCAGGGAGACCGGAATGACCGCCGATCCGACCGCTCCGCGCCGGACGCTCCGCCGTCCGGCGCTGCGCGCCGCCGTCACGCTCGCCGTGGGCGCGGGCCTGCTCGCCGCCCTCGCCCCGGCCGCCGTCGCCGCACCCGCCGACCGCGGCCCGGCGGCCGGCTGCCACGGCCCGCTGCACCTCACCGCCGCCGACCCCGCCGGCCGGGCGGAGTCCGCCACCGGCCGGGCCGACTGGGCCGCCGCCGACGCCGCCCTGGCCGGCCTCACCGGCCCCGGCTACGGCACCTCCGCCCTCGGCGCCGTCCGGCAGGACGGCCGGCTGCTGTGGCGCAACGCCACCGGCGTCGCCGACCTCTCCACCGGCGGGCCCGCCGACCCCGAGGGCCGGTTCCGGATCGGCAGCATCACCAAGACCTTCCTGGCCACCACCCTGCTCCAACTGGTCGGCGAACGGCGGCTGGGCCTGGACGACCGGCTGGAGTGCCTGCTGCCCGGGGTGGTCCCGAACAGCACCGCGATCACCGTCCGCGAGGTGCTCGACCACACCAGCGGAATCGCCGACTACACCCAGGACCCGGCCTTCGACACCACTGACCCGAGCTGGCTCACCGACCGCCGCTTCCACCGGTACACCCTCCAGGACCTGGTCGACCTCGCGAACACGTACCCGCCCGCCTTCCCGCCGGGCCGGGACTGGGGCTACTCCAACACCAACTACGAACTGGTCGGGATGATCGTCGAGAAGCTCACCGGCCACCCCTGGCAGGAGGAGGTCACCCGGCGGATCATCCGCCCGCTCCACCTCACCGGCACCTCGATGCCCGGCCACTCGCCCTTCATTCCGGGCCCGCACGCCCACGGCTACCTCAAGACCGCCACCGGCCCGGTCGACGTCACCCTGCTCGACCCCTCGATGGCCGGCTCGGCCGGCGCCGGCATCTCCACCACGGCCGACCTCACCACCTTCATCGCCGCCCTGCTCGGTGGCCGGCTGCTGCCCCCGGCCGAACTCGCCGAGATGCAGCGCACCACCGCGACCGGCGGCGGCCAGGCCTACGGCCTCGGCCTCCAGCGGGTGGACACCCCCTGCGGCACCTTCTGGGGCCACGCCGGCGGCATCCCGGGCTACAGCACCGAGATGCTCGGCTCGGCGGACGGGAGGCGGCAGTTCGCCTCGGCCGTCACCGTCTACGACGTCTCCGACGCCACCGCCGCCGAAGCCGCCGTGAACCGGCTGACCACCACCGCCCTGTGCGGCGCCCCGGCCCCGACCGCCGCCCCCGGAGCCGGGCCCGACCTCGCCCGCACGGGCCGCTGACCGGCCCCCTACGCTGACCGGCGACAGTGCAGCCGAGCACCACCAGGAGGACGAGCCATGGCAGGACCGCTGATCGCCGCAGTCGGGGGCAAGGCGCCCGTCGTCGACCCGAGCGCCTTCCTCGCGCCGGGCGCCGTCGTGATCGGGGACGTCACCGTCGGCGCCGGGGCGAGCATCTGGTACGGCGCGGTGCTGCGCGGCGACGCCGAGTCGATCAGCGTCGGCGCGGGCAGCAACATCCAGGACAACTGCACCCTGCACGCCGACCCCGGCTTCCCGCTGGTCGTCGGCGAGCGGATCTCGGTGGGCCACAACGCGGTGCTGCACGGCTGCACCGTCGAGGACGACGTGCTGGTCGGGATGAGCGCCACGATCCTCAACGGCGCCCGGATCGGGGCCGGCTCGCTGGTCGCGGCGGGCGCGGTGGTGACCCAGGGCACGGACGTCCCGCCCGGCTCGCTGGTCGCGGGCGTCCCGGCCAAGGTCCGCCGGGAGCTGACCGAGGAGGAGCGGGCCGGGATCAAGGCCAACGGCGAGGGGTACCGGCTGCTGGCCGGGGCGCACCAGGAGCTCGAGGAGGTCCCGGGGAGCCAGGGGAGCTAGCGGGCCTCGGGCAGCGGGACGGGGCCCGGCGCGGCGGCGGCCGCCGGTTCGACCGGTACGGCCGCCGGCCGCCGCCGGTCCGCCGCCCAGGCCAGCAGGGCGACGACCGCGCCGGCGACGGCCAGGCCCGCACCCACCAGGGTCGGCGAGGTCCAGCCGAGCCCGGCGGCCAGCGCCAGCCCGCCGAAGTACGCGCCCTGGGCGTTGGCCAGGTTGAACGCGCCCTGCACGGTCGCGGAGGCCAGGGTGGGCGCGCTGCGGGCCTTCTGCAGCACCAGGGTCTGCACCGCCGGGACGATCGCGAAGCCGAACAGCCCGATCAGCACCACGGTGACCGCCGCCGACCAGCGGGCGTGCGCGGTCACCGCGAACAGCGCCAGCGTCGCGGCGAGCAGCAGGAAGGACACGCAGACGGTCGGGCGCAGCGCCCGGTCCGCGGCGAAGCCGCCCAGCACGTTGCCGATCGTCATCCCGACCCCGAACAGCGCCAGCACACCGGTCACCGAGCCGGTCGCGTAGCCGGAGACCTCGGTGAGCAGCGGTGCGATGTAGCTGTAGCAGGCGAACATGCCGCCGCAGCCGACCACCACGGTGGCCAGCGCCAGCCACAGCTGTCCGCTGCGGAAGGCCCGCAGCTCGTGCCGGAGCCCGGACTGGCCGGGGGAGGGCAGGGCCGGGACGAGCCGGGCGATGGCGAGCGTCCCGGCGGCGGCGATCAGCACCACCACCAGCATGGTCGCCCGCCAGCCCAGGTGCTGGCCGAGCAGGGTGGCGGCCGGGACGCCGACGATGTTGGCGACGGTCAGCCCGGAGAACATCACCGCGACCGCCCGGGCCCGCCGGTCCGGCGCCACCAGCTCGGCGGCGGCCACCGCCCCGGCGCCGAAGAAGGCGCCGTGCGGCAGCCCGGTGATCAGCCGGGCGGCGGCCAGCGTCCAGAAGTCGGGGGCGAGCGCGCAGAGCAGGTTGCCGGTGGCGAACAGCGCGGCCAGCGCCACCAGCACCGCCTTCCGGGGCTTCCCGGCGGCCAGGGCGGTGAGCAGCGGCGCGCCGACCACCACCCCCAGCGCGTACGCGGAGATCAGCCAGCCCGCCTGCGGGATGGAGACGTGCAGACTGTCGGCGACCTGGGGGAGCAGCCCCATGGCGGCGAATTCGGTGGTGCCGATGGCGAAAGCGGTGACGGCCAGCGCGAACAGCGCGAGAGGCAAGGGGGTGACTCCGGGGTGATGCCCGCGCCCGGCGGGGTGCGCGGCGGGGTGGTTCGTTCACCGGGAATCCTAATCGGGCCGGATGACGGGCCCGTGAGGCCCGTGTGACGAAACGGCGGCGCGGGGCGGAAGCGGCTCGCCCCGGCGGCCCCGGCGCGCGAGACTGGGGGCATGTGCCGCAACATCAAGACGCTGCGACCTCCCGTGACGCCCGACGCCGACGAGGCGGACTTCCGCGCGGCCGCACTGCAGTACGTCCGCAAGGTGTCCGGGTTCCGTGCCCCGGCGGCGCACAACCGGGAGGCGTTCGACCGGGCCGTGGACGCGGTCGCGGAGGCCACCGCCCGGCTGCTGGACGAGCTGGAGGTCCGCGGCGCGCCGGCCCGGGCCGCGGCCCGGTGAGGGCCGGTCCGGTGCGGGCCCACCGGGTGCAGGCCGCCGATCGGAGGAGCCGCTGATGGAATCCGTCGACCGTTACGCGCTGACCTTCCCGGGCACGCCCGGCACCCAGGCCCCGCAGGACGTGGTCGTGGTCACCCGGACCAGCGCCAAGGGCCCCGGCGGGCACCCGGTGTACGAGGACGCCAGCGGGATCGTCCGGGCCGAGATCAGCGACGCGGGCGAGGTCCGGATGCTCGCCAGCGGCGGCCACCAGACCCCGCACCTGCCGGTGCACGCCCACCCGCTGCCCTGACCGCCGAAACCCCGGGCCGCCGAAGCCCCGGGCCCCGCTGTCCCGGTCCGTCGTCCCGGGTCCGCGGGCCGGAGTCCCGAAGCGCCGGACGGGGGCCCGCCCGCTCGGGCACAATCGCCGCATGACCACAGCGAGCTGGCAGGGCACGGTCGTCGCCGAGAGCGAGGACACCGTCGTCGTCGAGGGCAACCACTACTTTCCGGTCGATTCGGTCCGGGCCGAGTACCTGCGGCCGTCCGACACCACCACGGTGTGCGGCTGGAAGGGCACCGCGAACTACTACACCCTGCAGGTGGCCGGGCAGAGCAACCCGGACGCGGCCTGGTACTACGCCGAACCGAAGCCCGAGGCCGAGCACGTCCGGGGCCGGGTGGCGTTCTGGCGCGGCGTGGAGATCACCGACTGACCCGCCTTGCGGGCCGCCCCGCCCACCCGGCCGGTCACGGCCGCCCCGCCCACCCGGCCGGTCACGGCCGGCCGGGCGCACGGGAGTGTGCGGCCGGGGTCAGCCGCCGGGGGCCGGGGGCGGGGCGACCGCTCCGCGTCCGGTCTTGACGCCGTTGACCATGGCCTGGTGGATGGCCCGCGCGGTACCCTCGTCCGCCGCGGTGACCGGGCTGCCCGAGACCGTGTACCAGTCCAGGGCGCCGGTGTACTGGACGGTCAGCCGCGCCTCGCCGTCCGCCCACGTGGTGTGCACGGTGAGGTCGCCGGAGATCGGGCCGACCTCCGTGGTGGTGACCCCGCCGGGGCCGCTGATGACGGACTGGGTGGTCCAGGTCGCCCACGAGGTGCGCGGGTCCGTGGGCGGCCGGGCCTGCCGGTCGCTTTGATCGTGTTCGGTCATGCGCCTATCCTCCCCCGCCGGTGAGCCGCCGCCGCGGCAGCGACACCTGCGGTCACAGGGACCGCCCGGTTCCGCCGGGCGGTCCGATGGGTGGGTCGGGGTGGTGCGGCGGGCGGTCAGCCGTCCGCGCCGGGCTCGTCCAGCATGGGGTCGCCCTCCGCCTGGGAGGTGTCCTGGGCGTGCAGGTTCTGCATCGAGGTGATGCCATCCTCGGGGTCCGCGGCGCGGACGTCCTCCTCGCGGTCGGTGCTCACCTCGGACCGTGCGCTCATGTCGGTCATCGCGGGCTCCGTCTCCTCGGCCGGCTCGGGCACGCCACGACCGCAGGCGCGGCCGGGCCGGGTCTGTCCCTCACCCCTCCAGCCTGCCTCCGCCCCGGCGCCGGGGCCAGCCGGGTGACCCGCGCGCCGCCGGCCCGGGCCGTTCCGGCGCGCGGGTCGCGGGCTCACCAGCTCACGGGCAGCGACCGCATCCCGTAGATGAACGACTCGGTGCGGAACGCGCGCTCGCCGGCCAACTGCAGCCCCGGCAGCCGCCGGAACAGCGTCTCCAGCGCGATCTGCAGCTCGGCGCGGGCCAGCGGCTGGCCCAGGCACTGGTGCACGCCGAAGCCGAAGGACAGGTGCCGCCGGGCGTCCCGGTCCAGGTCCAGCTCGTCCGTGGCCCGGTGGTCTGCGCCGCCGAACACCGCCTCGTCCCGGTTGGCCGTGGACAGCATCGCGATCACGCCCTCCCCGGCCCGCACCGTCACCCCGCCCAGCTCCACGTCCTCCAGCGCGACCCGGGGCAGGCCGGTGTGCACGATGGTCAGCAGGCGCAGCAGCTCCTCGACCGCGCCGGGCAGTGCGGCCGGGTCGGCCAGCCTGGCGATCTGGTCCGGCCGCTCCAGCAGCAGGGCGGTCGACAACGCGATCATGTTGGCGGTGGTCTCGTGCCCGGCTATCAGCAGCAGCACGCCCGTGCCGGCCACGTCCTCCGCGGTCAGGTCGTCCCGCGCCGCCAGCCGGCTCAGGACGTCGTCCTCCGGATTCGCGCGCTTGCGGGTGGTCAGGTCGCGCAGGTACTCCAGGACCTCGTCCTGGGCCGCCCGGAGCTGCTCCACGGTGCTCTCCCGGCTGAGCATCGTGCGGCTCAGGCTCTGGAAGCGGTCGTGGTCCTCGTACGGCACGCCGAGCAGCAGGCAGATCACCAGCGAGGGCACCGGCAGCGCGAAGTCGGCGACCAGGTCGGCCGTGCTCCGGCCCGCGGTCATCCGGTCCAGTTCCTCGTCCACGATCCGCTGGATCTCCGGACGCAGCGCCTCCACCCGCTTGACCAGGAACTCCCCGGTGACCATGCGGCGCTGGCGGGCGTGCTCGGGGTCGTCGAGCCGCAGGAAGGTCGGGTTGTCGGTGATCAGCTCCTTGCGGGCACCGGCGACCAGCAGCGGGAAGGCCGGGTGGCGGATGTCGGCGCTGAACCGGCGGTCGGAGAGCACGGTGCGGACCTCGGCGTAGCCGGTGACCAGCCAGCAGGGGTCGCCGTCGGGCAGCTCGGCCCTGGTCACCGGCGCGGTGGTGGCGGCCTCGGTGTACACGGGCGGCGGGCCGAACGGGCAGGTGCCCGCGTGCGGGGCCGGCAGCAGGGGGACGGCGGGGGCGGTGGGTGTGGTGGTCAAGGTGGGGGTCTCCTCACGTCGCGGGTGTCCTCGTGGGGTTCAGGGAGCCCAGGAAGGTGCCCGACGGCCTGCCGGGCCGGGGGGCCGGTCAGGCCCCGGTCTGCGCGGGACCGTCCTCGGTGACGGTGATCGCCCGGCCCGGGCAGAGGTCGGCGGCGATTCTGACGTCGTCGAACTGCTCGGGCAGCAAAACGGCCTGACGGATCGTCACCAGGCTGTCCCGCTCGTCCTGGTCGAAGACCGCGGGTGCGTTCATCACGCACATGCCGGAGCTGCAGCAACGGTCCCGGTCGACGCTCACCTGCATGTGGGGCACCTCTCGCCAGGGCGGCGCCGGCCGCCCGGCGGCCGCCTCTCGTTGTCATCGCCAACCTAGTCGCCGCTGGTCCGTCCACGGAGGGGTGCGGCGGCCGGATCGAGAATGGCCGAATCGGCACCTACGGGTGAACGCCGTTGCGGCGCAATGCGTTTCCTTTCACGGTACGTCGCCGGAGGGCCGGCGGACAGGCCCGTGCGGAGGTGCTCGCCGCCTTGGGTGGTCGCCGAAGCGGCCTGGACGGCACCGGGGTTGATCGGGAAGGGGAGCGGCGATGTCGATCGCGTTCGTGCGCCGGGCGGACGGCCTGGTCTACCGCTACCGCCGGGAGGGCGAGTTCAACGGCAGGCCCGCCTTCAAGCGCCTGGACCTCGACGTGTGGTGCCGCTGGCTGCCCGGCCGCGGGTGGTGCACCGTCGGGGCGGACGGGACGGCCAACGGCTGGCCGCTGTCCGGCCGTTCCGGCCAGGGGGCGTTCCCGCCGCTCGGGCCTCTCTTTCGGATCATGCCGGATCAGCGCGCGGCGTTGGGCGCCCGGCTGGGCGTGCCGGCGGATCGTCCTCGTACTGGGCCGTACTTGGATGATTCGCCGGTGCGTCCAGGCGGGATGCCCGGCGTCGCGCGCCCGGCATGATCCGAAAGAGAGGGCCTGGGCCGTGGCGCAGTTGGAAGGCGGGGAGGTCCTACCTCTACGACCTGTGCCGCACCGACGGGCCGGCGGCGGGAACCGGGGGTCTCACAGCTCGGTGAGCTCGCCCGGGCCCAGGGAGCGCAGCGTGTGGTCGGCCAACTGGCGCCAACCGCAACGGCGGGGAAGTGGATCTTGTTCTCGGCGGCCGGGGCGGCCCGTCCGGCAGTCGCCGTTACTGCTTGACAGGGTGCGTAATACTGTAACGCGCGCGGTCCGAGGCGCTGTCGGAGCGGGCGGCGCCCGCGTTCCCTCCCCAGCCAGCTCGGAGCACCCCATGCACCCCTTCCTCGACCACCCGGGGCCGCTCGCCTTCGCCCACCGGGGCGGTGAGCTCGGGCACCCGGAGAACTCGCTCGCCGCGTTCGAGGCCGCCGTGGCGCTCGGGTACCGCTACCTGGAGACGGATGTGCACGCCACCGCGGACGGCGTGCTGGTGGCCTTCCACGACTCCCGGCTCGACCGGGTGACCGACCGCGCCGGGGCGGTGGCCGAACTGCCCTGGGAGGCCGTCCGGCGGGCCCGGATCGGCGGCACCGAACCGGTGCCGCTGCTGGAGGACCTGCTCGGGGCGTTCCCCGCGGCCCGGTTCAACGTGGACGTGAAGGCCGCGCCCGCCGTCGGCCCGCTGGTCGAGGCGATCCGCCGGACGAACGCCTGGGACCGGGTCTGCGTCGGCGGCTTCTCCGACAGCCGGATCGCCGCCGTGCGGGCTGCGGCCGGCCCCCGGCTGGCCACCTCGCTGGGCCCGCGCGAGGTGGCGCGGCTGCGGCTGCGCTCCCTGACGGGCCCGCTGCTGCCGGGGCGTCCGGCGAAGCCGTTCGCCGGGATCTGCGCCCAGGTGCCGGAGCGGCACCGGGGGATCCGGGTGGTCGACCGGGCCTTCGTCCGGGCCGCCCACCGGCTGGGCCTGCAGGTCCACGTGTGGACTGTGGACGATCCCACACGGATCAGGACTCTCCTCGACCTGGGTGTGGATGGCATCATGGCCGATCGCATCGACGTCCTGCGGGACGTCCTCGGCGAGCGCGGCTGCTGGACGGACGGCAGCGGCGGCTCCAGCACGGTGGAATAGAGGCCCCATGAGCACCACGGACCACTTGCCGGACGACGTCTCGTCGCCCCCGGCAGCCGCCGGCGACGGTCGCGCACTGCGTCGGATGCAGTTCGGCTGGTACATCAACGACTGGGCGAACGCCGCCTTCTCGGCCACCGTCCTGACGGTCTTCCTCGGTCCGTACCTCACCGAGGTGGCCAAGAACGCCGCGGACGCCTCCGGTGACGTCCACCCGCTCGGCCTGTCGATCCGCGCCGGATCGTTCTTCCCGTACACCGTCTCCTTCTCCGTGCTGATCTCGGTCGCGGTGATGCTGCTGACCGGCACGGTCGCCGACCGCACCGGCCGGCACAAGGAGCTGATGTGCGGCTTCGCCTACGTCGGCGCGCTCGCCACGATGGGGATGTTCTTCCTCCAGGGCGACCGCTACCTCCTCGGCGGCGCGCTGCTGGTGGTCGCCAACATCGCCTACGCCACGTCCGTCGCACTGTCCTACGCCTACCTGCCGGGCCTGGCCGCCCCCGACGAGCGGGACGCCGTCTCCTCCAAGGGCTGGGCGTACGGCTACGCCGGCGGCGGGCTGCTGCTGATCGCCAACCTGGCGCTGTTCCAGGGCCACGAGGCGCTCGGCCTGTCCTCCGGTACCGCCGTGCGGATCTGCCTGGCCTCGGCGGGCCTGTGGTGGGCGCTGTTCACGATCGTCCCGATGCTGCGGCTGCCCTCCCGGGCCGGCGCGGTCCGGGCGCGGGCCGAGGCCGCGCCCGACCAGCCCGCCGCCGGCAGCCTGCGCGAGCTGGGCCGCACGCTCAAGGGCATGCGCAAGCACCCGCTGACGCTGCTCTACCTGGCCGCCTTCCTCTGCTACAACGACGGCATCCAGACCGTCGTCTCGCAGGCCTCGCTGTACGGCAGCGAGGAACTCGGCATGGAGCAGGGCACCCTGGTCGCCGCCGTGCTGATCGTGCAGATCGTGGCGATCGGCGGCGCGCTGCTGCTGGGCCGGATCGCGCAGCGCTACGGCGCCAAGAGGACCATCCTGGGCTCGCTGGTCGGCTGGGTGGTCACGCTGGCGCTCGGCTACTTCATGCCCGCCCACCAGCCCGCCTGGTTCTACGCCCTGGCCTGCATGATCGGCCTGGTGCTGGGCGGCAGCCAGGCGCTCTCCCGTTCGCTGTTCTCGCACCTCATCCCGGCGGGCCGGGAGGCCGAGTACTTCAGCCTCTACAAGGTCAGCGACCGCGGCACCAGTTGGATGGGCCCGCTGGTCTTCGGCCTCGCGTACGAGATCACCGGCAGCTACCGGTCGGCGATCATCTCGCTGCTGGTGTTCTTCGTGATCGGCTTCGCGGTGCTGCTCAAGGTCCCGGTCCGCCGGGCGATCGAGGCCGTCGGCAACCCGGTTCCCGAGCGCCTCTGACCCGGCGGCCGGGTCGGGGCCGTCCGGGGTACCGACGGAATGGAGCGCGGGGCGGGCGGCGTTGGCCGCGGCGGAGCTCGGCCGGGCACCGGCGGTCCGTCATGCTGGGTCGGCCCGCCCGTCGGACCGTACGAGGAGACCGAGTTGAGCAGCACCGAAGCCGTGCACCCGTGGACCGTCGGCGCGCCGGAGCCGGGCGACTACCCGCACTGGCGCGAACTCTTCCGCGGGTACTGCGCGTTCTACCGGGTGCCGATGCCGGAGGAGAAGGCCGAGCGGGTCTGGTCCTGGCTGACCGACCCGGCGCACGAGCTGGAGGGGCTGCTGGTCCGGGACGGCGACGGCACGCCGGTCGGGCTCGCGCACTTCCGGCCGTTCGCCCGGCCGCTGCACGGTACGGTCGGCGGCTACCTGGACGACCTGTTCGTCGCGCCCGGGGCGCGCGGCGGCGGGGCGGTGGACGAACTGCTGGCCCGGCTGCGGGGGATCGCCGCCGAGCGCGGCTGGAGCACGGTGCGGTGGATCACGGCGGACGACAACCACCGGGCGCGCAGCAAGTACGACCAGGTCGCCACCCGGACGATGTTCGTCACCTACGACATGGCCCCGGAGGACGGCGCCCGCTGAGCCCGAGACCGGGCGCCGGAATCCCGTTCGGACATTCGCACGGACTTTCTGTTATCGGCGTCGCGCCGGGGGGTCTCCCAGGTGTCGGCACCCGACCAGCCGACCCGGACAGAAAGCAGTGGCCACGTGAACAGCGACGACAGGACGACCGTCATCCCGGTGAGCGGCAGCGGGAGCGGCGGTCCCGGCCGCCCGGCCGGCCGGGCCGCGCGACGGGCCGCCGCCCAGCGGCACACCGCTCGCGGCCGGCGCCGGCGCCGCGGGTTCGTGCCGGTGACCGCGGTCGTCGCCGCCGTGGCCGGGACGGGGCTGCTGGCCGCGCTGGCCGGGGCGGGGTACGCGGCGTACGGCGGCAAGTCGGCCGACCGCGACCTCGCCGGGCAGGCGGCCGCGGCCGACTCGCTGATCGCCGCCGAGGTCGGGACGCACGACGGCATCCAGGTGCCGGGCGCCGGCGGGGCGGGCCCGGCGGGGGCCGCGCTGCCCTCGGACAGCCCGACGGCGACGGATCCGGCGACCCCGAGTGCCACGGCGACCCCGAGTGCCACGGCCTCCCCGACGGCCCCGCCCAGCGCGACGCGGACCGCGCCGGTCCCGCCCACCGCCACCGCCAAGGCGAGCCCGACGGCCGCCCGCCCGAGCACGAACGGCGCGGCGGTCGCCGCCCAGCGGGCCCCCGCCGCACCGGCGGCCGCCCCGGCCGGTGGCGGCGCGGCCCCGGGGTACGCGCAGCAGGTCGTCGACCTGGTCAACGCCGAGCGGGCCAAGGCCGGGTGCGGACCGGTCAGCTCCGAGCCCCGGCTGGCGAGCGCGGCCCAGTCGCACAGCGACGACATGGCCGACCGCAACTACTTCGACCACGCCAGCCCGGAGGGCTACCACGCGGACCACCGGATCGAGGCCACCGGCTACCGCTGGAGCACCTGGGGCGAGAACATCGCCCGCGGCCAGAAGGACCCGGCGGCCGTGATGGACTCCTGGATGAACAGCCCCGGCCACCGCGCCAACATCCTGAACTGCGCGTTCAAGCAGCTCGGGGTGGGCGTGCGGACGGGCACCGACGGTCCATGGTGGACCCAGGTGTTCGCCGCCCCGGCCTGACCGGTCCGGGCACCGGCCCCTCCGTCGGCCTCCCTGCCGCCCGCCGCTCCGCCCGCGGCGCCCCTCGACACCGCCCTCCGGCGGTCCGATTTTCCGATTCCGCGCACATTGTTGTTATCTGATCACTCCCCACAGGTCTCCGAGGAGGCAGCGGCGGACGGAAACACGGCAAGACGGAGTGCGGACCATGAACGCTGATGTGCAGAACAGGACCGGGACGACCCTGGTGCGCGCGGCACAGGCAGGTGACCGGCAGGCCCAGGAGGCCCTGGTCGCCGCCTGGCTGCCGCTCGTCTACAACGTGGCGGGCCGTGCCCTCGGCGGCCACGCCGACGTGGACGACGTCGCCCAGGAGACCATGATCCGGGCGCTGGACGGCTTGGACGGGCTCCGCGACCCGGAGTCCTTCCGGTCCTGGCTGGTGGCGATCACCATGAACCAGGTCCGTCGCCGTCATGCCGCCGGTCAGCAGCAGCCCACCGTCGGCGGGCTGGACGAGACCTGGGAAGTCCCCGACCCCCGCGCCGATTTCACCGATCTGACCATCCTGCGGCTGGGCCTGTCCGGCCAGCGGCGCGAGGTGGCCGAGGCGACCCGCTGGCTGGATCCGGACGACCGCGAACTGCTCGCCCTGTGGTGGCTGGAGGCGAGCGGGGAGCTCGGCCGCGCCGAACTCGCCGAGGCCCTCGACCTGACCCCGCAGCACGCCGCCGTGCGGGTCCAGCGGATGAAGAAGCAGTTGGAGGCCGGCCGGGTCGTCGTCCGGGCCCTCGGCGCCTACCCGCGCTGCCCCCAACTCGCCGAGGTCACGGCCGGGTTCGACGGCACCCCGAACTCCGTCTGGCGCAAGCGGATCGCCCGGCACATCCGCGGCTGCGCCGGCTGCGACGGCCTCGGCCGCGACCTCTTCCCCGCCGAGGGCCTGCTCGCCGGGCTCGCGATGGTCCCGCTCCCGGCGGCCTCGCCCGCGCTGCTGCACCTCCAGCACACGGCCGCCGCCGCCGCGCACGCCGCCGCCGGGAGCGGCGCGGGGGCGGGCGCCGGTGCCGGGGCCGCGGCCACCGGCTCCGGCGCGCACGGGGGTTGGGCGGGCCTCGCGGCCCGCAAGGCGGTACTGGCGGGCGGCGCGGCCGCGGCGGTGGCCGTCACCACGCTGGCCCTGGTCTGGCCCCGGCCGAGCGAGCCGCCGAGCCCGGCCGTGCCCGGGCCCACCACCCCGACCGCCGCCCTGGACACCGCGACGGCCGCCCCCGTCACCCCGGCGGCCGCGCCCGTCAGCACCGCACCCGACCCGACGCCGACCCCCACCGCGACCACCACGCCGACCCCCTCGCCGACCGCGGCCCGGTCGGCCACCGCCACGCCGACGGCCAACGCGGAGCGGCAGCTGGTGGACCTGGTCAACGCCGAACGCGCCAAGGCGGGTTGCGCACCGCTGCGGATCGACCCCCGGCTGCACGGCTCGGCCCAGAAGCACGCCGACGACATGGCGGCCCGCGGCTTCTTCGACCACGTCAACCCCGACGGGCTGCGCCCCGACGCCCGGATCACCGCGGCCGGCTACCGCTGGTCCCAGTGGGGCGAGAACCTCGACCGGGGCCCGACCACGGCCGCGAGCGTCTTCGCCCGCTGGATGGACGGGGGCATCCACCAGTCCAACATGCTCGACTGCGGCTTCAAGGACATCGGCGTCGGCGTGGCCACCGGCGCGTCCGGCACCCTGTGGACCCAGGACCTCGGCGCCCCGATGCCCTGACGGCCCGGTCCGTCCACCCCTGCCGTCCACCACGTCCGACGGTCCGACAACCGGGCCCGGTCCGCTGTCGCGACCGGGCCCGGCGTTCGTTTCCGGCCATCTTCTGTCATGCCCATGCTAGGCACTTTGGATCGTTCCAATTATTGCTAAGGTCGCACCTGTTCCACCACCCCGGCGCCCGCACGGCGACCGTGCGGGCCCACAGGACCTGCCGATTGGAATGGTGTGAAGTGAACGAACCACGTCATCGACTGCCGGACCGTTCGCCGTGGGCGGCCCTCCGGGGCCGGCTCGCCGCCGCACTGGGGGTGGTCGCGCTGATCGCGGCCGTCCTCACCGGAACAGCCGCCGCCGGGACGGCCTCCGCCGCACCCGCGGCGGCCGGGACCGGCTGGATCTGCCGGGGCGCTCCGGTGACCCCGGGCTACGTCCTCACCAACCACACGAACAACGGCTGCAACGGCGCCGGCATGTGGTTCCAGCAGCCGGTGCAGAACGGCATCTGGACCTGCGCGACCTCGCCGATCCCGGCCGGGTACGTGCTCTCCGGACACCGGTCCACCGGCTGCGACGGCTTCGACTCCTGGTTCATGCGGCTGCCCGTGGACGGCCTGTGGACCTGCGGCACCTCGCCGATCCCGCCCGGCTACGTCATCACCAACCACCTGAACAACGGCATGGGCTGCGAGAACATCGACGTCTGGTTCATGCAACTGGCCAGGGACGGCCTGTGGACCTGCGGCGGCTCGCCGATCCCGCCCGGCTACGTCAACACCGGTCGCAACATCAACGGCTGTCAGGGCGTCGGCGCCTGGTTCCAGGTCGTGGCCAGGCCCGGCCTCCTGGTCTGTCCCGGCTACGCCGTCCCGCCGGGCTACCGCCTCGGCAACTACAACGCCTCCGGGTGCAGCGGACTGGGCGGCTACTACCTGGTCCGCACCTGAGTCCGGCCGGGGCCCGGGGAGGGCGCGCACGCCCTCCCCGGGCCCCGGGGTGCCGCGCTACGCGGGGGTGAGCGGGACCAGCCCGTCCGCCGGGCCGGTGACGTACCCGGTGGCCTGCCCGACCACGCCGCCCGCGTCCCCGACCTGCCCGGGCACCGCGCCCGGCGCGGTGGTCAGCGAACCGGGGGCCCCGTCCTGGCCGCCGACGGCGCTGGCGTGCGCGCTCGGCGCGGTCAGGGAGGCGACCACACCGACGGCGAGGGAGGCGACGGCGAGAAAGCTGCGCTTCTTCATGGCCGGTCCAACGACCGTACGCCACAAGGGTCACGGGTCGGCGCGGATCCCCGGCGCGGGCCGGGCCGGCCGTCCGGCGGCAGCCCGTCCGGCGGGTGCTCGGACGGCGGGAGCTTGGACGGCCCGCGTGCCGGCCGGGGCCAGGCCGGGCGGCAGGCGGGCCGTGGGGACCACCATGGCCCGTGCGCCCCGGGACGACCAGGGGCGCACGGGGGCGCCCGGACGTGCGGGGCGGCGCGATCCGGCGGGCGAAGGGCGGCAGACCGCCCGAAAGCCGACCGGAGCCGCCGAACCCGCTCAGATCGTCCCGGTGCCCTCCGTCGCCCCGCGTCCGGCGGCCCGCGCCCCGGCGGCCGGGGCATCGGTCGCCGGCGTCACCGTCCAGTCCGGATGCCCCGGCATCGGCGGGGTGCTCCGCCCGTACAGCCAGTCGTCCAGGAAGCCGCTCAGATCCTGCCCGGACACCTCGGAGGCGGTGCGGACGTAGTCCCGGGTGCTCGCGTTGCCGTACCGGTGCTCGCGCAGGAAGGTGCGCTCGATCCGGTCGAAGGCGGCCGGCCCGACCTTCTCCCGCAGTGCGTACAGCACCAGGGCGCCGCCGGTGTACCGCTGGTCGTCGAAGAGGGTGTCGGCGGTGGGGGAGGCGACCGGGCCGGAGTCGTGCCGCCACTGGTCGCCGAGGCCGTAGACCCGGCGCATCCGGGCGGCCAGGGTGGTGTCGCCCCAGGCGTCCGGCCAGCCGCGCTCGTAGCGGTAGCCGAGGCCGTAGAAGTCGGCGTGGCCCTCGTTGAGCCAGAGGTCGGCCCAGGTGGCGGGGGTGACGCTGTCGCCGAACCAGGAGTGCACCAGCTCGTGCATCATGTGCGAGCCGATCTGCGACTCGGGCCGGCGCAGGAAGTTCGGCTTGTAGAGGGTGAGGGTCTGGGTCTCCAGCCCGGTGAACCCGAACGCCGCCGGGTCGTCGGTGTCGGCCGGCAGGATGCCGTAGGACTCGAACGGGAAAGGGCCCAAGTGCTGCTCCGCCCACTCGAGTTGGCCGGCCGTGAGGTCGAGTGCCGGGGCCAGCTCGGCGACCCGGGCGGTCGGCACGACGTCCCGTAGCGGCAGCCCGTGCGGGCCGGGGCGCTCGCGCACGGTGTAGTCGCCGACCGACACCTGGACGAGCTCGGTCGCCATCGGCTCGCGGGAGGCGTACCGCCGGGTGGTCCGGCCGTCGCCGAGCGGTTCGGTCGCCGTCAACTCGCCGTTGGCGACACCCCGCAGGGCGTCGGGAGCGGTCACCGCGACGGTGAAGCGGGCCTTGTCGCCCGGGTGGTCGTCGCACGGGAAGACGGTGTGCGCGGAGGCGGGTTGACCGGCCACCGCGAAGCCGTCCCGGGTCGGCACCCACCCGGTGTGCGGCAGCGCGGCGCGCGGGTCGGCGGAGTACTCGACGGTCACCCGCGCGGTGGCGCCGCGGTGCAGCGGTCGCACCGGGGTGACGGTCAGCTTCTCGTCGTGGGCGGCGAACCGGGCCGGGCGCCCGTCGACCCGGACGGCGTGCACGTCCAGCCCGAGCGCGTCCAGGGACAGCTCGGCGAGCGTCCGGGTGAGCCGGGTGGTGATCTCCGCGGTGGCGTCCACGGTCCGGGTGTCGGCGCGGTAGTCGAAGGACAGGTCGTAGGCGAGGGCGCGGTAGCCGGTGTTCCCGAGCGAGGGGAAGACCGGGTCGCCCACCCCGCCCGCGGCGGTGGCCGGAGGGGCGCTCGCGGACAGCAGCGCCGCGCTGAGCACGAGCGCCGGGACGAGGGCGGTGCGGGGCCTGAACAGGGTGATCACCACTTCGGGGGCCGGGCCCGGGAGCCGGGGAGGAGGACGGGCGGTGCGTGCGCGACGCACCGGGCACGGATGCTAGTGCGTGTCTGACAATTCCCGCCGGGCGCGCGACGCCGGGCATCCCGCCTGGACGCACCGGCAGATCGCCCAAGTACGCCCAGTACGAGGACGACCTGCCGGCACGCCCAGCCGGGCGCCCGACCCCGCGCGCTGATCCGACGCGAATTGTCAGACACGCCCTAGTGGACCGTCAGCTCCGGCCGCCGGGAAACGGCCCGGGCCGCGCCGACACGCGGAGGTCCCCCGGACGGCCCACGGTGCTGGCGGCGCCCCCGGGGCGGGTCTAGCGTTCGTAGTGCTTCGTCCCCTGACGGACGGGGCCACGGCCGTCGGAGAACCTGGCCAGGTCCGGCGGCCGTACTCATGCGCTCTGACGGTTCGCGGGTGCTCCCCGTAGGCTGGTCCACGGACGACGCCCGCGAACCGGATGCCAGGAGCCCGCCGTGACCAGCCCCGCCGCACCCCTCCTGGTGATCGGCGAGTGCGTCGCCGACATCGTCCGCACCGACGGCGCCCCCGACCGGGTCCACCCCGGCGGCAGTCCGGCCAACGTCGCGTACGGCCTGGCCCGGCTGGGTCTCCCGGTGGAACTGCTCACCGAACTGGGGGCGGACGCCGACGGGCGGCTGATCCGGGCCCACCTGGAGTCGGCCGGGGTGCTGGTCCGGGCCGCCGGGACGGCCCGCACGCCCTCGGCGCTGGTGCGCCTCGACGCCCGGGGGCGGGCCGAGTACACCTTCGACATCGGCTGGACCCTGCCGCCGACCGAGCTCCGCGCCGCCCCCGCCGCGATCCACCTCGGCTCGATCGGCGCGGTCACCGAGCCCGGCGCCGGCGCGGTGCGCACCCTGGTCGAGCGCTGGCGCGGGCAGGTGCCGGTCAGCTACGACCCGAACGTGCGCCCCGCGCTGATGGGCGAGCGGTCGGCCGCGGTCCGCCGGGTCGAGCGCTGCGTGGCGCTGAGCGACCTGGTCAAGGCGAGCGACGAGGACCTCGACTGGCTCTACCCGGGCGAGCCCGCCGAGGCGGTCGCCGAGCGCTGGCTCGCCCTCGGCCCCGCCATGGTCGCGGTCACCCTCGGCGCGGAGGGCGCCTTCGCGCTCACGGCGGACGGCCGGCGCGAGCGGGCGGCGGCCGTCCCGGTGCCGGTCGCGGACACCGTCGGTGCCGGGGACGCCTTCATGGCCGCCCTCCTGCACGCCCGCGGCTCCGGCGCCGACCTCGCCGACGGCCTCGCCCGGGCCGTGACCGCCGCCGCCCTGACCGTCTCCCGGGCGGGCGCCAACCCGCCGTCGGCCGCGGAACTGGCCGAGGCCCTCGGGAGTCGCGCGGCCCGCGGCCGCCTCAACCCACCTGCTGCGCAGCCTCGGTGAGGTCCTTGCCGTACCAGACCTCGGAGTAGGGCCCGGTCTCGCCGTAGGCCGGGATCTCCCGGTAGCCGTGGCGCGTGTAGAGGGCGCGGGCCTCGACCAGGTCGAGCCGGGTGTCGAGGACGATCCGCTCGGCGCCCAGGCCGCGGGCGGCCGCGTCGACGGCGGCGAGCAGCCGGGCCCCGCCGCCGGTGCCGCGCAGACCGGGGCGGACGAAGACCCGGGTGAGCTCGACGGTGGTGGCGTCGTAGCGGCGCAGACCGGCGCAGGACTGGGCGGTGCCCGCGTGGCGGCCGAGCAGGAAGAGGCCGGTGGGGGCGGCGAGGTCGTCGCTGGGGGAGTCGGCGAGGCCGGACTCCAGCTCCTCCGGGGTGCCCTCCCGCCCCAGGTGGAGGCGGTAGTAGCGGTTGGCCACGTCGTAGTAGTACTCGCGGAGCAGGTCGGTGGCCTCGGGGGAGGTCACGTCGGCCGTGGTGATGGTCCAGAGGTCGGTCATCCGCGCATGGTCCTGTTCCGGCGGCCGTCCCCGCAAAGGGTTTTCGCGCCGCCCGCCGCCCGGGTCGCCCGTCCCACCCGCCGCCCGTCCCCCTCGCGGCGGCTTCGGCAAAGGAACGGCAAGGCGGACGGCGTGCCGTTGCCCCGGGCGGGTGACGGGGGGATTGGCGGGGGTCCCCGGCGGGGGAGCAGTAGCAGCTATGAACGGACCATCAGATTGTCGCATTGGCACGGGTTTGAGCGGACGCCGGCACCGGCGCGGCACACGCACCGGCCTGCTGGCCGCCGTCTGCCTCACCGCCGTGCTCGCCGGCTGTGCCGGCCCCGCCGCCCCGTCGAAGCCCGCCCCCGACGCCGGAGCCCCCGGCAAGGTCGGCGCGGCACCCGAGGCCGCTCCGCTGCTGCTCCCCGGGGCGGCCCGGCAGGAGGAGGAGGCGGGCAGCGCCGCGGCGGCCCGCCAGGCCGAGACGGCCGGCGCCGCACTGGAGGCCGCGCAGCGCTGGGGCCTGGACCACCCGCCGCTGAAGGCGCCGCCCCGCCCGGCCACCAGGGCCGCGCTCACCCCCGTGCAGGGCGTCAAGCTGAAGGACGGCCGCCCGCCCGTGGTCTTCCGGGTGCCGACCGAGGACAAGGTGGTCTTCCTGACCGTCGACGACGGCTACGAGAAGGACCCGGAGTTCTCCCGGATGGCCAAGGAGCTGGGGATCCCGCTCAGCGCCTTCCTCTCCGACTACCTCGTCCGCGACAACTACGGCTACTACCGGGACCTCCACCAGCAGGGCGTGGAGATCAACAACCACACGATCAACCACCGCAACCTCAAGGTCCTCGACTACGAGACCCAGCGCCAGGAGATCTGCAACCAGCAGGACCAGCTGGAACAGCAGATCGGCGTCCGCCCCCGGCTGTTCCGGCCCCCGTACGGCGAGTACAACGACGACACCCTGCGGGCGGCCGCCTCCTGCGGGGTGCAGGCGGTGCCGCTGTGGAACGAGGAGGCCTTCCCGGACCACATGGAGTGGCGCTACGACGACCGGAAGCTGCACTCGGGCGACATCATCCTCACCCACTTCCGGGGCGTCTCCGACTGGAAGGCCACCATGCCGGACCTGCTGCGCAAGGTCGTCAACGACGTCACCGCGGCCGGCTTCTCGCTCGGCCGGCTGGACGACTACCTGTAGCCGGCCGCCTCAGCCGAGCGAGAGGGCGTCGAGGTACACCCAGGCGCCCTCGTGCCGGACGAACCGGCTGTGCTCGCTGAGCACACCCTGCTCGCCGCCCTCGGTCCAGTGCGCCCGGAAGGCGACGGTCCCCTCCGCGTGGAAGGCGCCGCCCTCGGTGGTGGAGACCACCTCCAGGGCGGTCCAGCGCAGCGCCGGGTCGAAGTCGACCTCGGCGGGGCGGGTGTCCGGGTGCCAGGTGCGCAGCAGGTAGGCCTCGTCCTGGGCGGCGAAGGCGCTGAACCGGGAGCGCATCAGCGATTCGGCGGTGGTGGCCTTCGCCTGGCCGCGGTGCAGCCGGCCGCAGCAGTCGCCGTAGGCGGCGGGCAGGCCGCACGGGCACGGGGAGGAGGGCAGCAGCCGGGGCGCGGCGGGGCGGGGCTCGGAACGACGTCGGGACATGCCGTCCATTCTCCCCCACGGCCCCCGGGCGCCCGCCGGGGCCCGTCCCCCGGGTGGGAGCGGGCGGGCCCCGGCGGCGCCGTGAGCGGCCGCGGACGCTCAGCCGAGCGGCTCGCCGAACCAGGTGCGCAGGGCCCGCTCCAGCCCGTCGCGGTCGGCCCGCTCGGGCGCGCAGGCCCAGGCCACGTACCCGTCCGGGCGCAGCAGCAGGGCCCCGGCCGGGTCGGCCGGGCCCGTGGTGACCAGGTCGACCCGGTCCTTCCAGGCCGCCGCCAGGTCCGCGAGGCCGAGCGTGCCGCCGGTCAGGTCGAGCAGCAACGGCCTTCCGGTGCGGGCGAGTTCGGCCAGGCGGGAGTTGCCGAGGGCGAGTTCCGGGGCGAAGCTCCCGGCCAGCGGGTGCGGGCAGCCGGTGTCGTACCGGACGTCGCTGCCCGCCATCAGGGCGGCGATCCGGGCGAGGTTGTCGTCGTGGTCGATCAGTTCGCCGACCAGGGCGCGCAGCGCGGTGACGGCCGGGCCGGGGGACATCAGCGCGGTCTGCGCCTGGGAGTGCATGAACACCCGCTCGCCGACCGGGCGACGCTCCTGCTGGTAGCTGTCCAGCAGGCCGGGCGGGGCCCAGCCGCGCAGCTCGGCGGCCAGCTTCCAGCCGAGGTTGGCGGCGTCCTGGAGGCCGAGGTTGAGGCCGGGGCCGCCGGTCGCGGAGTGGACGTGGGCGGCGTCGCCGACCAGCAGGACGCGGCCGTCGCGGTAGCGCTCGGCGAGCCGGGTGTTGTGGCCGACGGTGCGTCGCGGGGTGTGCCCGCCGGGGGTGTGGGCCGGGACGAGTTCCAGGTCGGCGCCGGTGACCCGGCGGATGCTGGCGCGCAGTTCGTCCAGGGTGAGCGGGGCCGTTCCGTCCACCGGCGGGCCGCCCCACTCCATGGTGGCGATCATCACGGCGTCCCGGTCGAAGGGGGCGAGGACGAACACCCCGTGGTCGGTGCGGGTGTGGGTGTAGGGGCGGAACGGGAGGGGGCAGCCGGGCAGCAGGTAGGTGCCGTCGGCGCCGGCGACGATCCCGGTGGGCGGCCGCACGTGGGCGACCCGGGAGACCGGGTCGGGCGAGGTGACGCCGGGGAAGCCGATCCCGGCGAGCTTGCGGACGGTGCTGCGCCCGCCGTCGGCGGCGACCAGGTAGCGGGTGCGCAGCCGCTCGGGGCCGTCGGGGCCGGTCACGTCGACGGTGACGCCGGCCGGGTCCTGGGTGAAGCCGGTGACCTCGTGGCGGCGGCGCACGGTGACGCCCAGGTCGCGGGCGCGCTCCTCCAGCACCTCCTCGATCCGGTGCTGGGGGACGGGCAGGGCGTGCAGCGGGTTGGCGTCGAGCCGGTGCAGTTCCAGCGGCATGGCGGCGAACACGTAGCGGGGCATCGGCCGCGGCGGCTCCGGGGTGCCGCTGAGCGGCTCGTGCAGGCCGCGGTGGTCGAGCAGGCGCAGCACCTGGCCGACCAGCCCGTTGGCCTTCTGCTCGCCCGAGCGCGCGGGCAGCCGGTCCAGCACCACCGGCTGCACCCCGGCCAGCGCCAGTTCGCAGGCCAGGAACAGCCCCACCGGGCCGGCGCCCGCGACGACGACGTCGTCGGTCATCTCGATTCCCCCTCTGAGTCGGTCGTTCAGTGCGACGGATCGGGCAGCCCGGCCGCCAGCTGCCGCAGGGCCTCGGCGAACACGGCCTTGAAGGGCAGCGCGGGATCGGCGCTCAGGTAGTGCTCGTTGGAGGCCTGGAGCGCGGAGAGCGCGGCCGAGGCGACCAGCTTCGGGTAGAGGTCCCGGTCGGGGTCGGTGCCGGTCCGGGCGGCCACCGCCGCGGTGAGTTCGGCCCGGCTCTCCGCGCCGCCGCGCACCAGTTCGGCCTGGAGCGAGGGCTCCCGCAGCAGCAGCCGGACGGCCGCGACCCAGTGCGGGGCGGGTGCCTCCTCGGGGCCCTCGAAGGGTTCCACCAGGGCCTGGTGGAGCGCCTCCCACAGCGGCTCCTCCGGCGGCCGGGCCCGCAGTGCCGCCGCACCCCGCAGGAGCCGGTCGCGGTGCCGGGAGACGATCGCCTCGGCCTTGCTGGAGAAGTAGTTGTTGTAGGTGCGCGGGGAGACCCCGGCCGCGGCCGCGATGTCCTCGACCCGGACGTTCTCCAGGCCCCGTTCCACGGCCAGCCGGAGCGCGGCCCAGCTGATCGCCTCCCGGGTCGCGGCCTTCTTCCGTTCCCGCAGCCCGGGCTGCCCGTTCGTCATGACCCCCACTCTCCCGAAAACCTGCGCGGCGCGCAATAGTGCGTGGCACGCAACTTTTTCGGGGCCCTCCGGGGCGTGGCGAGCCGCCTGCCACCTGCGGTTCGTCGCTGGTAGTAGTTGCGTGGTCGCGGAGCGAGTCCGCGCCGGGGCCGGTCCGCGCAGGATTTCCGGCGGGACGACCCGACAGGACGTGAGGAGCGGTCATGGGTGGCAGACAGCGTCCGCCGCGGGCGCGGACCCCGCGCCAGGGCAGGTCGGCCGGCGGCGGCCGGGTCGACTCCCGGGTGGAGATCGCCCGGATCGAGGGCTTCCTGGCCTGGGAGGCGGAGGTCGAGGCGGCCGGCCGGGACGCCCGGGCCTTCGCGGCGCAGTTCCCGTGGCTGCCGGAGGCGGAGCGGGAGAGCCTCGAACAGGCCTACGCCGCCGACCGGTTGCGCTACGCGGAGGGGGTCGTGGACCGCGCCGTCGAGCGCTGCCGCCGGCTGGCCGCCCGCTACCGCGCCGAGTGCCGCCGGATCTGCGCCCGCTGGGCCGCGCTCTGCCTCTCCGTCACCCTGGTGGCGGTGCTGTTCGCCGTCGTCCCGGCGGCCCTGCGCGGCTGAACACGTTCCAGGAGGGCCCGCCGTGCCGGTTCCGGCGCAGCGGGCCCTCCTGGTGTCGGGGCGGTGTCAGTGGTGGCCGTGGCCGCTGGTGATCTCCTCGTGCTCCTCGACGGTGGGCTTGGGGATCTGGCTGCCCTCGCCGTAGAAGCCGCGGGACAGCTTGGCCCGGGTGCGGGTCCACAGCCCGGCCTTGCGGGCCACGCCGTTCTCGTCCACCTCGGGCTCCAGCTCGACCGGCTCGGGCTGCTCGTGCGAGGTGAGGGTGAACACCCGGCCCTGCGGCAGCGGCGCGTGCACCTCGACGAACTCGCCGTGCTGCAGCCGGTTGATGACCCCGGTCTCCCGGCCGTGCAGCACCTTCTCCTTGTCCCGGCGCTGGAGGCCCAGGCACCAGCGCTTGGTGATCACGAACACCACCACCGGCACGGCGAAGAACCCGGCCCGGACCGCGTAGGTGATCGCGTTGATCGACAGGTGGAAGTGGGTCGCCAGCAGGTCGTTGCCGCCGCCGGCGAGCAGGATCAGGTAGAGGCCCATCCAGGCCGCGCCGAAGGCGGTGCGGACCGGGTGGTTGCGGGGGCGGTCCGCGATGTGGTGCTCGCCGTGGTCCCCGGTGACCCAGGCCTCCAGGAACGGCCAGCACCAGATGGCCAGCAGCACGCTGGGGAAGACCACCAGCGGGATGAACACCCCGAGGTTGAGGGTGTGGCCGCCCCAGACGCTGATCTCCCAGCCGGGCATCACCCGGACCAGGCCCTCGGAGAAGCCCATGTACCAGTCCGGCTGGGCGTCCGTGGACACCTGGTCGGGCCGGTACGGGCCGTACGCCCAGATCGGGTTGACGGTGGCGATCGCCGACATCACCGAGACGATGCCGAAGACCAGGAAGAAGAAGCCGCCCGCCTTGCCCATGTAGACCGGCATCAGCGGCATCCCGACCACGTTGTCGTTGGTGCGCCCGGGGCCCGCGAACTGGGTGTGCTTGTGGTAGAAGACCAGGATCAGGTGCGCGGCGAGCAGGCCCACCATGACGCCCGGGATCAGCAGGATGTGGACGGTGAACAGCCGCGGCACGATGTCGGTGCCGGGGAACTCGCCGCCGAAGATGAAGAACTGCAGGTACGTGCCGACGATCGGGACGGACAGGATCGCGCCCTGCATGAAGCGGATGCCCGTGCCGGAGAGCAGGTCGTCCGGCAGCGAGTAGCCCATGAAGCCGTCGAACATGCCGAGGAACAGCAGCAGCGCGCCGAAGACCCAGTTGATCTCGCGGGGCTTGCGGAACGCGCCGGTGAAGAACACCCGCAGCATGTGGGTCAGCATCGAGGCGACGAAGACGATCGCGGCCCAGTGGTGGATCTGGCGCATCAGCAGGCCGCCGCGGACCTCGAAGCTGATGTCGATGGTCGAGGCGTAGGCCTCGGACATCCGGATGCCCTTGAGCGGGACGTAGGAGCCGTCGTAGACGACCTCGCCCATGCTCGGCTTGAAGAAGAGGGTCAGCCAGACGCCGGTCAGGATGATGATGACGAAGGTGTAGAGCGCGATCTCGCCCAGCATGAAGGACCAGTGGTCCGGGAAGATCTTGCGCAGGTTGGCCTTGGCGAGGGAGTAGATGCCGAGCCGGCCGTCGGTCCAGTCGGCGAGGGCTTCGGCCTGGTTGGCCGGCTTGGCGCGGGTGCTGGTCACCGGTCCCGGCTGCGACTGCTGGTCGGTTCTCACGACGGGCTCCCCGGCTTTCCAGGCGTGCCGGGGCGGAGGCCCGCCGGCGGGAACGCCGGCCGGCGAAGTGTTGTGATCATGGGACCTCTCGATACGGGTCCGCCGGGCGGACCGGCGCGCGGACCTGGGCGGTTCACTGGACCCGTTGCTCAGGGTGATGGAGCGCTTACTCTGTCATGCTGTCGGCAGGGGACCGACTGTGCACGTCCATCGGGCCGTCCGGCCGTGCGTGTCGGGCCGGACGGGGGTCGCTGACGCCCGATCGGCTGGCCGCCGGTCGGGGTGGCCGGGGGCGATGCTGCGCTCGGGTGCAGCTGGAGCACTCCGGCGCGCGCCGCGTCCGGGGCCCGTGCGGACCCGGGCCTACGCTGCGCCAATGGTGGATCACCGTGAACTCTTCGAGGACGTCACCGAGGCCCTGGCCCGGGCCGGGTTCGACACCGCGCCGGGCGCCTCACCGCTGTCGATCGACCGTCACCCCGAGGGCGTGGCGGTCGGCTGGCCCCCGGGTGCGGAGGCGGACGGACCGCCGTCCGGCCCGGCCCGGGCGGCGCTGAGCGGGGCGGCCGCGCTCGTGTTGCGGGAGCGGGGCTTCCTGGTCACCGAGACGGAGGAGGGGGCGCTGCTGGTGCGCTGCGCCGAACCGGTGACCGTCCCGCCGGACCCGGGGTCCGGGGCCGCGCCCGAGCAGTGGTGGGGGTGACGCAGGTCTCTTCCCGGGGGCGGCGGGCACCGAGTTGGTCATCGCATGGGTGTTCCCATACCGAACTCTTACCCGAACCGGGGGTGCGGTTGACCAGCGCGGCTCTAAGGTTTGCCTAAGCTAAGCGGAGCGCCCTGGACCCTCGGGTCCGGGGCGTTCGCCGTGCCGTCCCGCCGTCACCCCGGCGGGGCGTCGAGGACAGGTACAACCCGGGGCGGCCCGGGGGAGGAGCCCGCTGCATGTGGGATGAGGCGTTTCCCAGTTTTCTGATCGGGCTGCGTGAAGGGTTGGAAGCCGGCCTGATCGTGTCGATCCTGGTCGCCACCCTGGTCCGGGCGGACCAGAAGGGCCGACTGCCCCAGGTCTGGACCGGTGTCGCGGCGGCCGTCGCCCTGAGCCTCAGCTTCGGCGCGGTGCTCACCTTCACCGCCGCCAACCTCTCCGGCCACGCCCAGGAGGCGTTCGGCGGGGTGCTGAGCCTGATCGCGGTCGGCTTCGTCACCGTGATGGTGTTCTGGATGCGCCGCTCCGCGCGCACCCTCTCCGCCGACATCAAGCAGAAGGTCCAGGCCTCGCTGGCGATGGGCGCGGGCGCGCTGGTGCTCACCAGCTTCCTCGCCGTCGGCCGGGAGGGCCTGGAGACCTCGCTCTTCCTGTGGACCAACGCCCGCACCGCCGGGGAGTCCACCGGGCCGATCATCGGCGCCGCCGTCGGCCTGCTGCTCTCCGTCCTCCTGTGCTGGGGCCTGTACCGCCGGGCCCTGAAGATGAACCTCACCAAGTTCTTCACCATCACCGGCGCCGGCCTGATCGTGGTCGCCGCGGGCGTGCTCGGCTACGGCCTGCGCGACCTCCAGGAGTCCGGGCTGGTCGGCGGCGGCACCAGCTACGCCTTCGACCTGAGCGGGCACCTGGACGCCTCCTCCTGGTACGCCACGCTGCTCCAGGGCACCCTCAACCTGACCGTCACCATGACGGTCCTCCAGGTCGTCGGCTACGTCGCGTACCTGGGCATCGTGATGACCCTCTTCATCGAGGGCGTGCGCGGCGGCACGGCGGCCCCGGCCGCCGCGAAGCCGGCCGCGGAGGGGACCGGCGCGCAGGAGCAGGCCGCGGAGAAGGCCGAGCCGGTGCGCACCGGCCGCCCGCGCTGGGTGCTGCCGACCGCGGCGATCGCCGTCCCGGTCGTGGTGGCCGGGGCCGTGATCGCGGTCAGCGACGGCAAGCAGGACAGCTCCGCCACCGTCGCGGTCTCCGAGAAGGAGTGCGGCAAGGGCTTCGGCGACCCGCAGCCGGGCCAGCAGGTGTTCCAGATGCACAACACCGGCGACAAGGTCTCCGAGGTCTACCTGGTCAACCCGGGCACCGGCTCGGTCTACGGCGAGATCGAGGGCCTGGCCCCCGGCACCACCCGCGCGCTGACCGCCACCATCGGCTCCGGCGACTACGCCTGGCGCTGCGTGCCCACCGGCGGCACCACCGTCACCTCCGCCACCGTGCACATCACCGGCGGCACCGCGGTCAAGGCCGTCAAGCCGGTCAACGAGGACGACCTCAAGGCCCCGCTGGACAGCTACAAGGACTACGTCAACAAGGGCCTGGCGACCCTGATGACCCAGACCCAGAAGATCCAGACCGACGTCCACTCCGGTGACCTGGAGACCGCCAAGGCCGACTGGCTCACCGCGCACCTGCAGTACGCCTCGCTCGGCGCCGCCTACGGCACCTTCGCCGACCTCGACAAGAAGATCGACGGCCGCGCCGACGGTCTTCCCGACGGGACCGCGGACCCGGGCTTCACCGGCTTCCTGCGCCTGGAGTACGGCCTCTGGCACGGCCAGTCCGCCGCCGACCTGACGCCGGTCGCCGACGAGCTCGCCCAGAACGCGGCCAAGCTCGCGCACGACTTCCCCACCCAGGACTTCGACCCGGGCGACCTCCCGCTGCGCGCCCACGAGATCCTCGAGAACACCCTCCAGTTCGAGCTGACCGGCGACACCGACATGGGCAGCGGCACCAACCTGGCCACCGCCCAGGCCAACCTGGCGGGCACCCAGGAGCTGCTGACCGTCCTGCAGCCGCTGCTCGACGAGCGCGACCCGCAGGTGCTGGTCCGGGTCGACGCCGGGATGAAGCAGGTCGGCGACCTGGTCGCGGCCGCCCACCAGTCCGGGGGCTGGACCCCGGTGGACAAGCTGTCCGCCGACGCCCGTCGCCGGCTGAACGGCTCCACCGGCCAACTGCTCGAGAACCTCTCGCTCATCCCCACCCTGCTCGAGATCCGGAAGGCCTCCTGATGACCGACGACACCGCAGCCACCGGAGGCACCTGCCCGTTCCCGCACGCCGCGGCGGCCGTTCCGGCCCCGGCGGAGGGCGGCTGCCCGGCCGGACCGGCCCGGCGCAGCTTCGTGCGGGCCGCGCTCGGCGCCGGTGCCGGGGCCGCCGTGCTCGCCGGCGGGGGCTTCACCCTCGGGGCCGGCCGGGCCGAGGCCGGGGACACCCGGTCGAAGACCGGGGCCGTCCCGTTCCACGGCAGCCACCAGGCCGGCATCGCCACCCCCCAGCAGGGCTACGCGGCCTTCGTCTCCTGCCAGGTGATCGCCCAGGACCGCAAGGGCCTGGAGGACCTGTTCAGGACCCTCACCGAGCGGGTCCGCTTCCTCACCGCCGGCGGGGCCCCGGCCGACCTCGGCGTCGGCGCGCCGCCCTCGGACAGCGGGATGCTCGGCCCGACGGTGGCCACCGACGACCTGACCGTCACCGTCGGCGTCGGCGCCTCGCTGTTCGACGACCGCTTCGGCCTGGCCAAGGCCAAGCCGGTCAAGCTGACGCCGATGAAGACCTTCCCCAACGACAACCTCCAGGCCGCCGAACTGCACGGCGACCTCTCGCTGCAGATCTGCGCCGAGCAGCAGGACACCGTGCTGCACGCGCTGCGCGACATCACCCGGCACACCCGCGGCGCGATGCAGATCCTCTGGCGGATCGACGGCTTCCAGAACCCGTCCCGCCCGGACGGCGCCCAGCGCAACCTGCTCGGCTTCAAGGACGGCATCGTCAACCCGGACACCACCTCCTCCCGGGAGATGGACCGGCTGATCTGGGTCACCGACGGCATGGGCGAGCCCGCCTGGGCCACCGGCGGCAGCTACCAGGTGATCCGGATCATCCGGATGCTGATCGAGTTCTGGGACCGCGTCTCGCTGGCCGAGCAGGAGAAGATGTTCGGCCGCCGCCGGGACACCGGTGCGCCGCTGGACGGCCGCCAGGAGAACGACGCCCCGGACTACGGCAAGGACCCGAAGGGCGAGGCGATCCCGCTCACCGCGCACATCCGGCTGGCCAACCCGCGCACCGCCGACACCGACACCTCGCGCATCCTGCGCCGCGGCTACAACTACGACCGGGGCGTCGACAAGGCGGGCAACCTGGACATGGGCCTGGTCTTCTGCTGCTACCAGCAGGACGTGGCGCGGCAGTTCGAGGCCACCCAGACCCGGCTGATCGACGAGCCGCTGGTGGACTACATCTCGCCGACCGGCGGCGGGTACTTCTTCGTCCTGCCGGGCGTGAAGGACGACGCCGACTGGTTCGGGCGGGGGCTGCTGGCCGCGGTCTGATCCCGATCCCGCTGCGGGCCCGGTGCTTCGGCGCACCGGGCCCGTTCGTCGTGCGTCGTTCGTCGTTCGTCGTGCGTCGTCCGGGGAGGGCCGGGGCGGTTCCGGGTGCTGTCAGCGCCCGAGGGTGAAGCCGATCACCGCGCCGCCGCCCTCCCGGTCGGCGGCGAAGGCGGTGCCGCCGTGCGAGCGGGCCACCTCGGCGACGATGGCCAGCCCCAGGCCCGAACCGGGCAGGCTGCGGGCGGCGGTGGCCCGGTAGAAGCGGTCGAAGACCCGGTGGAGGTCGGCCGGGTCGATGCCCGGCCCGCGGTCGCGGACCTCGACCCGGGGACCGCGGACCACCACCTCGATCGGGGCGGTGCCGGCCGGGTCGAACTTGGCCGCGTTGTCCAGCAGGTTGGCCACCGCGCGGGCCAGCGCGTCCGGACGGGCGACCACCACCGTGCCGTCCGCGTCCACGGTGACCTCCCGACCGCTGCGCCGGCGGGCCTGCGCGGCGGCCTCCTCGACCACCTCCGTGAGCGCCACCGGGACCGGCTCCTCGTCCGCCTTGCGGTCCGCCGCGAGCGCCACCAGCTCCTCCACCAGCCGGCTCAGCCCCCGGGCCTCCTCGCTCAGGTCGGCGAGCAGCGCGGCCCGCTCGGCGGGCGGCAGCCGGTCGATGCCGGGCAGCACCGCGAGGTTGGTGCGCAGGCTGGTCAGCGGGGTGCGCAGTTCGTGCCCGGCGTCCTGGACGAGCCGGCGCTGGTTCTCCTTGGCGGTGGCCAGCCGGACCAGCATCCGGTCGAAGGCGCGGCCGAGCCGGCCCACCTCGTCGGTGCCCGCGGCGGGCACCGGGACGTCCAGGCGGCCGCTGGCGGCGACCAGTTCGGCGGCGTCGGTGAGCCGGACCAGCCGGCCGGTGATCCGCCCGGCGACCAGCCGGCCGGCCCCGCCCGCGACCAGCACGACGCCGGCCACCACGGCCACCATCTGCCGCCGCAGCCGCTCCAACAGCTCCTCGATGTCGTCGAGCTGGAGCACCACCTGGACGGCGCCGCGCCCGCCGCCGAGCGAGACCACGCCGACCCGGCAGGTGCTGCCGCCGACCCGGCGCAGATCGGTCGCCGTCCGGGCGGGGGCCTCCGAGCCGGCGAGTTCGCGGTCCGCCGCGGTGGTCGGGAGGTCGAGGTGGGCGGTGCCCGGCAGGACGGACCCGGTGGCGTCCAGCGCCTGGGCGGTGACCCGGATCGGGTGCAGCAACTGCTCGCCGAGCCCGCCCGGGCTGTTGAAGTCCCCCGGGAACAGCTTCTCGCGCTGGACCTGGCCGCTGACCGCGCCGACGGCCGAGTTGAAGTCGTCCGTCTCGTCGTCGCGGATCAGTCGGGCGGCGGCGTGGTAGCCGAGCGTGCCGATCACCACCGCGACCAGGGCGGCCATCGCGGCGAAGGCGAGCGAGAGGGTGGTGCGCAGGCCCGGGCGCGGCAGGCGGCGGCGCGCCGGGCCGGTCACGGCTCGCGCAGCGTGTAGCCCACGCCGCGGACGGTGTGGATCAGCGGGGTGAGGCCGGGGAGGTCGAGCTTGCGGCGCAGGTAGCCGATGAACACCGCGAGGTTCTTCGAGCCGGGGCCGAAGTCGTAGCCCCAGATCCGCTCGTACAGGGTGGTCTGGTCGAGGACCGCGCCGGCGTTCCGGGCGAGCAGCTCCAGCAGGTCGAACTCGGTGCGGGAGAGCTCCAGTTCGTGCCCGCCGCGCCAGGCCCGGCGGGCCGGCGGTTCGACCCGCAGGTCGGCGACGGTGAGCACGTCCCCGGTGGTCTCCGACGGCGGGTTGCGGCGCAGCAGCGCGCGCAGGCGGGCGAACAGCTCGTCCACGTCGAAGGGCTTGACCAGGTAGTCGTCCGCCCCGGCGTCCAGGCCGGCGATCCGGTCCGGGACCTCGACCCGGGCGGTGAGCATCAGCACCGGGGTGCGGTCGCCGTCGGCGCGCAGCCGTCGGCAGACCTCCAGGCCGTCCGGCGAGGGCATCATCACGTCGAGGACCAGGACGTCCGGGCGCTGCTCGGCGAGGACGGCGAGGGTCTGGGTGCCGTCGGCGGCGATCCGCACCCGGTAGCCCTCCAGCGTCAGGGCGCGGGTGAGCGAGTCGCGGATGGCGCGGTCGTCCTCGGCGATCAGCACGGTGTGGGTCATGCGGGCGATTGTCCCTGGCGTGCTCACGGCAGGGGAGGGCGGGGCGCGGGGTCCCGGCGCCCACCGGTTTCGCCCGCTGCTTCGCAGGCGTACGGTGGCCACACGGTGGCGTTGCCGGTGGGTGGGCCCGGACTGGTGGGCCCGGTGGGCGGGCCCGGGGCGGTGGTCGCCGGTCCGAGTCGGTGCGCACCGCCGGAGGCCGCGATGGCAGACGCGATGGCAGGGCGGATGGCCTTCCTCACCACCCCGCGGGCGGAGCGGGCGCGGCGGGACGCGCACGAGCGGCTCGGGGACTGGCGCGAGGTGTACCGGCCGGGGCCGCCGTTGCCGCTGGTGAGCGGGCAGGCGGAGCGCTGCATGGACTGCGGGCTGCCGTTCTGCCACGCGGCCTGCCCGCTGGGGAACCTCGTCCCGGAGTGGAACCGGTTGACGGCGGACGGGGACTGGCGGGCGGCGGCCGCCAGGCTGCTGGCGACGAACAACTTCCCCGAGTTCACCGGCCGGCTCTGCCCGGCGCCGTGCGAGAGCGCCTGCGTGCTGGCGATCGACGGGGCCGCGGTGGCGATCAAGAACGTGGAGCTGGCGATCGCCGACCGGGCCTGGGCGGAGGGCTGGGACCGGCCGCAGCGGCCCGAGCGGCCGGAGCCGGGCGGGCGGGTGGCGGTGATCGGCTCGGGCCCGGCCGGGCTGGCCGCCGCCCAGCAGCTGACCCGGGCCGGGCACGCGACCACCGTCTTCGAACGGGCCGACCGCCCGGGCGGGCTGCTGCGCTACGGTATCCCGCCGTTCCGCCTGGAGAAGCACCGGCTGGACCGGCGGCTGGACCAACTGCGGGCCGAGGGCACCGAGTTCCGCACCGGGGTGTGGGTCGGGCGGGACGTCACGGGGGAGCAGCTGCGGGCCGGGTACGACGCGGTGGTGGTCGCGGTCGGGGCCGCGGCCCATCGGGAGCCCGGGGTGCCCGGGCGCGGGCTGGCCGGGGTGCACCCGGCGATGGAGTACCTGACCTGGGCGAACCGGGTGGACGAGGGGGACCGTGCGAGCTCGCCGCTGTCCGCCGCGGGACTGCGGGTGGTGATCGTCGGCGGTGGCGACACCGCGGCCGACTGCCTGGGGACGGCGCTGCGGCAGGGCGCGGCCTCGGTCACCCAGCTGGACATCAACCCGTGCCCGCCGGAGCGCCGGGGCGCCGGGCAGCCCTGGCCGGTCCACCCCAAGGTGTACCGGGAGACGACCTCGCACGAGGAGTCGGGGGCGTCCCCGGCCGGGGAGTCCGTCGGGATGGGGGCGGGCGGAGCGGCGGTGGCGGACGGCTGCGGGCGGGTGTTCGAGGCGGTGACGGTCGGGTTCGAGCCGGGGCCGGACGGACGGCTGGCGGCCGTCCGCTTCGCCGCGGCCGAACCGGTCGGGCGCGGCCCCCGGGCGGGCACCGAGCGGGTGCTCCCGGCGCAGCTGGCGCTGCTCGCGCTGGGCTTCACCGGGCCGGAGCCGGGCCAGCCGCTGTTCGACCAACTCGGGCTGGGCCTCGGGCCGACGGGCGTCCTGGAGCGGGACGACGGCTTCGGCACCGCCGTCGACGGGGTGTTCGTGGCCGGGGACGCCGGGCGCGGCCAGTCGCTGATCGTCTGGGCGATCGCCGAGGGCCGGGCGGCGGCCGCGGCGGTGGACCGCCACCTGCGCGGGCGGACCGAACTCCCGGCGCCGGTCCGGGCGTCGGCGCAGGCCCTCGGGCTGTGACCCTCGGGCTGTGAGGGCCCGCGTCGACGTCCGTTCGTCCGCCCGTTCGTCCGCCCGTTCGTCCGCCCGTCCGTCTGTCAGCCGAGGCCGAGGACCGAGAGCGCGGTGGTCCAGTTGGTGGCGATGGCCTGCTGGGCGGGCACCAGGTTCACCTGGCGGTTGCAGACGGCGCGGTAGAGCTTGTACTCCACCTTGTCCTTGTCGGCTGCGGTCAGGCCGCTGGGGTCGGCCGCGTAGCGCGGCTCGGGCCAGAGGTTCTTCGGGTCGGTCGGGTGGCCGCCGAGCGAGAGCGGGATGAAGTGGTCCTCCTCGTAGTCGGCGGTGTCGGTGTCGGCGTAGCCGTACTGGGCGATCTGCTGCACTTTGAGGCGGTTGGTGTAGGAGGTGGGCGGGCGGATCGAGCTGCTGTAGCCCGCCTCGCAGATGGTGTCGTCGATGGTGTCCTGGCTGACGTCCGGGTTGGTGGCGCCGGGGGTGCAGGACGGGTCGGGCAGCGGCAGGTAGGACTGCGAGCAGCTGAGGTCGAGGGCGGCGCGGGGGTGCGCGGCCGGGGCGTGGGCGGGGGCGGCGTGCGCGGTGCCGGTGGTCGCGAGGGCGGCCGCGGCGAGCACCGCGGTGGCGAGGACGGGGGCGAGGCGGTGGGCGCGAGGCATGGGGGCTCCCTGTCACGGGCCCGGCGCGGGAGGCCGGGTGGTGATGTCCATGCCACCATCGGTGGGATCCGTCCGGGCAGACGGGGCGTGGTGAATAGTTGACGACACGTCAGGAAGCTTGCCCGGGGCAAGAGTTCGCTTGACGCGGGTCTGTGGGGCGGGTGGGGCGTGCGGATCGGGGGCGGGGGCGCGTGTTCCGGGGGTGGGGCGTGCGGCGGGATCGTCCGCTGATCCGCACCACCGCACCCCTTCCGGCGCTCCGCGCGCCGTTCGTGCGCGGTGCGTCCCCGGTGCGGCGCCGGGTAGGGGGCGGGCAGCAGAAGGATCAAGGGGGGAGCGTCATGACCGATCACGTCGTGGGCCACGGCAGCGATCACACGGCCGGCCACGTCCCGGGAGCGTCCGGGGCGCCGGCCGCAGCGGGGTGGCCGGGCGGCGCGCCGCAGTCGCCCGTGCTCGGGCACGCGGCCCGCAGCATCGCCAAGGCCACCCTCGTCCCGCTGAAGGTCGACGGGCCGCCGCACGGGGCGGGCTTCGTCCGGCACGCCTATCTGCGCGGGCTCGACCCGCGGCCGGGCGAAGTGGCCGCGCTGCGCGACCGGTTGACGGCCGGACTGCCCTGGGAGCTGCTCGCCGCCTCCGCCGCCGCCCCCGGCGACCGACTGCTGCGGGCCGCCGTGCTGGCCGCCGCGGACGGGCCCGCGCTGCGCGAACTGGGCGGTGCGCTGGAGCAGTTGCGCCGGGCGGACACCGGCGTCGAGGGTCCGGCCCGGGCCGCGCGGGCCGCCGCGGCGAACGCCGCCTACGACCACAACGCGGCCGTCGAACCGATCGGCATGATGAACCTGGAGCGCCTGGAGATGGCCCCGGCCGGGATCGAGCGCGGCGAACTCGTCGCCACCGTCCCGCTCGCGCCGCTGGAGGAGACGGCCGTCACCCAGAAGGAGTGGTCCGTCACCTCCAAGGAGTTCAGCTCGATCGTCACCGACTCGCTGGAGAACGTCAGCGAGACCGGCGTCACCGACAACACCGAGCTCGCCCAGTCCACCAGCAGCCAGCTCCAGCACAGCAACCAGTTCAACGTCACCGGCACCGTCTCCGGCGGCATCCCGCTGATCTCCGGCTCGGCCACCTCCGGGATGACCAGCCAGAGCGCGGACTCGCAGTCCGCCACCGACAGCCGCAAGCACGCGACCACGATCACCCAGAAGGCCTCGGCGCGCACCAAGCAGGAGCACAAGACCACCATCACCACCACCACGGTGACCGGCTCCGCCGAGACCACCACCCGGACCCTGAAGAACGCCAGTCCCACCGACCCGGTCCGGATCGACTACTTCAGCATGATGCGCAAGTGGCGGGTGCGGCTCTACCGCTCCGGGCTGCGGCTGACCTACGACCTGGCGATCCCCGAGCCGGCCGGCGCACTGCGCCAGTCCTACGCCGAACTCGCGGCGCTGGAATCGAAGTTGGGCCCGTTCCAGTTCGAGGTCCCGCACTCCGACATCACCGAGGAGGTCCGCGCCGGGGAGAACCAGCCGCACTACCTGGTGCTCGCCGAGCGGTACGGCGCCGCGGTGCCGCTCGCCCCCGGCGCGCACCCGGACATCCACGTCAACGTCACCGCGCCGAACAACGACGGCGCCGGCATCTTCGACGCACCGCCGCTCAACGTCCCGGACCGCTACTGGATCAAGAACCTGGTCTTCCAGTTCACCTCGGAGAGCCGCACCGGCGACTACCACTACAACCTCAAGGTGCTCGGCAGCAGCATCCCCGAGTGGAACGAGCCGTTCGGCACCCACGGCCCGGTCGACCTCGCCGACCCGGCCAACGGCGCCCTGCTGGCGCACGCCGGCGGGCCCTGCACGGTCAGCTTCCACCTGGTCAACAACCGGCAGACCTGGCTCAGCCTGACCGCCGTCGTCGAACCCACCGACGAGGCACGCCGGCAGTGGCAGAACGACGTCTGGGCCGCCCTGTTCAACGCCGCCCAGACCAAGTACTACGCCGAACAGCAGGACCTCGCCGCCCGCGCCGCCGCACTGCGCGAGCGCCTCAACGGCGTGGACACCCTCACGCTGCGGCGGGAGGAGAGCGACGAGATCATGAAGGGCGTGCTGCGCTTCCTGCTCGGCGTGGACTACCACCTGATGCCGGCGGAGGTGGTGGACGCCGTCAAGGCCTCGGTCGGCGGCGACGCCGACCGGCTGCGGCACGGCGCGGGCTTCCCCGGCGACGACACCGGGGCGCTCGGGGTGAGCGCCGCGGCCTGGTCGACGCTGCTCGGGCACGAGGCGGAGGTGGCCTTCGTCAACCAGGCCATCGAGTGGGAGAACGTGGTCACCTTCCTCTACTCCTACTTCTGGGACGCACCCGCCGCCTGGCCCTTCGTCAGCCGGATCCAGCACCCCGACGCCAACCGGCAGGCCTTCCTGCGGGCGGGCAGCGCCCGGGTGGTGCTCACCGTGCGCAAGGGCTGGGAGGAGGCCTGGGTGCGGTTCGCCGAGGGCGGCTACCGGGGCGCCCAACTGCCGACCGACCACCCGTACCTGACCATCGCCCGGGAGATCGCCGCCTACGACGACCGGAACTACCCGGGCATCCCGCCGGCCAACCCCGGCAGCAGCTCACTGCTGCTGGAGGGCGAGGTGGTGACCACCTGCGCGGCCGTGGTCGCACCGGCCGCCGGGGGAGGGCCCGTCCTGGTGCCGGTCGCCTCCAGCGCGGGCTTCGACCCGGGCAGCGTGGTCGTGGTGGACGAGTACGACGACCGGCGGATCCAGGAGACCGCCCGGGTGGTACGGGTGCCGGACGACACCCACCTGCTGCTGGCCGGACTGACCCAGCGGCACGACGGCACCCTGACCCCGTTCCCGGTCCGCCGCCCGGGCCACCGGGGCACGCTGATCGCCGAATGGAACGAGTACACGCCCACCTCGGGCACGGACATCGCGGTGAGCAGCCCGTTGAAGGACATCGCGTGAGTTTCCTCAGGGACTCCGACACCTGCCTGCTGCTGGGCAAGGCGCGCGCGGAACCGCCGACGGTCTTCGAGTACCTGGCCGCCGAGCTGTGGGTGCGCCACCACTTCGGGGCGGACTTCGACGCCCGGCCCGGTGCGACCTGGGTGACCTTCCAGCTGGACCGGATCGCCGAGTGGTGGGGCACCCCGCGCCGGGACCGGCTCCACCCCGAGGAGGCGCTGCCGTACGGGCGGCTCACCGCCCAACCGCAGGACCCGGTGCTGCGGATGGTGCTCCAGGTGCTCTCGGAGGACCTGCGCAACACCTATCCGACGGCCAAGGTCGACGCGATCAAGCGAATGCTCAAGGACCGGAGCACCCCGGCGGTGAAACTGGTCAGGGCGGTCCGCGAGCTCACCCCCGGCGGCGCGCTCAAGCCCGACCTGCTCGGCCTCCAGAACCACGTCCCCGAACTGCGGATGGAGGCGCTGGAGGTCGGCACCGAGGACGGCGCCCTCGACACCTACCGTGAACTCCAGGGAAAGATCGCGGTGTTGCGGGACCCGTGCGCCCGGCTGATCGAGAACCGGCTGGTCGTCATGCAGCGCACCGCCGTCAAGCAGCTGCCGTACACGGTCGTCGCGGCCGGCACCGACTGGCGGCTCGGGGCCGGGCTGAAGATCCTGCCGATGCCGGTCAACGTGACCGAGCTCAACGGGGAGACGTACGTCGACTGGATCTGCTACTGGCCCACCGACCGGGCCGAGTTCCGCGACCACCCGAGACCGGAGCCGGGGCGTCCGGGCTACGACGGGCTGGTGCTCTACCACATCCACCGGGTGCCGCTGCGGGCGGTGCAGCTGCCGGACCGGATCCGGGAGGCGATGCTGAACCTGATCCGGGCCCGCCGGCGGCCGGGGCCGCTCGGGCCCACGCTGGTACCCGAGTTGGCGGTGTCCATCGAGCGTGACCGGCGGCTGTTCACCCCCGAGGGGGAACTGTTCCTGGCCGGGCTGGGCGTGGTGGGGCTGCTGGCCCTGGGGGTCTGGGCGGCGGCGGGCGCGGGGGTGGTGGCGGGGCTGGGCGCGGTCGCCAAGGGCGGACTGGCCGCGGCGGCGGCCACGCCCGAGCTGTTCGTCGGGGCGGTCGCCGCCGCGGCCACGCTGGCGGACCAACTGTGGTCGGTGGTCTCCCAGTTGGGGTACGCGCTGCCCGCCCTGCCCTAGCCCGGGGCGGTGCGGTGCGGTGCCTGTTCGGTGGGTCAGTGCTCGGGCAGGTGGCGGAGGAAGACGTCGGAGGCCTTGTTGGTGTCGCCCGGGACGAGGGTGCCGTCCTCCGAGGTGAACACCACGGTGGTGCCCCGGGCGTCCACGTACGGGGCGTAGGCGGCGCCGGCCGACTCCGAGCCGTCCGGCGCCAGGCTGATCCGCTCGGTGCGGCCGGTCCACAGGTCGCGCCGGAAGACGTCGGAGGCGGTCTTGGTGTCACCGGGCACCAGGTTGGCGGCCGTGGAGTCGAAGTACACCCAGCGGTGGTCGGCGGTCATCCGGCCGTTGAAGGAGTCGCCGGTGGTCTTCGTCCCCGGCAGGCCGACGCTGACCAGGGTCTCGGTGCCCTCCTCCAAGTCCCGGACGTACACCTCGAAGTGCCGGTCGGCCCAGCCGTCGCCGTGCTGCACCCAGGTCGAGAAGACCAGGTAGCGGCCGTCCGGGCTGAGCGAGGCGGAGTCCCCGCCGCGCCAGCCGCCCTGGCCGTCCGGGGTGCCCAGGGTGGTCTCCTCGGCGCGCAGGTCGCGGACGTACAGCGGGTAGAGGCGCGGCTTGAGCAACTGGGGCTGGTCGCCGGCGGTCGGGGACTCCGCGGCGGAGCCGAGGCCGAACCGGTCGTCGGGCTCCCGGCCGGATCCGGCGGTCAGCTGCCGGACCGCCTCCGGAGAGAGCGCGCCGGGCTTGTCGGCACCGATGATGTTGCTCGCCTTGGAGATGAAGGCGACGGAACCGCCGTCGGCACTGATCACCGGGGAGGCGGAGGAGCCGTTCGCCTCCTTGCCGTCGGCGCCGATGCTGACCAGGCGGTTCTCGCCGGTCCGCAGGTCGTGGACGTAGATGTTGGCGCCCTGCCAGGTGACGGTGCCGGGGGCGAGGTCGGCGCGGTTGGACTGGAAGGCGATGTAGCGGCCGTCCCGGCTGATCGAGGGGTGGTCGGAGAACTTGCCCTGCTGCGGCTGCCCCGGCTCCTCGCCGACGGAGACCAGGGTGGTCCGGCCGGTCCAGCGGTCGTGCACGTAGACGTCCTCGAAGCCCAGGTTGGCGCCCGGCACCAGGTTGGTGGCGTAGGAGCTGAAGGTCACGTAGCGGCCGTTGCCGCTGATGGCGGCCGAGAGGGCGTCGCCGTCGGCCTGCACGCCGTTCGGGCCGGTGTCGACCCGCTCGGTGCTGCCGGTGCGCAGGTCGCGGACGAAGACGTCGCTCTTGCCGTTGGTGTCGCCGGGCACCAGGTTGGTGGCACTCGAGGTGAACACGGCGTAGCGGCCGTCGGCACTCAGGCCTTCGGCCTGCGAGGCGCCGTCGGGCTGGGCGCCGCCCAGTCCGACGGACACCCGTTCGGTGCCGGGCCGGTGGCGGCTGTCGGCCTGGGCCGCCTGGGTGCTGGTGAGCGCGAGGGCGGCGGCCGCGCCGACGGCGCAGGCGGCGCGCAGCAGGCGCGCGGCGGTGTGCGGGCTGGTCATCTGGTGGTCCCTCCCCTGGGAACGGCCGGACCGCCTCGACGGTGACGCCCGGTGGCGTCGAGGGCTGCTGCGGTGTCGAACTCCCCGGCGGCCGGCTCGGGGTGAGCCAACCGTCGGGTGGGGTGGGCGGTCAATGGCCCGGGACGCGGAACGGCGGATTCACGTCAGGGGAGATCGCGGCGGGGCGCCTCCGGAGGTGGTGGCCGGGGCGCCTCCGGGGGCGGGGCGCGCTGGTCGTGGCGCCGGGGCGCGCTGGTCGTGGTGCCGGAGTGCGCAGGTCGTGGCGCCGGTACGCGCTGGTACGTGCTGGTCGTGGTGCCGGAGGGCGGGGAGGGTGGCGGCCAGGCCGGCGCTGCCGCCGCCGCAGAGCAGCCCGCCGGCGCCCGGTGCCGCCCCGGTGCTCCGCCCGGCGGCGAGACCGCCGGCCCGCAGGTCGCCGAGGGCCGGTCCGGCGGATCCGGTCGGCAGCTCCGGCCCGGCGGTGCGGCCACGGAGTTCGTCCGGAACGGACCGGTTCCGGTGTGGCCCTGCGGAGGGTGTCGTCGATCCGATGGGCGCGGCGGGGGAGCGGTCGGGCGTGGCCGAGGGCTACGGCGGCGGTGGCAGGGGAGCGGCCGGGCGTGGCGGGGGATGGGCTAGCGTGAGCGCCATGACCACCCTTGATCCCCGCACCACGGCCCTGGTCCTGATCGACCTGATGGACCGGATCGTCGGCTACGACCTTGCCCCGCACACCGGCCCGGACGTGGTGGCGGCCTCGCTGCGCCTCGCCGGGGACTTCCGTGCCGCGGGCGCCCCGGTCGTCGCGGTCCGGGTCGAGCGACCCGGTGTCGCCGAACAGCCGCCCGGCAGCGAGCTGGTGGCCGAGGTCGCGGCGGCGGCCGACGAGGTCGTGGTGAAGCGCACCATCGGCGCCTTCCAGGGCACCGGGCTGGACGGACTGCTCCGGGCCCGCGGCGTGGAGACGCTGGTGTTCACCGGGATCGCCACCAACCTCGGCGTGGAGTCCAGCGCCCGCGCGGCCGGCGACCACGGCTACCGGCTGGTGTTCGTCGAGGACGCGATGACCGGGCTGACGGAGGCGGAGCACCGGGCGTCGGTGGAACTGGACTTCCCGCGGCTGGGGGAGGTCGTGGCGTCGGCGGACCTGCGGCTCGGCTAGCGGGGCGGGGCGGATCCGGCCGGGGTCTGCTGTGGCGCGGCCGGGCCGGGGCCTGCCGTGGCGCGGCCGGGGTGCGACGTCGGGTCCGGTCAGCGCCGGGCGAGTTCGAGCGCCTCGCGCAGCCGTCCGGCCGAGGCGGTGAGGAGGCGGGCGGCGGTGGGGGCGTCCACGTCGGCCAGCAGGACCAGGATCGCGTCCTTGGTCCGGCCGTCGGTGGCGCCGAGGGCGCGGCCGACCGCCTCCCGGTCGGCGCCGGTGGCCTCGGCGACGATCCGGCGGGCCCGTTCGCGGAGCTTGGCGTTGGTGACCCGCAGATCGACCATCAGATTTCCGTACGTCCGGCCGAGGTGGACCATCACGGCCGTGGAGAGCATGTTGAGCACCAGCTTCTGCGCGGTGCCCGCCTTGAGCCGGGTGGACCCGGCCAGGACCTCCGGGCCGACCTCCACCTCGATCCCCAGGTCCGCCGCCGCCACCAGGGCCGAGCCCCGGTTGCACGCCAGCCCGACGGTCAGCGCCCCGCCCGCCCGGGCGGCGCGGACCGCGGCCAGCGGGTACGGGGTGCGGCCCGAGGCGGAGACGCCGACCAGGGTGTCGGCCGGGGTGAGCCCGAGCGCCGCGACGTCGGCCTCGGCCAGGTCGGTGCGGTCCTCGGCGCCCTCGGCGGCCTCCGTCACGGCCGTCCGGCCGCCCGCGATCAGGCCGACGACCAGTGCGGGATCGGTGCCGAAGGTGGGCGGGCACTCGGCGGCGTCCAGCACTCCGAGCCGTCCGGCGGTGCCCGCCCCGGCGTAGACCAGTCGGCCGCCGCGTGCCATCCGGGTGGCCACGGCGTCGACCACGGCGGCGATCCGGGGCAGCTCCCCGGCGACGGCGGCGGGGACGGTGCGGTCCTCGGCGTTCATCAGCCGGAGCAGGTCGAGGGTCGGCAGGCGGTCGATCCCGGCCCAGTCGGGGCGGACCGTCTCGGTGGGGGGTACGGCGTCGGGGGTCATGCGGCGAGCGTCCCCACCGGTGATCGGTCCGAATCCCGGCCGGTGGTGGGAGCGGGCGGGCGACGGGTCGTCGGTCCGGCGGACGGGTCGTCAGCCCGGCGGATGGGTGCCCGGCGGATGGGTGCCCGTCGGGCGGGTGCCCGGTCAGGCCATCCAGAAGAACACGGCGGTCATCCGCCGGTCCGCCAGCTCGGCGCCGTAGTAGTCGGTGGCGCTGTGGATCAGGTTGGCGTGGTAGAGCAGCAGCTGGTTGTAGCGGTTGGGGACGCGGACGTCCTCGGTGAAGTGGTCGACGGGGACGTGGCGGGTGCCGAGCGCCTCGACCAGGTTGTTGTGCGGGGCGTTGACCAGGTTGCCGCCGAGCCGGCCGCCGGGGAACTGCTGGCGGTAGAAGCTGGTGCCGGCGTCCTTGGGGGCGCCCGGGCTGAGGTAGAGCACGGCGGCGTAGCGGCAGAGCGCACGGGAGTCGGTGTGGGGGCGGGACTCCGACTCCCCGGCGCCGACGACCTGGACGCAGTTGTGGTTGAGCGTGCCGCCGCCCGGGGTGCTCTGCACCCAGAGCCGGGAGGCGCCGGTGGCCTTGCGGACCTGGCTCTCGACCCTCGCCAGCTCGTCGGGTTCCAGGCCCGGCATGGTGCGCAGGCCGGGCCAGGTCTCGGGGCGGTGCGGGTAGCCCTCCGTCCAGTCGCCGCGGGCCAGGACGCGCTCGCGGACGGCGTCCGGGTCCGGCAGGACGTTGTCCAGGACCCAGTAGTCCCGGCCGCGGGTGGGCTTGCGGTAGGGCAGGACCGGTAGCGCGGTGGGCCTGATGGGCTGTGAGGGCATGGGCCGACCATAGGGGCGTCCGGAGTCAACTATCTGCCGTGAACAGGTCAACCTTTCGTCAAGTGCGGCGCAGGTGGCGGCCGTCCGCCGTCCTACCGGCGGACCAGGCGGAAGACGGCCGCGAGGGTGACCGCGGTGAGGGCCAACAGGATCCCGGTCTCGACGAGTTGGATCGGCACGAGGTCCCCGGCGGGGTGGTAGCTGAGCCAGGTGCCGGTGGCGCCGTCGCACCGGGGGCCGTAGAAGCACGCATCGGTGCCGACCCGGCTGCCGTCGGCGAGCACCGTCTTGGTGTCGACCAGCCAGGCGTTCATGGGCTGGAGGGCGTTGAGGGGGACCACCACGTCGACGGTGGAGTGGAAGAAGGGGCGGGCCCAGCGGATCAGCCCGTGGGTGGTCGCGACCAGCGCGCCGGTGAGGAACATCGCGGGCAGGGTGCGGCGCACCAGCCGGCCGACCAGGACGCCCAGGACGAGGGCGAACAGGGACCAGGCGACCGGCGCCAGTCCGAGCGCCGGGTAGGTGAAGAACTGGAACGGCGGGTCGAAGGAGCTCGGCCCGTGCACGAGGTCCGTCCACCACACCCAGGTCATCAGAGCGGCGAGCACGCCGGACACGGCCAGGACGGCCAGGCCGGGCACCACGAGGCGGGCGGTCAGCCAGCGGGCCGGGCTGACGGACTGGGCGCGGATCAGTCGGATCGTGCCGCGCTCGTACTCCTGGGCCAGCAGCGGTGCGCCGATGAACACGCCGACCAGCAGTGGCACGGCGGTGACCACGGGCTGCAGCACGGAGGCGAACCAGAAGGTCGGCTCGTTGATCGGCGCCAGGAACGTCCAGCACCGGCTGCCGCCGATGGCCCCGGGGCCGTAGCAGCCCGTCCTGCGCAGCACGCCCACGATGTGCTGGGAGGCGACGTGGACCCAGGCGATGTTGGCCGCGACCAGGACCGTCAGCGCCGACAACACCCACAGCAGGAAACGGTTCTGACGGAGCGACAGCCAGATCAGGCCGCGCAGCCGGGGGGTCGCGGAGCGCTTCTGCGGCGTCGGGGCGGCGGCGGGCTTCGCGGGCTCGGTCAGGAGGTTCGTGCTCATGCTGCCTTCTCGTCGTTCGCCGGGATGGCGGTCCGGGGGAGGTCGGCGGGTGAGCGGAGGTAGCCGAGCAACAGCTCGTCCAGGCTGGGGCGTTCGCTCTCCCAGGGGCCGTCCAGCGGTTCCCCGGTGCGGACCAGGGCGGTCGCCCGGCGGCCGCCGATCCGCTGCTCGACCACCAGCTCGGGCGGGAGGTCGGCGCCGCCGGCGGGCCCGCTGAGCAGTCGGTGGCCCTCCAGGATCTCCTCCAGGTCGCCGGACAGCCGGATCCGCCCGCCCTGGACGAGCAGCAGGTGGTCGATGACGCCGTCCAGCTCGGGGAGGATGTGCGAGGACACCACGATCGTCGTGCCCCGCTCGGCGGCGGCCGACATCAGGGTGCCCATGAGCTGGTGCCGGGCGAGCGGGTCGAGGTCGGCCATCGGCTCGTCCAGCAGCAGCAGTTCGGGGACCTTGCCGAGGGCGAGGGCCAGCGAGACCCGGGTGCGCTGGCCACCGGACAGCGATCCGATCCGCTGCCGGGGTCGCAACTCGCCCTGATCGACGATTTGTTGCGCCGCCTCCTGGTCCCAGACCGGATTGAGCTCGCGGCCCATCCGCAGGGTCTCGGCGACGGTGAGGCCGGGGTAGAGCGGCTTCTCCTGGGCCACGTAGGAGACTCGGGAGTGCTCGTCCGGCGTCCCGGTCGCCTTGCCGAACACCCGCAACTCGCCCTCGGTGGCGTCGAGTTGCCGGGCGGCGAGGGCGAGCAGGGTGCTCTTGCCGGCGCCGTTGGGGCCGACCACTCCGCAGATCCGTCCGGTCGGTACGGTGAAGTCGCAGCCCCGCAGGGCCCAGCCGCCCCGGTACTGCCTGCCGAGTCCGACGGCCTCCAGCGCCGGAGCCACGGTTGTCGGGTCGTTCACCCGGTCCCCCCACTGTTCTTGCGCGGCCGGGGTGGACCCCGGGGTGGCGCTCGGTTCGGTGTCGCTGACTTCGGTGTTGCTGACTTCGGTGGTGCTGACTTCGGTGGTGCCGGATGCGGCGTCGACGGTCCTGGTCTTCCGGGGCTCCCCGGTCCCGGTCCCGGTTTCCCGGGCCTGGTTTCCCGGGCCCCGGAGTCGGGGTTTCCCGGGCCTCCGGAGTCGGGGTTTCCCGGGCCTCCGGAGTCGGGGTGGCCCCTGTGCGCCGGTCAGTCCGCTGTGCCCGGGAGGACCCCGGTCTCGAAGCGCTGTTCCAGTACGGAGGCCATCAGTGCGGCGATGTCCTCACGCTCCAGTCCGGCCTCCCGGGCCTGGTCCACCCAGCCGACCAGGTCCGCGCGCAGCGGCCCGTCGGCCGCCGCCTCAGGCCGGGCGAGCGAACGCCGGACGAAGGTGCCCAGCCCGGGGCGCGGCTCGACCAGCCCCTCACGTTCGAGCTCGCGATAGGCCTTGAGCACGGTGTTGGGGTTGATCGCGGTCAGTTCGACCACCTCACGGGCGGTCGGCAGCTTGTCCCCGGGTTGCAGCAGGCCGAGCCGCAGTGCCTGCTTGGTCTGCTGCACGATCTGCTGGTACGTGGAGACGCCGCTGCGCCGATCGATGCGGTACTCGATCACGCCACTTGCGGCCTTTCACTAGTTCAATAGTGGAATGGTGGCCCACGGCGGCGCGCTGGTCAAGCGCGACCCGGGGCTGACCGGGCGCTGACCGGGGGCTGGTGGACGGGTCAGGGGCGTTTGAGCAGGAGCAGGCCGTCCCGGTCGACCAACTGGTGGTAGCCGTGACTCCGGTACTCCGCGAGAATCCGGGCCGTGGCGGCGGTGGCGCACGGGGACTGGACACTGGGATCGCGGAGGTCGACCGCCACCCACTCCGGGCCGGGGCCGACCGGCTCCTGGCAGACCAGGGTGACCTCCGTCCGGCTGGTGAGCTGGGCGGCCAGGCGGTTGGAGGCGGCCACGGTCGCGTCGTCGGGTATCAGGCGGAGCATCGTCCGGGTCTCGGTGAGTCGAGGGGAGGTGCTCCACGCCTCGGGCATCACCACCTCGTGCAGCGGGTAGAGCGGCAGCGTCACGACCGTCACCAGGGCCGTCGCGGCGAGCGCCCGTCGGGCCGCTCGGGGGGTGGGTCGGTGCGGGGTGTCGGCGGCGGGCCGGCGCGGGGTTTCGGCGGTGGGCCGCTGCGGAGTGTCTGCGGTGGGCCGCCCCGCACCGGCGCGGCGTACGGCGTCGATCAGGGCGGCGACCAGGATCGGCATCAGGACCGCGCTGTAGTGGTAACTGACGCCCCAGTAGTGCGGGTTGGTCGAGAGCAGCCGCCAGGCCAGGGTGGGCGCGCAGAGCAGGGCGAGCGGTGAGCGCAGGCCGAGGAAGCCCGCGGTGGCGGCGAGCAGGAACAGCAGCAGCCACTTGACCGGCGGCCACCCGAGCCGCAGCGGCACGGTCCAGGCCGAGGCCCAGGACGCGGAGTGTCCGCCGCCGCCCAACTGCTGCCAGTAGTCGAACCCGCCGTGCGGGTTGAAGGCCGGCAGGACGACCAGCAGGGTGAGCGCGGTCGCGGCGACGCCGAGGACGGCGAGGGCGAGTCCGGGCCACGGGGCGCGCCGGTCCTGGCGGGCCTGCCAGGCGATCAGCAGGCCGACGGCTGCCACCGTCAGCCCCAGGTCCTCCTTGACCAGCAGCAGCGGCAGCGACCACAGGGCGGCGGCGAGCGGCCGGCGTCGGCCGAGCGCGGTGGCGGCGAAGGCGAGCAGCGGGACGGCGAACGCGATCTCGTGGAAGTCGTCGGCCGCGGCCCGGACGATGCCCCAGGAGGCCCCGGTGGCACAGCCGATGAGCAGCGCGACCCGCGGGCCGGCGACCTGGTGGGCCCAGCGGGTGAGCGGGGCGACGGCCAGGGCCATCAGCAGTGCCTGGGCGACGACCAGGGTGAGTGGACTGGGGAAGGCCCGGTAGGCGGGGGCGAGCACGGCGATCAGCGGGTGGAAGTGGTCGCCCAGCAGGTCGTAGCCGGGGCCCTTGAGCGGCACGATCGGGGCCCGGCCGTGGGCGTACGCCCGGACGGCCTGCTCGAAGATGCCCAGGTCGTAGGCCTTGCTGAGGCCGCGTCGGTGCCGGTTGACGGCGACGCAGGTGTAGAGCGCGGCGAAGCCGGCGGCCAGGCCCCAGGCCAGCACGGCGGGGTGGTGCGGGAGGCGGGCGGCGCGCAGCGGGCGGACTGCGCGGACTGCGCGGACCGCGAGGGGGAGCCGGGCCGGGAACGCTGGTCGGTGGAGGCGCGCCGGTGCCGGGTGGGGCTGGTGGGGCGGGGTGCGCGGGGAGAGGGCTGCGGGCATGAGCAAAGTACCCTTTCACTATTCGATTAGTGGAAGGGTGGTGGAAGGGCGAATGGGCGTCAAGCCCGGTCCGGCGGCGCCGGCCGGGCCTTTGACGTGCTCTTTTCGGCGGCTGCGGGGGTGTGGCGAGGGTGGTCGCGGCCTGCGGTCAGGCGGGCGAACGCCGGGCGGGTGGGGTCGCCGCGGTCGGTCGGGGCGTGGCGGTCGGTGGGGTGGGCATGGCCGGTGGGGACGGCGTGGCCGTCCGGAAGGTGTACGTCCACAGGGCCGCGGCGGCCGTGGCCGCGAGAGCGATCAGGCACAGCACCGCGTGCAGCCCCCGGGTGAAGGGCTGGGCGATCGTCACCAGTGTGCCGAAGGCGGCGACGCCGACCGCCGATCCGGACTGCCGGGCGGTGTTGAGAACGGCTGCGGCGACGCCCGCCCGGGACGTGTCGACGGTGCCCAGGGCCGGTGCGGTGGCCGCCGGGGAGATGAATCCGCCCGCCAGCCCGATCAGCACCATGGGTGCGAGCGCCGTCCAGTACGGCGAGGTACGGGAGGCGCCCAACAGCCCCAGGGCCCCGACTGCGTAGGCGCCGAAGGCCGTACCCATCGACCAGCGCGGGCCGAGCAGCCGTGCCACCCGGGCGGAGCCGAAGCCCCCGACGGCGACGGTCGCGGTCAGCGGCAGCATCGCCAGCCCGGCCCGGACCGGTGAATAGCCCCGCACCTGTTGGAAGTAGAGGCCGCAGACGAACAGCAGGCCGTAGAAGACCAGGGCCGAGGTCGCGGAGACCACGGTGGAGGCCGCGAAGACCCGGCTGCGGAACAGCGACAGCGGCAGCATCGGGTCCGGGCCGCGCGCCTCGGTGCGGAGGAAGGCCGCCACGGCCGCGGCGGACACCGCGACGGCCGCGCCCACGAGTGGCGCGCTCCAGTCACGGCCCTGGATGAGGACCGCGATCGGCAGGCCCAGCGCCACGACGGCCGTCAACTGGCCGACCAGGTCCAGGCGTTGCGGCAGCGGGTGGGGCGATCGGTCCGGTCGGTCGGGTCGGGTTGATCGGGGTGGTCGGGTTGATCGGGTGGGTCGGTCCGGTCGGGAGGCTCGGCCGGGTCGGGGCGGTTGGGCGGTGAGCCGCCGGGCCAGCCACACCCCGGCGAGCCCGACGGGCAGGTTGACGAAGAAGACGGCGCGCCAGCCGAGCCAGGAGATCAGCGTGCCGCCGATCACCGGCCCCGCGGCCATCGCCACCCCACCCGACGACATCCAGATCCCGATCGCCCGGGCCCGCGCCGCCGGCTCCGGATGCGCTCGGTCGATCAGCTTGAGGGCGGCCGGGACGAGGACGGCCGCGCCGGCGCCCTGCACCACCCGCCCTGCCGCCAGCAGCGGGAGCCCGGTCGCCAGCCCGCAGCCGGCCGAGGCCGCGGTGAACAACGACAGTCCCGCCAGGTAGGCCCGTTGGGCGCCCCAGCGGTCAGCGAGGGTGCCGCCGCTCAGCAGCAGCGCGGCGAACGCGAGCGTGTAGGCGTTCACCACCCACTGCAGCCCGTCGACTCCGGTACCGAGGCTGCCGGAGATGCCGTTCAGGGCGACGTTCACGATCGACGCGTCCAGCAGGACGATCACGTAGCTGACCCCGGTCGCCGCCAGCACCCTCCGGTGCAGCCGGGCACGGGACGGCGCGGGCGCCGCGGGCACCCCACCGTCCCGGACCTCCCCGGCGCGGGCGGCCCTGTTGCGGGGCTGGGTGCCCCGGGCCTGCGCGGTCCGGGGTTGGGCGTCCCGGGCCTGCGTGCTCCGGGGCTGGGTGTTCCGACCCGTCTCGTTCATGCCCCGATGGTGGTGGCGATCCGCTTCCACGCAGGTGGAAGCGTTCCCGGTCCACAATGGCCGGATGACCACTCCGCCCGAGCGCGCCGGTGAGCCGGACATCGCCCGCGTGGCCGCCCTGTTCGCCAACGGCACCCGTGCGCGCATCCTGATGGCGCTCGCCGGCGGACGCGGCCTGCGCGCGGGCGAGTTGGCCGAGCACGCGGGCGTCACGCCCCAGGCCGCCAGCGCCCAGCTGAGCCGGCTCGCCCGGGCCGGGCTGATCACCGTCCGACCGGAGGGGCGCAACCGCTACTACGAGCTCGCCGACCGTCGGATCGCCGAACTGATGGAGGGCCTGGCCGCGTTCGCCCCGCCGCTGGCGGCGCCGCGGACGCTCCGGGCCGGACACCGCAACGAGGCGCTGCGCCGGGGGCGGCTCTGTTTCGACCACACCGCCGGTCGGCTCGGGGTGGCGCTCACGGAGGCCCTGCTGAGCAGCGGTGCGCTGGCCCCGGCGGATGGGACGGCGCTCGTGGCTGCTCCGGAGTCCGGCGGGACGACCCGGTCGGTGGCCGGTGCCGAGCATCCGTACCGGCTCGGCCCGGCAGCCGTACCGGTGCTGACCGCACTCGGAGTGCCCGAGGATCGCCTGGTGGACGACCAGCGGCGCCCGCTGCTGCGCTTCTGCCTGGACTGGACCGAGCAGCGGCACCATCTGGCGGGGCGGCTCGGGGCGGAGCTGTTCGACGCCTTCACCGCTGCCGGGTGGGTCACTCGCGCGCCGCGTGGCCGTGCGCTGCGGTTGACCCCGGTGGGGGAGCGGGCGCTGGCCGGTCGGCTGGGCCTGCGCACGGACGGGTAGCCCGGTACGGGTGGGCGCGTCGTCCGCGGGCTTGGGGCGGGCGCCAGGCCGGGGCCGGGCCGGGTGGGGTAGGGGCGGGTCAGTCCGTGGGCGCGGCCGTACCGGTCCAGCCGCTGTCGAGCAGGGCGAAGATCCGGGCGAGGGCGGCCTCCGGGTCCGGGGCCCCGAGGGCCAGGGTGGTGGCTTCGAGGGCGAAGTGGGCCAGCGCGCGGCAGCCGGGGTCGCCGGAGGGCAGGCCGGCGTCCTCGGCGATCACCCGGGTGAGGGCCTCCTCGTGGCGCAGCCACATGCGGCGGGCGTACTCGCGTAGCGCCGGGGTGCTGTCCACCAGGCGGAGGAAGTCGGGGAACCGGGGGTCGGTGCGAACCCGGCGGGAGCCGTCCTCCAGGAACAGCCGGTGCAGGGCCTGCGGGACGGAGAGTCCGGCGGGGCGCTCGCGGACCGCGGCGACCAGCGACGCCTCGCGGTCGAGGTCCTGGTCGAAGACCAGCTCCTCCTTGCCGTCGGGGAAGTGCTTGAACAGCGTGGTCACCGAGACGTCGGCCGTATCGGCGATCTCGCGCACCCCGACGTCGTCGTAGCCGCGCTCCAGGAACAGGCGCAGCGCGGCGTCCGCCAGGGCCTGGCGGGTGGCTGCCTTCTTGCGCTCGCGGCGCCCGGTTTCGGTCACCCGGACACTGTACCGCTTTGATGAAGCGAATTAGAAAGTTGATCTGTTACGCTTTTTGAGCAGTTACACCTTTCGAGAGTGCGGGTGCCGTACCCGCCTCGTCGTGTCCGAACACCGGAGGAGAGGGTCCTGATGACCACCAGCACACCCCGGATCTGCATAGTCGGCGGCGGGCCCGCCGGACTGACCTGCGCCCGTGTCCTGCAGCTCCAGGGCATCGAGGTCGCCGTGTACGACGGCGACACCGCCGTGGACTCCCGCGACCCGGGCGGAACGCTCGACCTGCACGCCGACACGGGCCAGATCGCCCTGGCCGACGCCGGGTTGACGGAGGCCTTCCTGGCGCAGGCCCGGCCCGAAGGCCGGGCCATGACCCGCACCGACCACCAGGGCACCGTCCTCGCCCGGTTCGCTCCCGCACCCGGCGACACGGCCGCCCCCGAGATCGACCGCGGCCGACTGCGTCGCCTGCTCCACGACCACGTGCGCCCCGGCACCGTCCGCTGGGGGCACCGGCTCGTCCGGGCGACCCCGCTGGAGCGCGGCGCGCACCGCCTGGAGTTCGCGAACGGCGCCGTCGTACGGGCGGACCTGCTCATCGGTGCCGACGGGGCGTGGTCGACGATCCGCCCCCTGGTCACCGACGCGGCCCCGGAGTACCTGGGGGTGAGCTTCCTCGACGTCCGGTTCGACGACGTCGACACCCGCCACCCCGAACTGGCCGGGACCATCGGCGACGGCCACCTGTTCGCCAACGACAACGACGGCCGGGCGGTGATCCTCCAGCGCAACGCCGACCGGGTGGTCCGCGGCTACCTCGCGTTCCGCGCCGTGCGGGACTGGCACGTCGCGGCGGGCGTCGACCTCACCGACCGGGAGAGCGTCCGCGCGCACCTGGCCGGGACGTTCGCCCACTGGTCCCCGTCCCTGCGCGCGGTGATCGCCGACAGCGACGCCGACTACGTGCCGCGTTCGTTCTGGGCCCTGCCCGCGCCGCTCGCCTGGGGGCACGTCCCGGGGGTGACGCTGATCGGCGACGCGGCCCACCTGATGGCGCCGTTCGGTGGGCACGGCGCCAACCTCGCGATGCTCGACGGGGCGGAGCTCGCCCTCGCGGTGGGTGTGGCACTGGCCCGTGGTGGGAGTTCAACACCCGGGCAGAGCAGTGCACTTGACGAGGCGGTCGCCGCCCACGAGGCGGAGATGTTCGCCCGCTCCGCCGGGCCGGCCACCGGCTCGAACGAGGCACTCGCGCAGTTCTTCGCCACCACGAGCCCCGACGCCCCGCACCTGCCGCCCGACCACGCCCAGGAGCACCACGACTACCTCGCCCGGGCCGCCGCCCGCCGGCGTGAGCGCGCCCGCCGGGCGGGAGGCGGCACCGACGTGTGAGGCGGTGCCGAGGGGGCGGGTCGTCGGGGTTGAGGGGGGCCGTCGGGGTTGAGGTGGGCCGTCGGGGCGGGTCGTTCGGACGGGGAAACGGATATCCCGGCTTTCCGGTTCAATCGAAATGGGTCCGGGCCGGGAGGACGTAAAAGGCCGACAGAAATCCCGGCCCGGTCATATGGATTCCGTCAGGGGAGGCGGGACGGAGGATTCTGGACCCTACGATCCATCTTTGCCGAGTAGAGAGATGGATCTGACATGAAACCCTGGTTCCGCCTGAAAAGCGCCCTGGCATGCGGAGTTGCCGCAGCCGCCATGGTCTCCGGCCTGACCGTGCAGGCCCCGACGGCGTCGGCGGCCCCGCCCGTGGACACCACCTGCGGTACCCCGGCCTCCGTGGGCGGTGGCAACTGCATGACCTCGTTGATCAATTCGGCCTTCGACATGATCAGGGGCTTCCGCGACGCCGCGAACAACAACAAGCTGGACAATGCGCAGTTCACCCAGGACACCGCGACGAGGTTGAGCCAGAAGTTCCCCGGGTTCAACGTCATGGTGTACAAGACGGTGGGCACCGACCTGTACGACACCGAGTGGTTCAAGGGCGAGTACAAGGCCGACATGAAGGGGATGCTGCTCGACACCACCTACAAGCTCAAGCATTTCCTGGACAAGGACAAGAAGGATCCGTCCGGGTACGACGTGTTCCGGATCTGGGTCTTCCAGGGCGATTCGACGTTCCGCAACCGGACCGACGGCGGATACATGAACTGGGCGTTCGTCGGCAACGACGGCGACAGCGTCAAGAAGGAGTCGTGGACCTGCCGGTCCGGTACCGCGCGGCCCTACAAGTGCGACGGTGACGTGCGCACCATCCACTTCCCCGGCCGGTCCGGCTACGGCACCAGGACCGGCAGCCTGACCCCCGACTCCAGCCGCCCCGGCTACCACGCCTGTCTGGACGTCAGCGGCAACGGCACCGCGAACGGCACCCCCGTGCAGATGTGGGAGTGCAACGGCGGCGACGCGCAGAAGTGGACGTACAACGGGTACCGGCTCCAGGCGGCCAACGGCAAGTGCCTCGACCTGCCGGGCAACAACACCGCGAACGGGACCAAGCTCCAGGTCTGGGACTGCCTGGACAACCCCGGGCAGCGCTGGAACATGTCGGCGAGCGGCGGCTTCCGGCACCTGGTGGACCAGGACGACCGGTCCAAGGACGTCTGCATCGACGACTTCAGCGGCCAGACCGGCAACGGCAGCCCGGTGGTGGGCTGGTCCTGCGGCTCCGAGGACAAGCGCGACGCGCCGAACCAGAACTGGGCCTGGGGCGGCACCCCGCCGACCACCAACCCGCCCACGCCCGGTGGCGGCGGGAACGGTGCCGACGTCACCCTCAAGCTCGACGACGGACTGGGCGCCGTCCCGGTCAACGGCTCCGCCGGCGCCTCGGTGGTCGCCGGGGTCCGCGGCGGCAACGAGTCCAAGTGGAAGCTCAACCCGCTGGGCGGCGGCCGCTACCGGATCACCAGCTCCTACGGGCTGGACCTCACCGAGAGCGGCAACTACATGGCCGAACTCCAGCAGTGGAGCAACTCCGACCAGCAGAAGTGGCAGCTCGTCCCGGTCGGCAACGGCAAGTACCAGATCCGGATCTCCGCGGACGACTGCCTCGCCTACGACTCCGACTTCAAGCAGCTCGGTGTGTGGACGTGCAAGTCGGGCTGGCAGCAGGAGTGGGTGCTGGAGTCCGCCTCCGGCGGCGTGATCACGCCGGGCGACCCGACCAACCCCTCGAAGCCCGACCCGAAGCCGAAGCCGGACCCGAAGCCCAAGCCGACCACCCCGCCGACCGGCGGCGGCGCCGACGTCCCGACCGAGCGGCCGCTGTTCCTGAAGCTCGCCAACGGACTGGGGGCGACCGCGCCCAACGAGACCGCCAGTTGGGGTTCGCCGATCGTCGGGGGGATCCTGGGCTACAAGGGCTCCACCTGGACGATCAAGCCGCTGGGCGGGGACCGCTACCGGATCGTCAATGACCTCGGGTACAACCTCACCGAGAACCCCGACACCTACGTCGCCGAGCAGCAGGCGTGGGGCGGCACCCCCAACCAGAAGTGGCAGTTCGTCAGCCTCGGCGGCGGCAAGTACCGGGTGCAGATCGACGACGACAACTGCCTCGCCCACGACTCCGACTTCAAGCAGCTCGGCGTCTGGACCTGCAAGGACGACTGGAAGCAGCAGTGGACCTTCCAGCTCCTCTGACCGGCACCCCGCCGGTGACACCGCTCCGGACCTGACGGCGCCCGTGCCGTCCCCTGCCCACTGAGCGCACCTCCGGGCGCCGGCCACCCGGTCGGCGCCCGAAGGCCTTTCGGCTCCGGGTCCTGCTTCCGCCCTCGGCCCCGTTCTGCTCATTCGTGATCCATTACGATGTGACGTCAAACGATCACGGAACCGGGTAGTGCCCCGGGGCCGAACAACGGGGGGACGGACATGGCGGATCCCGAGGCGATACCGCGGACAGCCGAACGGCGCGGGCAGGGGGCCGGGTAGCCGATGGACATCAAGACCCTGCACGACGCCGACATCATCGGCATCTCCACCGCGAAGAGCGCCTTCGACACCCTGGCCACCGCGTTCGGCG
>NZ_JBFBGS010000049.1:41566-76231 GCF_040684795.1 Kitasatospora sp. NPDC089797 | reverse complement strand
GGAACGGACGCTTCCTTCGGACCGCCTTCCAGCGGGCCCTCCGGGCGCTTCGTTCTTTCGTGTTTCCAGCTTACCAGATGTTTTCCGCTCCGTTTACCGGGGCTTTTTCCATCTGAAATCTGCTGTTAACCGCCGGGTTGCGGCGACTCGGCCAACCATAGCGGCTCGGCGGCCGGAGCGCGAATCGGAGCGCACCGGGAGTCACCCGGGCGGCGGCATGATTTGTTGCTCTCGCGAGCATATACAGCAATGGCTCCCGTTCGCCAAGATGCCTGTAGAGTGCGGCGCATCGACCAAGAGGACTAGACCAGTCGCGAGTCGATGTGACGCCGGTCGGTAGACGGGCGGGGGCGTGGGTCTTCGCCCGGGAATGTCGGCAGATGTCCGAAGTTGACATGATTTAGGCTTCAGTTGATCGTGTGCCGCACCTCGCGGCCGCTCGCTGTATTGCGCACTTGGGAGGCACAACCATGACCACTGTGACGTCGCCGCTGACCGGCAAGGTCGTCGGGCTCGCCGGCGTGCCCGACCCGGTGTTCTCGGGTGCGATGGTCGGCCCGGGCACCGCGATCGACCCGGTCCGCGAGCCCACCGAGGCGGTCGCTCCGGTGGACGGCGTCGTCGTCTCCATGCACCCGCACGCCTTCGTCGTGGTGGACGCGGACGGCCACGGTGTGCTGACCCACCTCGGGATCGACACCGTGCAGCTGAACGGCGAGGGCTTCGAGCTGCTCGTCAACAAGGGCGACACCGTGACCCGCGGTCAGGCCGTGATCCGGTGGGACCCGTCGGCCGTCGAGGCCGCCGGCAAGTCGCCGATCTCGCCGATCGTGGCGCTGGAGGCCGCTTCCGACGCGCTGGGTGGCCTGCGCGAGGACGGCAAGGCCCAGGCGGGCGACGAGCTGTTCAGCTGGAGCTGACCTCTCAACCACGGACAGACCCGCCCCGCAGGAGTTGACGGGGCGACCCGGCACTCAGCGGTTCCCGGCGGGGCCGCTCCTCTCAGCGGAGAAACAGGTACATGGAGAAGACACTGCGCGGCGTGGGTGTCAGCCACGGGGTCGCGATCGGCCAGGTGCGGCACATGGGCACGGCGGTCCTGGAGCCCCCGGCCACCCAGATCCCGACCGAGGACGCCCCCCGCGAGCAGGCGCGTGCCGTGGCGGCCGTCGAGGCGGTCGCCGCCGATCTGATCGCTCGCGGCAACCTGGCGGGCGGCGAGGCACAGGCCGTGCTGGAGGCCCAGGCGCTGATGGCGCAGGACCCGGAGCTGATGGCCGACGTGTCCCGCCGGATCGCCGTCGGCAGCAGCGCCGAGCGCGGCGTGTACGACGCCTTCGCGGCCTACCGGGCGCTGCTCGCCTCCGCCGGGGAGTACCTGGCCGGCCGGGTCGCCGACCTGGACGACGTGCGCAACCGCATCGTGGCGCGCCTGCTCGGCGTGCCGATGCCGGGTGTGCCGGACAGCGACGAGCCGTACGTGCTGTTCGCGCGGGACCTGGCGCCGGCCGACACCGCGCTGCTGGACCCGACGCTGGTGCTCGGCTTCGTGACCGAGGAGGGCGGGCCGACCAGCCACAGCGCCATCCTGGCGCGGGCCCTGGGCGTGCCGGCCGTGGTCGCGCTGCCGGCCGCGACGGACGTCGCCGAGGGCACCGTCGTCGCGGTGGACGGCAGTTCGGGCGACGTGCTGCTGGACCCGTCGCAGGAGAAGCAGGACGAGCTGCGGGCGGCCGCCGCCGAGCGCAAGGCCGCGCTGGCCGCGTCCTCCGGTCCGGGTCGGACCTCGGACGGGCACCGGGTTCCGCTGCTGGCCAACGTGGGTGGCCCGGCGGACGTGCCGGCCGCGCTGGAGAACGGTGCGGAGGGCGTCGGCCTGTTCCGTACCGAGTTCCTGTTCCTGGACGACTCGGCGAAGGCTCCCGGCGAGGAGAAGCAGGTCGAGGCGTACCGCAAGGTGCTGGAGGCGTTCCCGGAGGGCCGGGTCGTGGTCCGGGTGCTGGACGCGGGCGCGGACAAGCCGCTGGACTTCCTGACCCCGGCCGACGAGCCGAACCCGGCGCTGGGCGTGCGCGGTCTGCGCACCCTGCTGGAGCACCCCGAGGTGCTGCGCACCCAGCTGCGGGCGCTGGCCACGGCGGCCGAGGGCCTGCCGGTGCACCTCGAGGTGATGGCCCCGATGGTGGCCGACCGCAAGGACGCCGCGGACTTCGCGGCCGCCTGCCGCGAGGCCGGGCTGAACGCCAAGTTCGGTGCGATGGTGGAGATCCCGTCGGCCGCGCTGCGGGCCCGGTCGATCCTCCAGGAGGTCGAGTTCCTGTCGCTGGGGACCAACGACCTGGCTCAGTACACCTTCGCCGCCGACCGGCAGGTCGGCGCGCTGGCCCGGCTGCAGGACCCGTGGCAGCCGGCGCTGCTCGACCTGGTCGCCTCGGCCGCCGATGCGGCGCGGGTGGCCGGCAAGAGCTGCGGCGTCTGCGGTGAGGCGGCCTCGGACCCGCTGCTGGCCGTGGTGCTGACCGGTCTCGGCGTCACCAGCCTGTCGATGGGCGCGGCCTCGATCCCCTACGTGCGAGCCACGCTGGCGAAGTACACCCTGGCGCAGTGCCGTCGGGCGGCCGAGGCGGCCCGGGCCGCGGACAGTGCCGAGGAGGCGCGGGCCGCGGCGCAGCAGGTGCTGTCCGGCGAGTAGGAACGCGCGGGACACAGAGGAACGGATGAAGGGGCGCCCCGGTGGGGCGCCCCTTCGGCGTTCGTCAGGCCTGACGGTCGCGGCGCAGCTGCTCGAAGTAGCGCAGGTGGTCGATGTCGTCCACGGAGCCCGGGTTGACGGCCTGCTCCAGCGGGGTGCCGGAGAGGATCCGCTTGACCGGGACCTCGATGCGCTTGCCGGTGAGGGTGTGCGGCAGGCCGCGCACGGCGATCACCTCGTCCGGGACGTGGCGCGGGGAGAGCTCGGTGCGCAGCGAGGTGCGGATCCGGCCGATGACGTCCTGGTCGAGTTCGGCGCCGGGGGCGAGGACGACGAACAGCGGCATCCAGTAGCCGCCGTCCGGCTCCTCCAGGCCGATGACCAGGGATTCGGCGATCTCGGGGAGGCGCTCGACGACCTCGTAGATGTCCGCGGAGCCCATCCGGACACCCTGGCGGTTGAGGGTGGAGTCGGAGCGGCCGTGGATCACGACGGTGCCGCGGGAGGTGACGGTGATCCAGTCGCCGTGTCGCCAGATGCCGGGGTAGGTGTCGAAGTAGCTGTCGTGGTACCGGGTGCCCTCGGGGTCGTTCCAGAAGCCGGTGGGCATCGACGGGATGGGCTTGGTGACGACGAGTTCGCCGACGGTGTCGGTGTGCGGGTGGCCCTGGACGTCCCAGGACTCGACGGCCGCGCCGAGGCAGGGGGCCTGGATCTCGCCGAGGTACACCGGCAGGGTGGGGACGCCGCCGACGAAGCAGGAGCAGACGTCGGTGCCGCCGCTGACCGAGGCGAGCCAGACGTCCTGCTTGACCTCGTCGTAGATCCAGCGGAAGCCGTCGGGCGGGAGCGGGGAGCCGGTGGTGCCGATGCAGCGGACGGCGGAGAGGTCGAGCTCGCGGCCGGGGTGCAGCTCGGCCTTGCGGCTGGCGATGACGTAGGCGGCCGAGGTGCCGAGGACGGTGGCGCCGGTGCGGGCCGCGACGGACCACAGGGCGCCGGTGTCGGGGTGGCCCGGGCTGCCGTCGTAGGTGACGATCGTGGCTCCGACCAGGAGGCCGGCCAGCAGGAAGTTCCACATCATCCAGCCGGTGGAGGTGTACCAGAGGAAGCGGTCCTGCGGGCCGAGGTCGAGGTGGAGGCCGGCCTGCTTGAGGTGTTCGAGCAGGATGCCGCCCTGGCTCTGGACGATGGCCTTGGGCAGGCCGGTGGTGCCGGAGGAGTAGAGGACCCAGAGCGGGTGGTCGAAGGGGACGGGCTCGAAGACCGGCTCGACGTCCTCGGCGACCAGGTCGTCCCACTGGAGGGCGCCCTCGGGGGCGGGGGCGCCGAGCAGCGGGACGTGCACCACGGTGTGCAGGCCGGGGAGTTCGCGGCGCAGCTCGGCGACGACCTCGGTGCGGTCGTGGTCCTTGCCGCCGTAGTGGTAGCCGTCGACGGCGAAGAGGACCGTGGGCTCGATCTGCTGGAGGCGGTCGAGGACGCTGCGGGCGCCGAAGTCGGGGGCGCAGCTGGTCCAGACCGCGCCGACGGCGGCGGTGGCGAGGAGCGCGACGGCGGCCTGCGGGATGTTGGGCAGGTAGGCGCTGACCCGGTCGCCGGGTCCGACGCCGCGGGCGCGCAGGGCGGCGGCCAGCGAGCCGACCTGGCGGCGGAGCTCGGCCCAGGTGAGGACGGCCGGCTGCTCGGTGGTCTCGTCCAGGTGGAGGATCGCCGGGCGGTCGGCGTTGGCAGGGGTCTCGGCGGCGCGCAGGGCGTGCTCGGCGTAGTTGAGGCGGGCGCCGGGGAACCAGCGGGCGCCGGGCATGGCCGGGTCGGCGAGGACGGCCTCGGGGGCATGGGTGAAGCGGACGTCGAACCACTGGGTGACCGCCGTCCAGAAGCGGTCGAGGTCGGCGGTGGACCAGGCGTGCAGGTCGGCGTAGCGCTGGGCGGCCTGCTGGTCGTCGGCGGCCGGGGCCAGCGGGGCGGCCGGGGCGCCGTGGTGCTCCGCGGCCCAGGCCTGGAAGGCCACCAGGCTGGTGGCGGCGGCGCGAGCGGGGGTGGGGCGCCAGAGCGGCTGGTCCTGGGGTGGGGTGCTCACGGTGGTGGTCTCCCGGCCGGTGGTGGGGACGGGTGAGCTCGTGGCCAACCCGTCCGGTTGGGCTGTCGGTGCAGACCATGCCATGTGCGCGCCCGCTGCGCCAGGGTCGGCCGGTGGGCCGCGGGGGCCCGTCCGGTGGGCCGGGCCCGGGCTGGTCCGCCGGACGGGCCCGGGGTCAGTCGGTGGTGAACTCGCCCTTGAACCAGCGGCGCAGGATGCCGTTGTGGAAGTCCCAGACGAGCGGGGTGTCGGCGGTGGCGAGCTGCCAGCCCTCGGTCTCGTCCGTGGGCTGCGAGGGCGGGAGTTCGGCGAGCGGGCGGGCGGGGAGCAGCCCGCAGACCATGACGAAGCGGCCGTTGGGGTCGGAGGCCAGGTGGATCAGGCGGACGTCGGCGGCGTCGGCCGGGATGCCCGTCTCCTCGGCGAGTTCCCGCACGCAGGCCTGCTGCCAGCTCTCGCCGAAGTCCATGTAGCCACCGGGGAAGGCGAGTTCGCCGTAGCCGGGCTCGATGGTGCGGCGGATGACGACCAGGGCCGGGTCGGCGTCGGGCCGGGTGACGGGCAGGACGGTGACGGCGACGGGCAGCGGGTTGCGGTAGCTGATCTCGGCGCAGCCCGGGCAGGTGCGGGGCCAGGCGTCGGTGCCGGACGGGTACGGCGCGCCGCAGAAGTGGCAGTGGGAGAACGGCCGGTGGGCGGGCAGGGTGGCTTCGTCGGTGGTCATGGGCGGATGGTAGCCGGGGCTCAGTGGACCTGGTCGGCGGCGATGGGGCCGGCGCCGGGCTCCTCCTCGCGGGCGGGGCGGAGCAGGGCCGGGTGGAGCTGGCGGGCGTCGCCGGCGCGGTAGGTGCGGGCCCGGGGGCCGCCGCGGGCGCCGCCGCGCTCGGTGGTCGAGCCGGTGCCCTCGACGAAGCCGGGGCAGGAGAGGACCTTGCGGTGGAAGTTGCCGGGGTGGAGCTTCTCGTCCCAGACGGCCTCGTAGACGGCCCGCAGTTCGGGGATGGTGAAGTCGTGCGGCAGGAAGGCGGTGGCGAGCGGGCTGTACTCCAGCTTGGCGCGGACCCGGTCCAGGCCGTCGGCGAGGATGCGGTCGTGGTCGAAGGCCAGCCGGATCGGGCCGCCGGTCCGCAAGATGTCGGCGACCGGGATGTCGGCGGGCGGTGCGTCGGCGGGCGGGGCCTCGGTGACCGGGCCCGCGGTGTCCGGGCGGGAGCCGGTGTGCCCGTCGACGCCACCCCCGTGGGTGTCGGCGGGCACACCGGCGGCTGGGGCGCGGTCCGGGGGCCGCGGGGCCGGGTCGAGGTCGGCCACCGGGTGCCAGGCGGCGGCCGCGGCGTCCGTTCCGGCCTGCGGATCGGGCAGGTCCGGGGCGAAGGCGAGGTAGGCGACGGAGACGACGTGCATCCGTGGGTCACGTTCGGGAGCGCCGTAGGTGCCGAGCTGTTCGAGGTGCAGCCGGCAGAGCGCGACCTCGACCTCGGAGGCGCTCTGCAGGCCCGTCTCCTCGGCGAGTTCACGCGCGGCGGCCTCGTCGAGGCTCTCCTCCCCCGCTCGCAGGAAGCCGCCGGGCAGCGCCCAGCAGCCCTGGTAGGGCGGGGCGCCGCGCTCGACCAGCAGGACGTGCAGGCGGCCGTGCCGGAGCGTCAGGGCCACCACGTCGACCGTGACGGCGATCGGGGCGTAGGCGCGCGGGTCGTACGCGGCGAGCCACTGCTGCTCGGCCGTGGGCCCGGCGGCGGGCTGGGGGGACGGTTCGTCCGCTGCCATCGCCGGCTCCTCTCCGCGCCCCTGGGGCACCTGGTGCTGTCGTTCTCGGGATGAGCACAACGTAACGACTCCGTTCCCCGGCGGCAAACGGTTTTCCCGGTGGCCGGAGGGCTCCGGCTTCTAGGCTGTGACCAGGAACGACCGCGCCCGAGGAGAACGAGATGCCCACTGCTCCCCCGCCGGACTTCGCCACCGCGCTGGCGGCCGGCCCGCTGGTCCTGGACGGCGGGATGTCCAACCAGTTGGCCGCCGCCGGGCACGACCTGTCGGACGGGCTGTGGTCGGCGCGGCTGCTGGCGGACGAGCCGGAGGCGGTGGTCGCGGCGCACCGGGCGTACTTCGCGGCCGGGGCCGAGGTGGCGATCACGGCGAGCTACCAGGCCAGCTTCGAGGGCTTCGCCGGACGCGGGATCGGGCACGCGGCGGCGGCCCGGCTGCTGGCGAGCAGCGTGGAGCTGGCCCGGGAGGCGGCGCGGGCCGAGCCGGGTGGGCGGCGGCGCTGGGTGGCGGCCTCGGTCGGCCCGTACGGGGCGGTGCTGGCGGACGGGTCGGAGTACCGCGGCCGGTACGGGCTGGACCACGCGGAGCTGGTGGCCTTCCACCGGCCGCGGCTGGAGGTGCTGGCGGCGGCCCGCCCGGACGTGCTGGCGCTGGAGACGGTGCCGGACGCGGACGAGGCGCGGGCCCTGCTGGAGCTGGTGCGCGGGCTGGGGGTGCCGGCCTGGCTGTCGTACAGCGTGGCGGACGGCCGGACCAGGGCCGGGCAGCCGCTCGCGGAGGCGTTCGCGCTGGCCGCGGACGTGGACGAGGTGCTCGCGGTGGGCGTCAACTGCTGCACGCCGCGGGACGCGGACCTGGCCGTGGCGGTGGCCGCCGAGGTGACCGGCAAGCCGGTGGTGGTGTACCCGAACAGCGGTGAGCGGTGGGACGCGGCCCGCCGGGACTGGCGCGGGGAGCCGACCTTCCGCTCGGCGCGGGTCGGCGGCTGGCTGACGGCGGGCGCCCGGCTGGTCGGCGGCTGCTGCCGGGTCGGCACGGACGGGATCGCGGCGCTGGCCGCCGAGGTGACCGTGCGGCGCGGGCAGCTCAGCGGGGTGGAGGGCTAAGCCCTCCCCTCAGATGATCGCGCCGGGCGGGCGGCGGGAGGTTAACACCCGGCCGAGTCGGGGTTACCGAGGGGGAAGGTGCACGGACCGACGGCGGCCTGGCAGACTCGTCCCGTCACCCCTACGGTCGACAATGTCGACCGCTGTCAGCGCGGAGGTACCCATGCCCGGCCCGATCCAGTCGCTCTCCCGGGCCGCCGCGATCATGCGCCTGCTGGCGGGCGGTGAGCGTCGGCTGGGCCTGTCCGAGGTCGCGACGGCGCTGGACCTCGCCAAGGGCACCGCGCACGGCATCCTGCGCACGCTGCAGCAGGAGGGGTTCGTCGAGCAGGACCCGGAGAGCGGCAAGTACCAGCTGGGCGCCGAACTGCTGCGGCTCGGCCAGAGCTACCTGGACGTGCACGAGCTGCGGGCGCGGGCGCTGGTGTGGGCGGACGACCTGGCCCGGGCGGCCGGCGAGACCGTCTACCTGGGGGTGCTGCACCAGCAGGGCGTCCTGATCGTGCACCACGTGTTCCGGCCCGACGACACCCGGCAGGTGCTGGAGGTCGGTTCGATGCAGCCGCTGCACAGCACCGCGATCGGCAAGGTGCTGGTGGCCTACGACCCGGTCGCGCGCGGGGAGTTGGGCGACGGGCCGTACGAGTCGTACACCGTGCGGACGTTGACCGGGGCGAGCGACCTGGACGCGGAGTGCGCGCTGATCCGCGAGCGCGGCTGGGCGGACTCGGTCGAGGAGACCTGGGAGGGCGTGGCTTCGATCGCCGCGCTGATCCAGGACCGGCGGCGCAACCCGGTGGGCGCGGTGTGCATCAACGGGCCGGTCGAACGGGTCTGCGAGGACGGCTTCGTGAAGCCCTCGCTGGTGGCCTCGGTGCGCAGCGCGGCGCGGGCGATCTCCCGCGATCTGGGCGCCGGGCGGTTCTGACCGCGACGGTCCTTTTCGTCACGCTGAGGCGCGGACGGGCGGTAGGCCTGTCCGCGCCTTGGCGTTTTGCCCCGATTCGGGGCGCTCCGCTGGGTAACTTCGGTTGACCCGTCGAGGGAAGGGTCACAGCTCCGTAACCCCGCCTTGACGCGGGGCCGACCTGGGGAGGAAGCTTCCGCATGACGGTCGACATTGTCGAACGATGGCCGGGAAGATCACTCCCCCGATGCGCTCACCCGCACAGGGATCGACCCGCCGCCTGCCCCCACCCGCACCTCGGGCCATGACAAGGGAGTCTTTGTGTCCGCGTTCTCCAACGGCGACGTCTTCGTCGGCGAAACCCTCGGCACCGCCGCCCTGATACTCCTCGGCGGTGGCGTCTGCGCCGCCGTGACCCTCAAGAAGTCGAAGGCCGTCAACGCCGGCTGGCTGGCGATCACCTTCGGCTGGGGCTTCGCGGTCCTCATCGCCGCCTACATGTCGGCTCCGAAGTCCGGTGCCCACCTCAACCCGGCCGTCACCATCGCGCTCGCGGTCAAGAGCGGCGAGTGGAGCCAGGTGCCGCTCTACCTCGGCTCCCAGCTGCTCGGTGCGATCATCGGCGCCGTACTGGTCTGGCTCACCTACCTCGGCCAGTTCGAGGCCAACGAGGAGCCCACCCTCGGCATCTTCTCGACCGGGCCGGAGGTCCGGAACAAGCTCCAGAACGTGATCACCGAGGTCATCGGCACCTTCGTGCTCTGCTTCGCGATCCTCACCATCGGCACCAACTCCGGCCTGTCGCAGTCCGGCACCGGCACCCTGATGGTCGCCTTCACCGTCGTCGGCATCGGCCTCTCCCTCGGTGGCCCGACCGGCTACGCCATCAACCCGGCCCGTGACCTCGGCCCGCGCATCGCGCACACCTTCCTGCCGATCCCCAACAAGGGCAGCTCCGACTGGTCGTACGCCTGGATCCCGGTCGTCGGCCCGCTCCTCGGCGGCCTGGCGGCCGGTGGCCTGTACAACGCGATCTTCTAGAGCAACGGGTTCGAACCCGCCGAGCACGGGGACTGACCGGACGTCCGTGTCAGGCCCACCCACCCCGTAATCCCCCGAACTTGAGCCGAGGACCCTCCACATGACCTCCACTGGCAACTACATCGCCGCGATCGACCAGGGCACCACCTCCAGCCGCTGCATCATCTTCGGCGCCGACGGCCGGATCGTCTCCGTCGACCAGCAGGAGCACCGGCAGATCTTCCCCCAGCCCGGCTACGTCGAGCACGACGCCGCCGAGATCTGGACCCGGGTGCAGTCGGTCGTCCGCGGCGCGCTGGAGAAGGCCGGCCTGACCAGGGACGACATCCGCGCGATCGGCATCACCAACCAGCGCGAGACCACCGTCCTGTGGGACAGGCACACCGGTGAGCCGGTGCACAACGCGCTGGTGTGGCAGGACACCCGCACCGAGGCGCTCTGCCGCGAGCTGGGCCGCAACGTGGGCCAGGACCGCTTCCGCCGCGAGACCGGCCTCCCGCTGGCCAGCTACTTCGCCGGCCCGAAGATCCGCTGGCTGCTGGACAACGTCGAGGGCCTGCGCGAGCGCGCCGAGGCCGGCGACATCCTGTTCGGCACCATGGACACCTGGGTGATCTGGAACCTCACCGGCGGTGTGAACGGCGGCAAGCACGTCACCGACGTGACCAACGCCAGCCGCACCATGCTGATGAACCTCAAGAGCCTGGCCTGGGACGCGGACATCGCCGAGTCGATGGGCGTGCCGATGGCCGTCCTGCCGGAGATCCGCTCGTCCGCCGAGGTCTACGGCGAGGCCGTCGGCGACCTGGCCGGCGTCCCGGTCGCCTCCGCGCTCGGCGACCAGCAGGCCGCGCTGTTCGGCCAGACCTGCTTCGACGAGGGCGAGGCCAAGTCCACCTACGGCACCGGCACCTTCCTGCTGCTGAACACCGGCGAGAAGATCGTCAACTCGTACCACGGCCTGCTGACCACGGTCGGCTACCGGATCGGCGACCAGGCCCCGGTGTACGCGCTGGAGGGCTCGATCGCCGTCACCGGCTCGCTCGTCCAGTGGCTGCGCGACCAGCTCGGCATCATCTCCACCGCCGCCGAGATCGAGACCCTCGCCAACACCGTCGAGGACAACGGCGGCGCCTACTTCGTCCCGGCCTTCTCCGGCCTGTTCGCCCCGTACTGGCGCTCCGACGCCCGCGGTGTGATCGCCGGTCTGACCCGGTACGTCACCAAGGGCCACCTGGCCCGGGCCGTCCTGGAGGCCACCGCCTGGCAGACCCGCGAGGTCGTCGACGCCATGCAGAAGGACTCCGGGGTCGAGCTCACCGCCCTCAAGGTCGACGGCGGCATGACCAGCAACAACCTGCTCATGCAGAACATCGCCGACGTCCTGAACGCCCCGGTCGAGCGCCCGTACGTGGCCGAGACCACCGCCCTCGGCGCGGCCTACGCGGCCGGACTCGCCGTCGGCTTCTGGAACGACCTCGACACCCTGCGGGCCAACTGGCACCGCGCCGCCGAGTGGACCCCCCGCATGGACGAGGCCACCCGGGAGCGTGAGTACAAGAAGTGGCTCAAGGCCGTGGAGCGCACCATGGGCTGGGTGGAGGAGGAAGAGAACAACTGACCGACGAGCCGGTCGGGGCCCCGTGCCCCGACCGGCCGGTCCCGTTATTCGGCCCGCCGCACACGGGCCGACCGGCCTCTCCCGCAGGGGCCGCACCGCACACGAGAGGAGTAACGGCGCAGCCCGACCAGCGCGCCGTACACAACCACCATGGCAACCATCCCGACCCTGGGCGCCGAGCGCACCGCCGGCCGCACCGCTTCCCGCGCCGAGACCCGTGAGCTGCTCGGCAAGGCCACCTACGACCTGCTGGTGATCGGGGGCGGCATCCTCGGCACGGCCGTCGCCTGGACCGCGTCCCAGGCCGGCCTGAAGGTCGCCATGGTCGACGCCGGCGACTTCGCCGGTGCCACCTCCAGCGCCTCGTCCAAGCTCGTCCACGGCGGCCTGCGCTACCTGCAGACCGGCGCGGTCAAGCTGGTCGCGGAGAACCACAAGGAGCGCCGCGCGCTCTCCACCGACGTGGCCCCGCACCTGGTCAACCCGCTGACCTTCTTCGTGCCGGTCTACAAGGGCGGCCCGCACGGCGCGGCCAAGCTCGGCGCCGGCGTGTTCCTGTACTCGGCGCTGTCCGCCTTCCGCGACGGCATGGGCCGGGTCTCCACGGCCGCCCACGCCGCCCAGCAGGTGCCCGCGCTGCGCACCGAGGGCCTGCGCTCGGTGGCCGTCTACGGCGACCACCAGATGAACGACTCGCGCGTCGCGGTGATGACCGTGCGCGCCGCCGTCGACGCCGGCGCCGTGGTGCTCAACCACGCCGAGGTCACCGGCCTGCGCTTCACCGGCGGCCGGGTCACCGGCGCCGAGCTGCGCGACCGCCTGGACGGCACCGAGTTCGGCGTCGACGCCCGCCTGGTGCTCAACGCCACCGGCCCGTGGGTGGACCACCTGCGCACGATGGAGGACGCCGGCGCCGCGCCGTCGATCCGTCTCTCCAAGGGCGCCCACGTCGTGGTCAAGCGCCGCTCGCCGTGGCGCGCCGCGCTGACCATCCCGATCGACAAGTACCGCGTCTCCTTCGCCATCCCGTGGGAGGACCACGTCCTGCTCGGGACCACCGACGAGGAGTACACCGGCGACCCGAAGGACGTCCGGGCCACCGAGGCGGACATCGACCAGATCATGGGCGAGGCCGCGCACGCGATCCGCGACGAGCACCTCGACCGCGACCTGATCACCTACTCCTTCGCCGGCCTGCGGGTGCTGCCGGGCGGCCCGGGCGACACCGCCGCCGCCAAGCGCGAGACCGTCGTCACCGAGGGCCGCGGCGGCATGCTGTCGGTCTCCGGCGGCAAGTGGACCACCTACCGCCACATCGGCCGCGCCGTGCTGGAGAAGCTGGCCCACGTGCCCGGCACCGGCCTGGCCGAGGACATGTCCCCGATCGCCCCGACCGTCCCGCTGCCGGGCGTCGGCGCGCCGAACGCGGTGGCGCACCGCCTGCTGATCGACCGGGAGCCGGGCTCGCGGATGGAGCCGCTGGTGGCCAAGCACCTGGCCAGCCACTACGGCACCCTCTCCTTCGACATCGCCCGCATGATCGACGAGAACCCGGAGCTCGGCCGGCCGATCCACGAGGACGGCCCGGACGTCTGGGCGCAGGTCGCGTACGCGGCCGAGAACGAGTGGGCGTACACGGCGGACGACGTGCTGCGCCGCCGCACCACGATGACGGTGCGCGGGCTGGACACCCCGGAGATCCGGGACGAGGTCGAGGCCTTCCTCGCGAAGCGCGGAACCAAGTAGGCACAGCCTCGCGAAGCGTGGAACCAAGTAGGCACAGCCTCGCGAAGCGTGGAACCAAGTAGGCACAGCCTCGCGAAGCGCGGAACCAAGTAGGCAGTTGCGGTACGGCGGGCGGGCGTCCGGGGTTTCCCCGGGCGCCCGCCCGCCGTTTCGGCGTCGCGCCCGGCCTCAGACCGGCCGGCCCGCCTTGACCACGTGCCGCAGGTGCTCCGCCGGCCGGGTGAGCACGGTGAGGTCGGTCAGCGGGTCGCCGTCGACCACCAGCAGGTCGGCGTGGGCGCCCGGGGCGAGGGTGCCGATCTCCCCCGCCAGGCCGAGCAGCCGGGCCGCGGTGGTGGTGGCCGAGCGGAGCACGTCGAGGGCCGGCTGGACCTGGGCGCGCAGGGTGAACTCCTCCAGCTGGGCGTGGTGCAGCGGGCCGAGCAGGTCGCTGCCGTAGACCAGGTTGACGCCGGCCCGGTGGGCGCGCTCCAGCGCCTCCAGGCCCCGGTCGCGGACCTCGGCGAGCTTGGCCAGCGAGGCCGGCGGCAGGCCGGCCGCGGCGCCGAGCCGGGCGGTCTGCTCGTAGGCGACCAGCGTCGGGACCAGGAAGGCGTCCTTCTCCAGCAGCAGCTCGACCGTGGTGTCGTCCAGCAGGTTCCCGTGCTCGACGCAGCGCACGCCGGCCCGCAGGGCGCGGTCGATCGCCCGCGGGTGGTAGGCGTGCACGGTGACGTAGCGGTTGTGGTTCTCCGCCTCCTCGACGGCGGCCCGGATCTCCTCCTCGCTGTACTGGACGGCGGCGATCTCGTCGTGCGGGGAGGCGACGCCGCCGGAGAGCAGCACCTTGAGGTGCCGGGCGCCCTTGCGGAACTCGTCCCGGGCGGCCGCGCGCACCGCGTCCACGCCGTCGGCGATCCGGCCGAAGTGCGGGCGGGCCTCGCAGCAGGGCAGCGAGTCGTCGCCGAGCGGGCGCAGGTCGCCGTGGCCGCCGGTCTGCGAGAGCGCCTTGCCGCCGTGCAGCAGGCGGGGGCCGGGCACCAGTCCCTCGGCCAGGGCGCGGGCCATCCCGTGGTCGGCGCCGCCGACGTCGCGGACGGTGGTGAAGCCCCGGCGCAGCATCCGCTCGGCCTCGGCGAGGGCCCGGACGGTGGCGTAGCCGGGGGTCCAGTTGGCGACGTCGGGCAGGTCGAGGCTGGTGACCAGGAGGTGGACGTGGGCGTCGACCAGGCCGGGCAGCACGGTGGCGCCGCGCGCGTCCAGGACCCGGACGCCGTCGCCGGCGGCGGGCGGGCGGCCGGTGCCGGTGGCGGCGATCCGGCCGTCGGCGGCCTCCAGCCAGCCGAGGTCGGTGCGGGTGCCGTCCTCCGGGTGGAGCAGGTGGGCGTTGGTGATCAGCAGTCGGTCCATGACGTGGTGCCCTTCGCAGTTCAGTACGGCTCGTATTGAATACGACTCGTACTGAATACACCATGTATCGTGCTGCTGTGAACCCACCCCCCATCGACGCCGCCGCTCCCCGCCCGCCCCGGCGCCGCGTCCACACCCGGGCCCGGCTGCTCGCCGCCGCGGGCGAGCTCTTCCTCACCACCGGCTTCGCCGGGACGAGCATCGAGGACGTCTGCGCCGCCGCCGGGTACACCCGCGGCGCCTTCTACTCGAACTTCGGCAGCAAGGAGGACCTGCTGCTGGCGCTCTTCGACGCCCAGGCCACCCGGCGGATGGCCGAGCTGGAGGAGCTGGCCGCCGCCTGCGAGGCGCTGGAGCCCGGGGAGCGGGCCCGGCGGCTGGTCGAGGCCCTGGTGCGGGTCGAGCCCGCCGAGACCGGCTGGGTCCTGCTGTTCCTGGAGTTCCGGCTGGTCGCGGCCCGTTCCGAGGCGCTGGCCGGGCAGGTCGCCGAGCACGACCGGGCGGTCACCCGGGCACTGGCGGACGTCCTGGAGCGGGCGCTGCCCGAGCTGGTACCCGCAGGGGCCGACGCCGGACAGGCGGCGGCGGTGGTCCTGGCCGCGCGGGAGGGGCTGCTGGCCCGGACGGCGGCGGGCGGCGCGCCGGCCGAGGAGCTGCTGGCGGCGACGTCGGCCGTGCTGTCGGGGCTGCTCGGGCGCTGACCGGGGCACGGCCCCGGCCCGGGTACGCCGAGGGGCGGCACCCGTACGGTACGGGTGCCGCCCCTCGGCGGTGGTGGCGGCCGGGCGCCGGGCTAGACGATCATGCTCAGCGGCAGGATCAGCGCTATCGCGACGACCGAGATGATCGTCTCCATCACCGACCAGGACTTCAGCGTCTGCCCGACGCTCATCCCGAAGTACTCCTTCACCAGCCAGAAGCCGGCGTCGTTGACGTGCGAGAGGAACAGCGAGCCGGCGCCGATCGCGAGCACCAGCAGGGCCGCGTGGGTCGAGGACATGTCGGCGGCGAGCGGGGAGACGATGCCGGCGGCCGTGATGGTGGCGACCGTCGCCGAGCCGGTGGCCAGGCGGATCAGCACCGCGATCAGCCAGCCGAGCAGCAGCGCGGAGATGTGCCACTTCGCGGACCAGTGGCTGACCATGTCGCCGACGCCCACGTCGATCAGGGTCTGCTTGAAGCCGCCGCCCGCACCGACGATGAACACGATGCCGGCGATCGGGCCGAGCGCCTTGCCGACGGTGTCGGAGATCCGCGCCCGGTCGAAGCCGGCCGCCTTGCCGAGGGTCAGCATGCCGAGCAGGGTGGCGGCGAGCAGCGCGATCAGCGGGGAGCCGATGAAGTCGAAGACCCGCTGGCCGACGGCCTTCGGGTCGTCGATCACCACGTCGGCCAGGGCCTTGCCGAGCATCAGCACGACCGGCAGCAGGATGGTCGCCATGACCGCGACGAAGGACGGGGTGCGCTCCGACCTGGCCGGCTCCTCCGGGGTGACGGCGGCCGGGATCTCCAGCGGGCCGACCCAGCGCTCGGCGACCCGGGCGAACAGCGGGCCGGCCACGATCAGCGTCGGGACGGCGATCAGCAGGCCCAGCGCCAGGGTGATGCCGAGGTCGGCCTTCAGCGCGTCGACGGCGACCAGCGGGCCCGGGTGCGGGGGCACCAGGCCGTGCAGCACCGACAGGCCCGCCAGGGCCGGGATGCCGACCCGCATCAGCGGCACGTTGCCGCGCCGGGCGACCAGCAGCACGATCGGGACCAGCAGGACGACGCCGACCTCGAAGAACAGCGGCAGGCCGAGCACCGCGGCGATCAGCGCCATCGCCCAGGGCAGCGCCTTGGTGCCGGTCCGGGACAGCACGGTGTCCGCGATGATGTTGGCGCCGCCGGAGTCCGCGAGCAGCTTGCCGAGCATCGCGCCCAGGCCGATCAGCAGGCCGACGCTGGCCACGGTCGAGCCGAAGCCGGTGGAGAAGCTGCTCAGCAGCTTGTCGAAGGGGGCGCCCGCGACGGCGGCCAGCAGGCCGGAGCCGAGCGTCAGGGCGAGGAAGGGGTGCAGCTTCAGCTTGCTGATCAGCAGGACGATCACGCCGATGCTGAGCAGCACCGCGATCAGCAGCTGGGAGTCGCTGCCGGTGTGCGGCAGGGCCGGAGGGGCGGCCGCCAGCAGGGTGGGGGTCAGGCTACTCACGCGAGGTCTCCATTGACGGGCCGCAGCAGCGCCACGGCCTTCTCGACGAGTTCTTCGGGGGACGGGCCCACGTCCAGGACGGCGCCGTGCTCGTCCGCGCCCAGGGGCTCCAGGGCGGCGTACTGGGAGTCGAGCAGCGACGTCGGCATGAAGTGGCCGGTGCGGTGCGAGAGCCGGTCCTCGACCAGCTCGTGACCGCCGCTGAGGTGCAGGAAGAAGGCCGCCGGGGCGTTCCCGCGCAGGATGTCGCGGTAGCGGTGCTTCAACGCCGAGCAGGTGACCACGCCGCCGGTGCCGACCGCGGTGCGCTCTCCGAGCCACTCGCCGACGGCGTGCAGCCAGGGCTCGCGGTCCTGGTCATCCAGCGGGATGCCGGCGGACATCTTGGCGATGTTGGCCGGCGGGTGGAACTCGTCCGCCTCGGCGAAGGGGAGATCGAGGCGGTCGGCCAGGAGGCGGGCCAGGGTGGTCTTGCCGACACCGGAGACACCCATCACCACGACGGTGAGGGGGGCGTCCGGGAGGGCTCGGTTCTCGACGTTGAGAGCCATGGGTGGTGCTCCTTCGTTGCAGGCCGCCACTATCGCTTCAAAGATATGACGTATTCAAGTGGTGGAAACCAAATCGTCATACTTTTGCGGTGTGGGCTCGGTCGCAGGGCCTGCCCGCCACGGCGGGGCCGCCCGGCCGCGCCGGAGGCGCCCGGGAGGGCGCGGGCCCGGGCGTCTACGCTGGGCGGATGGAGATCCAGGGGCTGCCCGGTCGGGTGCTTGACGAACTCGGGCCGGCGATCGCGTCGGGGGAGATCCCCGAGGGCGCGGTGCTGCGCGGGGAGGAGCTGGAGGGGCGGTTCGGGGTGTCCCGGACGGTCGTCCGGGAGGCGGTGCGCGTCCTGGAGGGGATGCGCCTGGTGGCCTCCCGCCGGCGGGTCGGGATCACCGTCCAGCCGAAGTCGCTCTGGGACGTCTTCGACCCGATGGTGATCCGCTGGCGACTGGCCGGCGCCGACCGGCCCGCCCAGCTGCGCTCGCTCGGCTCGCTGCGGGTCGCCGTCGAACCGGCCGCGGCCGCGCTCGCCGCGACCCACGCCACCGACGACGACCGGCGGGAACTCAGCTCGCTGGCGGTGGAGTTGACGGTCGCCGCCCGGGAGGCCGACCTGACCACCTTCCTCGGTCACGACATCGCCTTCCACGCCCTGGTGCTGCGCGCCTCCGGGAACGAGATGTTCGCCCACCTCGGGGACACCGTGGGGGCGGTGCTGACCGGCCGGACCGAGTACCATCTGATGCCCCATCAGCCGGAACCGTACGCGATCCGGCTGCACCGGGAGGTCGCCGACGCGATCTGCGGCGGCGACGCGGCCCACGCCGAGCGGGCGATGCGGACCATCGTCACCGGCGCCCTGGAGGAGCTCAACCTGCAGTTGGGGTGAGCCGGGGGCAACGCCTGCCCGGTTGACACGATTTGGCAGCAGTTCAACGGATTCGGACGCATAGTCCGGGTTCGACGCGGGCAGAGTCAGCCGAGGGGGCGCGTTTCGCGTACGCCCGTTCCGAGTCCGCCACCGGATCCGCGCCTGGGGGTCGCCCGATGTCCGTGCCACGCCGCCGTCGTCGCCTACCCGACGAGGTGCGCTCCGCCGCCGTCCGGGCGGTGCTCTGCCTGGCCTTCACCCTGGTGGGCGTGGTGGTCGCGACCCTGGCCTCGTACGCGGGCAGTTGGCTGATGACACCGGCGCTGCTGGCGATGGGGCTCGGCGTGTTCGGCACCATGTGGTGCCTGCTGGAGATCCTGATCTCCCGCCAGGTCGCCGCCCAGCGGATGCGCGGGCCGAACTCCGCCTCCCCGATGGAGGGCAGCCGGGTCGCGCCGGAGCCGTTGGCCGCCCGGCCGTTCCCCCGCTCCGGCGGCACTCCCCCGCCGCACCGGCAGCAGCGCCCGCAACCGCAGCAGCCCCAGCCGTACCCGCCCCAGCAGCCGTACCAGCACCGGCGGCCGACCGGGCAGCAGTACGGCTCCTGACCGGGCCGGGCCGGTCCTACCCGGGGACCACCCGGTAGTGGGTGGTGAGCCGGGCGTCGCCGTCCAGGACGTGGAGGGCGAGCATCGGCGGGTGGCCGAAGGAGATGCCGGGCCCGCCCTCGCAGGGCAGCGTGACGGTGGAGACCACCCCGGGCGCGACCAGCACCGGTCGGCCCGCGAAGGTGCTCGCGGCGGGGGTGTGGGAGTGGCCGCAGAGCAGCGCGGCCACCCGGGGGTGGCGGCGCAGGACGTGCGCCAGCCGGGCCTCGCCGAACTGGCGGACCCGGTCGACGTACGGGATGTGCAGCTCCACCGGCGGGTGGTGGAAGGCCACCAGAGCGGGCAACTCCTGGCGGCCGTCGGCCAGTCGGCCGTCCAGCCAGTCGATCGTCCGGTCGTCCAGCAGGCCGTCGTCCTGTCCGGGTACCGAGGAGTCGAGCATCAGCACGTCGGCGCCGGGCAGCCGGTGCAGCCGGTTGACCGGCTCCGGTGAGGGCTGCTCGCCGAGCAGCACCTGCCGGTAGGGCTCCCGGCGGTCGTGGTTGCCGGGGCAGGTGAGCACCGGGTGCGGCGAGGCCAGCACCTCGGCGACCTGCCGGTACTCCTCGGGCAGGCCGTGGTCGGCGAGGTCCCCGGTGACCAGCACGGCGTCCAGCGGGCCGGGCAGGGCGCCGAGGTACGCCATCACCTGCTCGGCCCGCCGCCGGGCCCGCTCGCCGCCGTCCCCGTCGTGGACCTGGCCGAGGTGGATGTCACTGAGGTGCGCGATCGTCAGCATGGCGGTCACGCTAGTCAGTTCACTGCTGGGCGGGAACCTCCGCCGGGCGCTTGAACATCCGGGTGGCGGTGATCTCGCCGTGGATGGTCGGGCCGTCCGGGTCCTGCGGGGCGGGCAGGCCGGGGCGCAGGTGCTCCTCCACCGAGATGTACTTGAGCCCGGCCCGCAGGTCGGCGTCGTTCCGCAGCCGGATCACCAGCGGGAACTCGGCGAGCGCGGTGGTGTCGAACAGGCCGGTGGTGTAGATGAGTTGGACGCCGAGCGCGTCCGCCACGGCGCGCTGGAGCTCCAGCAGGTAGGTCGCGTTGGCGCGGCCGATCGGGTTGTCCAGGAACAGCGTGCCGGCGTGCCGCAGCTGGGACTGACCGCGGTCGTTGGCGCGCAGCGCGGCCATCGTGCAGTACAGCGCGATGGCAGCGGTGAGCAGCTGGCCGCCGGAGAAGACGTCGGACATCTGGCCGACGCTCACCCGCTCGGCGCGCAGCACCGCGTCGGGCTTGAGGATCTCGACGCTGACGCCCTTGGGGCCGATCGCGGCGGCGACCCCGCGCAGCAGCAGGGACATGCCGTCGCGGCGCAGGTCGCTGTTCTTCTTGACGGCGGCCCGGGTGGCCTCGTCGATGACCTCGCCGAGGCGCTCGACCAGGGTGGCGTGGTCCGGGTCCTCGAAGCGGATCCGCAGGAACTCCTGGCCGGACCACTCCCCCAGGCCCTCGGGCAGCCGGGACAGCCGCTGGGCGGCGCGCAGCGTGGTGAGCGAGGACTCGACCAGCCCGCGCAGCCGGTCGACGATCGAGCCGCGGTTCTTCTCCAACTGGGTGAGCTCGTCGGTGAGCACCCGCAGCCGGGGCGCGAAGGCGGCGGCCCAGGCGGCCGCGTGCTCGGGCAGGGCGGAGGCGGGCAGTTCGCGGATCTGCTGCCGGGCCGGGGTGCGGACGGCCTCGTAGCGGGCGGCGTTGGCGTGCCGGACCAGCGCGTCGGAGGCGTCGCGGACGGCGAGTTCGGCGGAGGACAGCTCGCCGACGGCGGTGCGCAGGCCGCGGCGGGCGTCGGTGGAGGCGTTGCGGGCCTCGGGCAGCGAGCCCAGGTAGGGCTCGACCGTCTGGCCGTCGTCCTCCTGCTGCTCGCGCAGCCCGTCGCGCAGTTGGCCGGCCAGTTCGTCGAAGTCGGCGCCGGCGGACTGGGCGGCGTCGAAGGTGCGCTGGAGGTCGGCGTGCGCGGTGCGGGCGGTGTCCACCGCCTCCCGGCACTCGGCGAGCCGGCTGGTGGCGGTGCGCAGCAGGGTCTGGGCGTGCTCGGGGTCGGCGGGGACGAGCTCCTCGGGCAGCTCGGTGTGCGCCTCGCCGTCGGCGGGGGCGGAGCGCTCCGCGTCCCCGCGCAGGCGGCCGAGTTGCTCGCTGGCGGCGGCCGAGCGGGCCTCGATGGTGGCGACCAGCTCCTCGGCCCGGGCGGCGGCGGCCTGGCGGGCCGGGCCGTCGGCGCCGTCGGGGCTGCCGAGCAGTTCCTCGGCGCGGGTGCGGACCTTGTTGGTGAGGCGGTCGAGCTCGGCCGCGGCGGCGGCCTCGTCGCCCTCGGCGCGGGCCTGTTCGGCGCGCAGGTCGGCGCCGACGCCCACCTTCTCGTACAGCTGGGAGGCGGCCCGGTAGGCCTCGCGCAGCGCGGGCAGCGCCACGGGGGCGGTCTGCTCGGCGGGGTCGTCGGCCTGCTCGGCGGCGGGGATCTCGGCCCGTTCGGCGCGCAGGGCGCGCACCGTGCGGCGGGCGTCGTCGGCGGCGCGCTGGGCGGCGCGGCGGTCCTCGTCGCAGGTGCGGGCGCGTTCGGCGCAGACCGCCTGGCGGCGGTCGCACTCGGCCGCGTCCTCGGCCAGCTCGCGCTGGCGGCGGGCCCAGTTGGCGCGCTCGCGGAGCCGGAAGGCGAGGCCGGAGAGGGCGTCGGCGCGGCGGCGGGCGCGCTGGGCGGCCTCCCGCTGCTCCTCGTGGGCGGAGGCGGCGGCCGCGTGGTCGGTCTCGGCCTCGTCGTGCTCGGCGCGCAGGGTGGCCAGGGCGGCGGCGGCCTGCTCGGCGTGCTCGCGGGCGGTCTCCGCGGCGGCGGCGAGTTCGGCGAGGGTGCCGGGCGGGCAGCTGGCGTGCCAGGAGGCGAGCCGGGCGGCGAGGGCCCGGTCGGCGCCGAGGCGGCCGGCGAGTTCGCGGATGTGCTCCTCGCGGGCGGCGGCGCGGGCGCGCAGTTCGCGGCGCTCGCCGTCGGCGGCGGACTCGTCGTGCATGGCCGGGTTCGGCGGCACCAGGAAGAAGGCGGGCTGGTCGGTGATCGGGGCGACCAGCGAGGCGGCGGCGCCGACGGCCACGGTGGAGCGCGGCAGCAGGGCGGCGGCCTGGAGGGCCTCGCGGGCGCGCTCCAGCGAGGCCGGGTCGGTGACGACCACGCCGTCGACCAGTTCGGGGCGGGCGGCGAGGATCGCCTCGTGGTCGGCCGGGTCGACGGACTGGGCGAGGTAGCGCCAGCCGGGCAGCGCGGGGATGCCGTGCTCGGCGAGGTACTCGACGGTGGCCAGCACGTCGGGGCCGGGCGGCAGCAGGCCGCCGTCGCCGAGCGCGGCGAGGATCCGGGAGTCGTCGGCGGCGGCGGTGCGCAGGTCGAACAGGGTGCGTTCGGCGGTGGCGATCGCCTCGTCGAGGAGTTCGCGCAGGTACTCGGCGTTGCGGTCGAGCACGGTCGGGGTGAGGAAGCCGGCGTCCTCCTCGGCGTCCTCCTGGTACGGGGTGAGGGAGAGCAGGTCGGCGAGGCGCTGCTCGGTGGCGAGCAGGGCGGCGGTGCGCTGTTCGGCGGCCAGCGCGCGGGCGGCGTCCTTGCGGGCGTCGCCGGCGCGTTCGGCGGCGAGTTCGGCGCGGGAGGTGGCGGCGGCGGCCTCGCGCAGCCGGGTGGCGCCGGCCTCGGCGGCGGTGCGGGCCTGGGCCAGGGCCGCGGCGGCGGCCTTCTCGACGTCGGCGGCGTGCAGGGCAGCGCGGGCCGGGTCCACGTCGCCGTCGGCGTCGATGAAGCCGGCCTCGACGGCGGCCTGGGTCTCCTGCTCGACCTCGGCGAGGCGCTGGCGCAGGTGCTCGGCCTCGCTGCGGGCCTTCTGGGCGGCGGTGGCGGCCTCGGTGGCGGCGGACTGGGCCTTGCCGCCGTCCTCCTGGAGTTCGCCCGCGCGCTGCTCCTCGGTGTCGGCGCGGGTCTCGGCGGCCAGGGCGGCGGCCTCCAGCGCGCGGGCGAGCGCACCGGCGGCGCGGGCGCGGGCGGCGAGCGCCGGGGCGGCGTCCAGTTCGGCCTCCCGGATGGCCGCGGCGACCCGGGTGACCCGGTCGGCGGCGGCGCGCTGGCGCAGCACGGCCTCGGCGGCCTGCCAGGCGGAGTGCAGGGTGCGGGCGTCGGTCAGTTCGCGGCGCAGTGCGGCGGCCTCGGCAGTGGCCGCGGCGAGGCTCAACGTGGCGTGCCGGTGGGTGAGTTCGTCGGCGATCAGGCTGTGCCGGGTGCGGTCGGACTCGGCGGCGGTGACGGCGCTCGCGGCGGCGGCGACCTCGATGGCGAGGTCCTGGGCGCGGTCGCGTTCGGCGGCGGCGCGGGAGGTGAGGGCGTGCGCCAGGCGGCGGGCGCGGCGTTCGGCGGTGCGGTGGGCCTCACGGACCGTCTCGCGGGCGGCGGTGGCCTCGACGATGCGCTCCAGCAGGTCCAGGGAGCCCGCGGTGAAGTCGCGTTCGGCGGTGAGCTCGGCGCGCAGGCCGAGCTTGGCGGCGAAGCCGTGCACGAGGTCGGCCAGGCCGTCGGTGTCCCGCGTGTCGGTGACGGCGCGCAGCAGCAGGTCGGTGAAGTCCTTGTCCTGCTTGACCGCGAAGAGGCCGGCCGCCTCGCCCTCGTCGGCGTTCATCTCGCGCTGGTAGCGGAAGAGTTCGGGGTCGAGGCCGAGGTCGCCGAGGTGTTCGGTCCAGCGGTCGTGGCCGTCCTCGAAGACCAGGTCGAGGTGGGGGTGGGCCTTGCCGGCCTCGGTGAGGGCGTCGCGGAAGCCCTTCATGGTGCGGCGGCGGCCGCGGGCCTTCTGGTAGCCCGCCAGGCTGACCCGTTCGGCGACCGGCAGCGAGTCGAGGGTGAGGCCCGGGCCGGGGCGGAAGGAGTACCAGGTCTCGGCGAACTTGCGCGGGTCGGAGGAGACCTGACGGCCGCGCCACTCGCTGACCTTGCCGACCACGATCAGCTCGCCGGTGACGGTGTGCTGCCACTCCAGGGCGACGTGGCCGCAGTCGTCGGCGAGCAGGAACTTGCGCAGGACGCCGGAGCTGGCGCCGCCGAGGGTGTTGCGGTGGCCGGGGAGCATCACCGAGAAGATCAGCTTGAGCAGGACGGACTTGCCGCCGCCGTTCTCCAGGAAGAGCACGCCGGCCGGGGCCGGACGGCGGACCGGGCCGTCGCCCTCCTCGCCGAACAGGCCGATCTGCTGCGGGGCCGGGTCGGCGACGGGGTCACCGACGCCGCGCAGGTCGAGCACCGTGTCGGCGTAGCGGGCGCCGGCCGGTCCGATCGAGTAGAGGCGGACCCGGTTGAGCTCGTACATGTGCGGCGGTTCTCCGTGCGTCTATGGGATTGTCAGAACGATCAGAGCGAGTGGAACGGCAGGCCGGCGTCGGCGACCAGTTCGTCCGAGGTGTCCGGCGGCAGCAGGCTGGCGGTGCCGTCGGAGACGGGGACGATGCCCAGGTCGAGGAGTTCGGCCATCGCGGCGCCACCGGCCAGGTCGCGGACCTGGAGCTGGTAGCGGGCGGTGGTGCGGTAGGTGCCGCCGGAGTCGTCGGAGACCTTCTGCAGGAATCCGGAGTCGACCAGGAACATCACCGCCTTGGCGACGATGCCGATGGTGGAGCCGGAGAGCCGGCGGGCGTCCTTGGTCGCGCCGGTGGCGGTGCGCCGGGCCCAGACCCGCCAGGCGGCCTCCAGGCCGGGGGCGTCGGAGGCCGGGTCGGTGTTGGCGCCGTCGGTGTCGGCCTGCTCCTCCAGGCGGCGGCAGGCCTGGCGGACGAAGGAGTCGACGCCGTTGACGGTGATCCGGCCGAGGTAGCCGTCGTCGGCGAGGTCCTCGGGGCGGGGGAAGGCCATCGCGGCGACGGCGAGGTGGGCCAGGCCGTGCAGGAAGCGGTCGGTGGACTCGGAGGCGGCGCGGCGGGAGTAGTCGCCCATCCGGACGGCGAACAGCGACTCCTCGGCGGCGGCCACGGCCATGCCGGCCCGTGGCGAGACCTCCAGCACGACCAGGCCCATGCCGGTCGCGATGGCGTCGGCGAGGCGGGCGAACGGCGGGTCCTCGCGGTGCCGGCGGACGAGTTCGGCGTACTCGGCGTCGCGGGCGGGGAGCAGCTTGGCCTGGAGGCCGAAGGAGACCAGCCGGGCGGCGTCGGCGACGTCGGCCGGGGTGATCGGCGCGGGGGCCGCGGGTTCGCTCTCGGCCGCCCAGGACGTGTCGTGGTGGGTCGTCACGGGCGGTGCTCCTCGGGGCTGTTGCTGGTCGTGCCAGTTGCTGGTCGGGTGGTCCGGTGGTGCGTCGGGCCGGTGGGCCGGCGGGTGAGGCCGGTCGGTCGGTGCGTCAGGGCACTCGGTCGGTGCGTCAGGGCGGTGGGCTGGTGTGTCATGTCGGTCGGCCCGGCGCTCAGCCGGCGTCCTTGCGGTCGGCGGCCATGCCGACGGCGTCGAGCAGGGCGCTGCCGACGATCAGGTCGGCGCCGCCGAACTCCCGGTCGCGCAGCGGGGTGCCGTCGTCCACCGCGAAGAGCAGCCGCTCCTCGCCCTGGCGGTAGGCGGTACCGACCGGCGGGCTGGCCGCGTGCACGGCCAACAGGGCGACCAGGTACGGGAGTTCCGGATCCTGCCGGCGGGCGTCGGCGAGCAGCCCGGAGAGCCGGCGGGGGGCGTCCGGGGGCAGGTCCAGCAGTTCCTGGGCGGCTTCCAGCTGGGCTTCGGAGAAGCGGCTGTCGTCCGGGGTGGCGACCAGGTCGGGGTCGGGCAGTTCGGCGCCGAGGTGCTCGCGCTCGACCGGCGGGGTGAGCAGCAGGTCGACCAGGTCGGCGACCCGGACCGAGACGGGCGTGCGCAGCCCGGCGCCGCGGGCGAAGAAGGCGCCGGTCGGGCGGACGGCCTGCTCTATCGGCAGCCGCAGCACGGGGGCGAGCAGCTGGCCGTACAGGTCGATGCCGCTGCGGGCGCCGGGGGTGGCGAAGGCCTGCCGGTCCTGCTCGGCGCGGAACAGCGGGCCGGCCTCCAGCAAGCGGGTCTGCAGCTGGGTGTGGCGGCGGATGCAGTCCTTGACGATGTCGACCAGCTCGGCGGCGCGGCGCTTGTGCTCGGGGTCCTCGGCCTCGTCGCGGGCCTTGCGGATGTTGGTGAGAATCGCGTTCTCGTGCCGGTAGCGGTCGGCGATGTGGTCCAGGGCCTCGTCGATGAGGTCCGGGACGGCCTTCATCCAGTCGACCGCGCGGACGTTGCGGCGGGTGGCGTCGAGGGCGCGGCGCAGCGTCTCGGCGTACTGGACGGTGCGGTAGCGGGCCTGCTCGGCGGCCAGCTGGGCGTCGGCCAGGCGGCCGCGGCGGATCAGCACCTCCAGCTTGACCTCGGCGGCGATCTGGGCCGAGGTGACGTCGGTGTCCAGCGCGCCGACCAGGACGTTGACCGCCTCGTCGGTGGTGCGCAGGTAGACGCCGCCGTCGGGGCCGGGGACCTCCTCGATCAGCTTGAAGTCGTAGTCGCGGCGGACGTACTCGCCGTCGGCGCCGAAGGTGCCGTAGACGGCCCGGAAGCCGCGGTCCACGCTGCCGACGTTGATCAGCGACTCCAGCACCCAGCGGGCGACCCGCTCGTGCTCGGGGGCGTGCCGGTGCGGGGCCTGGGCGGCGACCCGGGGCAGCAGCCGGGCGAGCACTATGTCGCGGTCGGCACCGGTGTCGAAGTCCATGTGCAGGGTGACCAGGTCGATCGCGGCGAGGCCGACCTCGGCCATCGCGTAGCCGCCGTACTCGCCGGCCAGGTTGACCTTGCGGTTGTCCAGGTCGTGCAGCGGGGCGGTGCAGGCCAGCGCCTTGAGCCGACGGGCCAGGCCCTCGTCGGCGGCGGGGCCGGGTGCGGGCCGCGGGGCGGGCACGGCGGCGCCGGCGGCCGGGCGGAGGCCGGGCTCGGTGGGCGGGTCAGCGATGACGGTCACGGTGGACAAGATTAGGGGTTCGCACCGACTTCGACCGAAACGGACCTTGCGGACGGGCCCGGCGGCGGGCCGAGGAGCGTGTCGGGGCGGTTTTCAGAACGTGGTTTCGACGGAATCACGCCATTGGCGAACCGGTATCCGATAAAACCGTGAACGCGGTGCGCCGGTTCCGTGATGATCAACCTATGATCACCCGACTGGCCAAAGCGGGCCTCGCCGCCGCCCTGTCCGTGACCGTCCTCAGCACCGGCGCCGCCGTGGCCGCGCCGGCCGACGCCCCGTCGGCCTCCGCCCAGCACGTGACCGTCTCGCAGTCCGGGAACTACCCGGGCGGCTTCTTCACCTCCGGCAACATGTCGGCGAGCTGGGTCTCGTCCGGCACCTCGGACCTCACCGGCCCCACGCACTTCACCGTCGACCTCCCGCCGGGCGTCGTCACCGACGGCGCGATGTTCTACTCCACGCCGTACGACTACACCTTCACCGAGACCCTCTCCCCCGACGGCCGCCACCTGGAGGCCGTGCTGACCGGCACCCGGGTGGTCGGGAAGAGCGAGTTCATGAAGCTCAACCTGCGCACCACCCCCGGGGTGCCGATCGCCGGCGTGATCACGGTGACGGCCGCCAACCCGAACGACACCGACCCGACCGGGCACATCTCCCGCTACGACCTGGGCAGCCGCAGCTACCTGCCGCCGACCGTCCAGGCCGCGCCGGCCGTCACCGGGCTCGACACCACCACCGGACCGGGCGCGGGCGGCACCGCGGTGACCGTCAGCGGCAGCAACCTGACCGGCGGCATGGTGCTGGTCGGCGGCGTCCCGGCGCCGGGCACCTGCACGGACAGCGCGTGCACGGTGACCACGCCCGGCGGTTCGGGCAGTGCACCGGTCAGCGTGGTGACCCCGGGCGGCACCACCGCCGCGGCCACCGCCTTCGACTACACCGGCAACCCGCCGCCGGCGCCGCCCGCGCCGGTGGTCGGCAACCTGACCACCAAGAGCGGGCCGGTGGCCGGCGGGACCCAGGTGTACCTCCAGGGCTCCAACCTGACGGCCGGGTCGATCACGTTCGGCGGGGTGCCGGCGGCGCACGTCTCCTGCGGGCCCTCCTTCTGCTCGGCCACCTCTCCGGCGGGCACCGCGGCCGGTCCGGTGGACGTCACGGTGACCACGGCGGGCGGCACCAGCGCGCCGGTGACGTTCACCTACACGGCCTGACCGTCCCGGCCCGTCCGGGATCCGCTCCTGCTCGTTCCCGTGCCCTGGGCCCGGGTGCCGCTCCGGCGCCCGGGCCCAGGCGCGTCCGGGGGCGTCGGGGCGTCCGGGCGTGAAGCGGTCCCGGGCAAGTTGAACACGTTCAAATCGAGGTCTAGAGTCGGCCGTGCGCAGGTGGGACAAGGCCCTCCTGCACGGTCGGCATGCGTGCGCCCAGGCGCGCGCGGGAGGTGGGCGAGATGGACGACGACCCTGCGGTGGTCCTGCGGAAGGTCCGGCGCCTGCTCGGGTTCTTCCTGGTCTGCCTGGTGCTGAGCGGCCTGACGGCCTTCCCGCTGGAGACCGAGACGCGTTGGCTGGTCGAGTTCACCACCGGCCCGGCGGCCCCGCTGACCGACCACGTCCCGGCCGTCACCGCCTGGTTCGAACGGGTCCACACCGGCCTCGTCGAGACCAACCGGCACTACCCCTTCCTCGCGTACGGCACCGACTGGCTGGCCTTCGCCCACCTGGTGATCGGCGCCGCCTTCTGGGGGCCGCTCAAGGATCCGGTCCGCAACATCTGGGTGATCCGCTGGGCCGCGCTGGCCTGCGGCGCGGTGATCCCGCTGGCACTGGTCTGCGGACCGCTGCGGGGGATCCCGCCGGTCTGGCGATTCATCGACATGTCGTTCGGCGTGTTCGGCGTCATTCCGCTGCTGATCGTGCTGCGGGCGCTCCGTCCGCTGGAACGTTCCTTCCAGCAGCGCCTTGCCACGGACTGAGCCGACCGGCCCCGGGCGCCGCCCCGGGGCGTGTGGCCGCAGGCTGCACGCCGGTGCTCGCTCCGGCCGTCCGGGTCACGGACACCGGGCTTCACCGGCAGGCCCTACCATCTGGCTCAACAGCTGCTGGGAGGCGGACGGGCGTGGCCGATGCGGTGATCGATCTCAATGCGGACCTCGGTGAGGGGTTCGGACGCTGGACCCTGACCGACGACGAGGCCCTGCTGTCGGTGGTGACCAGTGCCAACGTCGCCTGCGGCTTCCACGCCGGGGACCCGTCGACCATGCGCCGGGTCTGCGCCCTGGCCGCCGAACGCGGCGTCCGGATCGGCGCCCAGGTCTCCTACCGCGACCTGGCCGGATTCGGACGCCGGGCGATGGACGTCCCCCCGGAGGAACTCGCCGACGAGATCGCCTACCAGATCGGCGCCCTCCAGGTCTTCGCCCGCGCCGCCGGCTCCCGGGTCTCCTACGTCAAACCGCACGGCGCCCTCTACAACCGGGTGGTCACCGACTCGGAGCAGGCCGAGGCCGTGGTGGCCGGCGTGCTGCGGGCCGGTGCGGTCTGCGACGGGCCGCTGCCCGTCCTCGGACTGCCCGGCTCCCGGCTGCTCACGGTCGCCGAGGGGGTCGGGCTGCCGGTGGTCACCGAGGCCTTCGCCGACCGCGCCTACACCTGGGCCGGCACCCTCGTCCCGCGCCGCGAACCGGACGCGGTGGTGCACGACCCCGAATCCGTGATCACCCGCGCCGTCGGCATCGCCCGGGACGGCTCGGTGGAGGCCGTCGGCGGCGACCGGATCGCCGTCGAGGCCCGCTCGCTCTGCGTCCACGGCGACACCCCCGGCGCCGCCCAGCTCGCCTGGCGGATCCGCGGCGCCCTCGCCTCGGCCGGGGTCCGGGTCGAGGCCTTCACGTGACGGACGCCGGGGGCAGACCGCTCGCGGCGGGCGGCCCGGGTGGTCTGCTCGCCGCGGGCGGCCCGGAGGCCGCGCACGCCCCGGTACGGCGGGTGGGCGAGCGGGCGCTGCTGGTCGAGCTCCCGGGCACGGCCGAGGTCACCGCCCTCTACGGCTGGCTGCGCGAGCGGCAGGCCGCCGGGGAACTCGGCGAGGTCGGCGAGGTGGTGCCCGCCGCCCGCACCGTGCTGCTGGACGGCGTCGCGGACGTCGGCGCGGTCGCGGCGGTGCTGCGCAGCGCCCGTCCGGCGGCGGCCGCGACGGCGAGCGGGCCGCTGCTGGAGGTGCCGACCGTGTACGACGGCGCGGACCTGGCGGAGGTCGCCGCGCTGTGGGGCGTCTCGCCGGAGGCCGCCGTACGGATCCACACCGGGCCCGAGTACGTGGTCGCCTTCTGCGGCTTCGCCCCCGGCTTCGGTTACCTCACCGGACTGCCGGCACGGTACGAGGTGCCGCGCCGGGCCACCCCGCGCCCAGCCGTGCCGGCCGGGTCGGTCGCGCTCGCCGGGCGGTACACCGGCGCCTACCCGACCCCCTCCCCCGGCGGCTGGCAGCTGATCGGGCGGACGGCACTGCCCCTCTGGGACGCCGCCCGCGAGCCGGCGGCGCTGCTGGTCCCCGGGCTGCGGGTCCGCTTCACGGCCGAACGGGCGTGACGACGGGCGCGACGACGGGCGTGACAGCGGGAGCGACACCAGCGTGACAACGGGCGCGCCCCGGACCCACGGGTCGCCGACAGGGCAGGGGCAGCACTGGCACGGCACGGCCGCGGGGCCGGAACGGCGCGGGACGCGACACGCGCGGCGCCGGCGGCGGACGGCCCTCAGCCCCGGCCCGACAGCACCTCCGCAACGGCTCGTTGGGCCGGGTCGAGCGCCGTTCCACCGTCCTCCGCGGACCAGACCGCGTTCTGCAGCACCCGGGCGAGCGTCCAGGCCACCGCCACCTCGCCGTCCAGCTCCAGCGCCTCCACCAACAGGTCGAAGCGCCACCGCAGTGCCCGGGCCGGGTCGGCGGCCCCGGCGACGTCCGCCCAGCGGTTGCGCAGCGCGGGCAGCAGCTCGAAGGCGGGGTGCCCGGCGAGCGGCTTGGGGTCGATGGCCAGCCAGGGCGCGCGCTCGGCGCCGGGCAGCGGGGCGAGCACGTTGCCGTAGTGGAGGTCCCAGTGCAGCAGCCGGTCGCCCGGCTCGGCGCGGACCGCCCGGACGGCGGCCGCACAGTCGGCGAGCAGCCGCCGCTCCGCCGGATCGGCGTGGGCGGCGGCCGTCGCCGGGGCCCGCAGCAGCAGCTCGGCCGCGATCGCCTTCAACGCCCTCAGCCCGGACGGAGCTTGATGCTTCGTCAATTCCTCCAACAGGTCCGCGATCACCCGCACCGCCGCACGGTCGTCCGACAGCGCGAGCAGCGAGCACGACGGGTCCAGACGCTCCAACAGCAGGGATCCGGTGGCCGGTTCGTGGTCGAGCAGCCGGACGGCGCCGTGCCCGCCCCAGGCGCGCAGGGCGAGCGGCTCGCCCGCTGTCTCCTCGTCCACCAGCTGGAGCTTGAGTGCGGCCGGTGTGCCGTCGGCGCGGCGCACCGGCAACACCAGCCCGACCACCCCGTGCATCGCCGGGCCGTCCGGGCGCAGCTCCCAGGCGTCGAGCAACTCACCGGCCAGCAGCGGGAGTCGGGCCGCCCAGGCGCGTCCGTCCGGGCCGAGGGAGTCGGCGAGCGACGCGACCAGCGCGGGCGGGACGACGACGGACGGCATGCGGGGCTCCTCTCGGCCGCTGCCGGTCAGGCCGGTCCGAGCGCGGCGGCAGCCTCCGCAGCGTATCCGTCCGGGTTGTCGAGCATGATGGTGTGCCCGCAGTCCGGCACGGCCACCACCCGCACTCCGGCCGCGCGCAGCCCGTCGGCGCCCACGGGTTCGCCGTCGGCTGCCGGGTGCAGGAAGGTGCGTGGCAGGTCGAGGTCGAGCAGCAGCTCGCGCATGGTCGGCTCGCTGCCCCGGGCGAGGTGCACGGCGCTGCGGTACAGGGCCTCCGGCCCGGCCAGCCGCATGGTGGACCACCAGAACGGCCCGACCCGCTCACCGACCTCCTCCCGCCCGCCGGCCAGGAACTCCGCCTCGGTGTAGCCCGCGATCCCGCTGCTGCCGGTCCGCTGCCGGTCGGGCGCGATCGGGTCGAGGTTGGCGTCCACCAGGAGCAGCCGGGAGACCAGCCCGGGGTGGCGGTGCGCCAGGACGATCGCGATCGCGCCGCCCATGCTGTGGCCGACCACCTCGACCCGGCTCAGCCCGGCCGCCGCGACCGCCGTCGCGACCGCGTCGGCGTGCGCCTCCAGGGTGTACGCGAAGTCGGCGGGGCGGTCGCTGATGCCGAAGCCGAGCAGGTCGAGCAGCAGCGAGCGGCGCCCGGCGAGCAGCGGGTGGGTGGCGGCGGCCGCGAAGTAGACCGGGGAGGTCGCGCCGAGGCCGTGCAGGTGGAGCCGGGCGGGTTCGGCGCCGGGCAGTTCCACCCAGCGGATCCGGTCGCCGTTCGGCGTGACGACGGCGTCGCGCATGCGTTCACCCTCCTGCGGTGTCGGTCGGGGTCGTGGTGTCGGTCGGGGCTTGCGAGGCCAGACCATACCTCGAAGTCGAGGTATCACGGAACCGATATACCGACGCCCCGAGGCGCCGATCTGGAAGAGTGACCCCATGCTGAAGCTCGCGATCCTCGGATTCCTCTACGACCGGCCGCTGCACGGCTACGAGCTGCGCCGCCACCTCGCCGCGCTCACCGGCCACATCCGCCCGATCAGCGACGGCTCGCTCTACCCCGCCATCAAGCGCCTGGAGGCCGACGGCCTGCTGGTGCGCGAGACCGAGCCCGGCAGCGCCGCCGCCCCCCGGCACACCCTGCACCTCACCCCGGCCGGCCGCAGCGCACTGCTCGACCGGCTGCGCGCGCCCGAACCGCTCGACATCAGCGACGGCAACCGCTGGACCACCCTGCTCTCCTTCCTCCGCCACCTCGACGACCCGGCCGCCCAGGCCGCCGTGCTCCGCCGTCGGCTGGACTTCCTCGCCGAGCCGGCCAGCTTCTACTACGAGGGCGAACGCCCGCTCCGCGCCGAGGAGTTCACCGACCCGTTCCGGCGCGGCCTGCTGTTCACCGCCCGGGCCACGACCGAGGCCGAGGTCACCTGGCTGCGCGCCGCGGCGGCGGAGCTGGACGGTGACGGAGCCGGGGAACCGGCGAACTGACCGGTTCCCGCCCCGACGTCCGGCCGCCCGTGGTCCGATGGCAAGCATGGGCGACGACACGCACGACCGCGACGAACGACGCGAGGGCTACGCCGGAAGCGGCAGCGGCGCGATCACCCCGGACGGCTGCGCCGTCGAGGTCTGGTCCCGACTGCCGGTGGGCGACGACCCGGAGGTGATCGAGGCGGCGGTGCCGCCCGGCGCCCGCATCCTCGAACTGGGCTGCGGCGTCGGCCGGATGACCCACCCGCTGGTCGAACGCGGCTTCGCCGTCACCGCCGTGGACGAGTCCGCCGAGATGCTGGCCCGGGTGCGCGCGGACGTCCGGACGGTGCGCAGCCCGATCGAGCGGCTGGACCTCGGCGAGCGCTTCGACGTGGTGCTGCTCGCCTCCTTCCTGGTGCACGCCGGTGATCCGGCCGTCCGCCGGGGCCTGCTGGAGACCTGCCGCCGCCACGTCGCCGAGGACGGCTGCGTGCTGGTGCAGCGGGAGGGCGAGGACTGGCACCGGAACGTGCCGCGGGAGAGCCCGATCGCCGGGACGGACGGGGTGTCCCGGATCCTCTCCGCGACACCGGTCGGTTCCGGGGTGAATTCCGTCCACGCGGAGTACGTCTTCCCGGACGGCACCTGGACCCAGACCTTCCTGTCCCGCCCGCTCACCACGGAGGCCTTCGAGCGGGCGCTGACGGAGGCCGGGCTGCGGGTCGAGACCTACCTGACCGAGGACCGCACCTGGGTCCGGGCCCGACCGGCCGACTGATCAATCCCGCGGCGCTCCGGGCCCGGGGTCGCCCGGGTCCGGGCCCGGCACGGCATCGGTGCGCAAAGTCCGATTAAAGGGTGAACAAAGAACTGTTACCTTCACCCCGTACCATCGGCCGCGCGCCGGGCCCCGTGCGCGGCCCGGGGCCGCGCGGGTCGCGGACGTCCGCACGCCCGCTCCGACCCGCGAGGACCCGCCCATGCCGCAGCCGTGCCCCACCCGCCCGATACCCCTGGCGGGTGCCCGGTGATCGACTGGTTCCACGGGGCCGTGCTCGGCCTGATCCAGGGGCTCACCGAGTTCCTGCCGGTCTCCTCCAGCGCCCATCTGCGGGTGTTCTCCGCCCTCCTGGGCTGGGACGACCCGGGCGCGGCCTTCACCGCCGTCACCCAGCTCGGCACCGAGGCCGCGGTGCTGATCTACTTCCGCCGGGACATCGCCTCGATCGTCCGGACCTGGGCGCTGTCGCTGTTCCGCCCCGCGCTGCGCTCCGAGCCGGACGCCCGGATGGGCTGGTTCGTGATCATCGGCACCCTGCCGATCGCCGTCCTCGGCAAGCTGTTCCAGCACTCCATCGAGACCCACCTGCGCGACCTGCGGATCATCGGCACCACGCTGATCGTGTTCGGCCTGGTCCTGGCCCTCGCCGACCGCACCCGGGCCGTGCGCCGCGCCCGTCCGATCACCGACCTCACCCTGCCGCACGCGGCCGCCTACGGCTTCGCCCAGGCCCTGGCGCTGATCCCGGGCGTCTCCCGCTCCGGCGGCACGATCAGCGCGGGACTGCTGCTCGGCTACAGCCGGGAGGCGGCGGCCCGGTACTCCTTCCTGCTCGCGATCCCGGCCGTGCTGGCCTCCGGCACCCTGGAACTGTTCAAGATCGGCGAGGGCCCGGCCCCGGCCTGGGGGCCGACCATCCTGGCCACCGTGATCGCCTTCGCGGTGGGCTACGCGGCGATCGCCTGGTTCCTCAAGTACATCTCGAACAACAGCTTCCTCCCGTTCGTGGTGTACCGGGTGCTGCTCGGCGCACTGATCATCGGCCTGGTGGCGGGCGGCGTGCTGGCGCCGGACGCGGGCACGGTCAAGTAGAACGCCGTTCCACCGCACGAGGCGGAGCGGACAGCAGTGGGCCGGGACACCCGACGGGGTGTCCCGGCCC
>NZ_JBFBGS010000049.1:0-41557 GCF_040684795.1 Kitasatospora sp. NPDC089797 | reverse complement strand
GGGGGGCGGGGGGGCGTGCGGGCGCGGCCCGCGGCCAGGAAAAACACAAACGCCTACCCCCCCCACGGGGCGGCGCGCACCCCTGGGGCCCGCCCCACCCGCCGGGGTGCCCCGCCCCACTGGACGTCGGGTACCTACCGCCCGAACTCCCGGGCGGCGGTGAGCCGGCCGCGGACGGCGGCATGGACCTCGGCCTCCTCGGCCGGGTCGGCGGCGAGCCTCCGCAGCCGCTCCAGCACACGCGCGTCGCCGGTGGTGGCGACATGGCGCGCGGCGAGCTCGCGCGTGGACTCCTCGCAGTCCCAGAGGCACTCGACCGCGGGCCCCTCGGGGAAGTGCACGTCGGTCACGGCGAGCGCCCGGGCGGCACGGCCGCGCAGTTCGGAGGAGGCGGCCTCCCCGTAGATGTGGCGCAGGACCGGGACGGCGTCGGCGGCGGTCAGCCGCCCCGCACCGTCGACCAGCGACCCGAGGCCGCACCCGCTGACCCCGCGCACGGAGACCCAGCGGCGCAGCCCGGCCACCACCAGCGGCGCGTCGCCCGGCTCCCCGGCGTCGGCCAGCAGCCGGACGGCCGTCTCGCCGAGCGCGCTGTCCGCTCCCCCGCTGGCCGGGTCGGCCCAGCGGCGGGCCTGGGCCAGCACCTCGGGACCGCGCATCCGGCCGAGCAGTTCCAGGGCTGCCCGGACGATCCGGTCGTCCACGTCAGCTGCGGCGGCCTCGATCAGCTCGAGGGCGGCCGGATCCCGCTGGTCGACCAGGTAGCGCAGGGCGGCCCGGCGGGCGCCGGGCAGTCCGTCGCGGGCGGCCTCCAGCAGGACCGGACGGTCCTCGGGCCGGACCACGGCGGTCAGACAGCGGGCGGCAGCGGCCGCACGGCGGTCCACGGCGTCGGGGCCGGGCCCGTCCTCGTCGACCCGCACCGGCTCGGGCCGGCTCAGGAAGGCGTCGGCACCGAGGTCGCCCAGCCGGCCCTGGTCGGCCCAGGCCAGCACGTCGGCGGTGGACCAGCCGGGGGTGACCCCGCCGCGGTTCAGCTGGCGCTGCCACAGGTCGAACGGCGACTGCTCGCTCGCCGCGGCGACTCTCGGGTGGTAGGCGGCCCAGAGCCGCCAGGGCCGGGGCTCGTAGGCGTTGCGGATGAACTCGCGCAGTTCGGCGTCGCCCTCGGGGCCCGGCGCGAAGTGGTCCAGCACGGCGGTGCCGAGCAACAGCAGGCCCCGGTCGTCGTCGCGCAGGGCCAGCTCGTCCAGGGCCCAGGCCCAGTTGGCACCGGTGGCGGCGTACTCGCGCAGCACCAGCAGCGCGTCGCGCCGGCCGTACGCGGCGAGGTGACCCAGGACGGAGAGGGCGAGGCCGGTGCGGCTCTCGTCATCGCTGACGAGGTCCTCGGCGGAGTGGAGGTGGTCCTCGATGCCGTCGAGGGTCGCCTCCAGCTCCATGTAGAGGCGCGCGTAGTAGAGGGAGCGGCTCTCGACCTGCCAGTCGGCCCGCGGATCCCTGGTGACGCACTCCTCCAGCGCGGCGATGGCCTCGGCACGGTCGGCGGCCAGCGCGTGGAGCTGCCCGTCACCGCGGCCTCGCTGGAGGAGGCCGAGGAGGCTGGCACTAGGTGCTATCACTGGCTCGAACATGAGGTCAGCATCCGTTGCGGCGGTCGTAGTGGCAACGGGATTTCCGTCGCCGGGGTCTCTGGTCGGTACTGCGGTGGGCGCCCGGGCGCCGGAATCACCGAAGGTTACCGCCTCGGACCCCCGTCCGCACACAGGGCGACGAGGGCTGCTGCCACAGTGGCATATGCCACTGGAACTTTGCCTGCGTTCTGTCCAAATCGCCCACACCGGTGCGAACCCTGTGCGACAGTCGTCTGACCACCCCACCGACCCGCGTCCGGCGGGCCGCACGAGCGATGGACCGCCATGAACATGCCCTTAGGCACCGCCCGCCCGCCGGGAGCCGCCGCGGCGGCCGGCCCCCAGGCGGGCACGGACGGCACGGGTTCGGGCACCGCCGCGGGCGCCGGCCCCGGAGCGCCGGCCAGGACGGACCGCGCCGGCGGCACCGCGGGCGGCGCCGACGACGGCTCCGACAACGGAACGGACGGCAGAGTGGACGGCACGGCCCAGGAACCGTCCGGCCCCTCCCTCGACGACGGCACCGACGACGGCGACGACACCGATCCCGGCGCCGAGCACGGCGTCGCGCAGGACACCGCGCACGACACCGCGCACGGCGGCGACCACCCCGTCGGCTCCGCCGAGTGGGACCTGCTGACCGACGCCGTCCACTGGAACGCGGAGACCTACCTCCTCCTCGGCTGCGATCCGGACCACGGGCCGCTCAGCCTCGACCGGCTGCCCGACCGCCTCCCCGAGGCCGACCGGCCGCTGCTGCGCCGGATGATGACCGACGCCCTGGTGCACGGCCGCCCGGCCGCGGGCACCCTGCGGATCCGGAGCGCCGGCGGACGGCACGACGACGTCGAGTGCGCGGGCGAACCCGTGCTCGGCACGGACGGCACCGTCACCGCGCTGCGGATGCTGCTCCGCCGGGCCTGAGCCCCGGCCCCTCCGCTCCCCGGCCCCTCCTTTCCTGCTCCGGCCCTTCCTGCTCCGCCCCTTCCTGCCCCGGCCCGCCGACCGCCCCGCTCACGACCGCCGCGGCCGGTTCTTCGCGTCCGCCGCCCGCAGCTCCCGGCCGAGCTCCGCGCGCAGCTCGTCCACCACCGGCAGCCCCCGGTAGCGGGCGGTCAGCCGGTACATCTCGCGCAGCCGGTCCCAGGTCCGGTGCGAGGAGTTCTGGCCGATCAGGTTCAGCACCATCTTGGCCTGGAACTCCGCCGCATCCGGCTCCCCGGTGATCCAGTGCACCGAGGCCAGGGTGATCCGGTCGAACAGCGCCGAGCGCAGCTGCCCGGTGCCCTCCCGCAGGGTGATCACCCGCTCCGCGTGCCGCCGCGCCTGCGCGGCCGCGGCCGGGTCGTGCTCGGCCAGGGTGCGCAGCACCAGCGCCTGCATGCCGCGCAGTTCGGCCTCGTCGAAAACCTGCATCCAGGACGGCGGGGGCTCCGGCGCGTCCCCGGTGAACAGGTCCTCCGCCTCGCCGAGCAGCCGGTAGGTGTCCTGGGTGTGCCCGATCGAGGCGTGCGCCCAGGCCTCGACCGTGTTGAACATCGCGCGCGTTCTGGGCAGCAACAGGCCGCCCCCGCTCTTGGCCGCCGACATCAGCTCGATCGCCTCGTCGGCCCGGCCCAGGTGCACCATCTGCCGCGCGGCCCGGGAGATCGCCTCGCCGGCCCGCGGGCGGTCGCCGGCCTCCTTGGCCGCCTCGGCCGCCATCATGAAGTACCGCTGGGCGGTGGGCTCCAGGCCCACGTCGTGCGACATCCAGCCGGCCAGCACCGCCAGGTTGGCCGCGACCAGCCACAGCCGCTGCTCCACCGCCGGTGCGTGGCGGTGCGTCAGGAGGCCGCCGACCTCGTTGAGTTGACCGACCACCGCCTTGCGCTGGAGCCCGCCGCCGCGGGCGGCGTCCCAGGCCCGGAACACCTGCACCGAGTGCTCCAGCGACTCCACCTCGTCGAGCCCCACCGGGCCCGCGTCGTACACGTCGGCCACCGGGCGCGCGGCGCCCCCGGCGACCGGTTGGCGCGGGCCGGGCACGGAGGCCGCGTACGCGACCGCGTCCCCGCCCAGCCAGCCCTTCAGCGAGTCGGCGACGACCGCCCCGGCCGTGAGCGCGGCTCCGGCGCCCACCAATCCACGTCGGTTCAGCATGAGGTCCATTCCCGTGAACTCGGTGAGGACCGCGGCTGTTCGATCCGGCGCCCATGGCACTGCTGCGGACGGCTCCGCTCCGGACCTGGTGGGCCGGTGTCGTTCCAGACCGAGGTCCTCAGTGGTGACGACACGTCCGAGCCGCTCCGTGAACACGGCCGCCAGCACCCTCGGCACCGGATCGCGCGGGATCTCGCCCTGCTCGATCCACCGCCGTACCCTCGAGGTGTCGGTGGACAGCTGCTGCTGCCCCAGCGCGGCACCCCGACGGTTGACCAGCCGGGCCAGCTCGCCCTTGGACCATCCGGTCAGGACGAACAGATCGGCGAGTCGGGTGTTGGGTTCCCTGCTCAAATGAAGCCCCCAGGTTCCTCGGCACCTCCGAGGCTAGAGGCTCCGGCAAGTGCCAGGCGAGCATTCGCCACCGTTCGCCAGGGCCCGCCAGACTACTAAGCCAGTGCCCGACGGGTGTGTTGTAGGGATGCGCCACCGCGCCCCTCGGGTCCGGCGGCGTCCCACCAGGGCCGGGGCGTTCCCCCGACCGTGGCACGGGACGCTCCCGGTCCTCCCCCGAGGGGGTGGCGCGGCCGGGTGGCGCGGGGGCGCCGGGCACGGCCACGGCAGTCCGGTCGACCGCATTCCCCAGGGTGCGGACGGCCGGAGCACCGTCGAACAGGGGTCCTGACCCCGCGTCCGTGCCCGGCGCCCGCGCACCACCCGACCGATCACCGAAGCAGGGCCGCCGTCACGCCAGGAAGCACACGGCACCAGCCCTCCCCGCCCCGCGGGGCGAACCCGCAGACGGACCGGAAGGGACCACCCTCAGCCCATGTACTCCTCAGCGACGACCCCCACGCCGACCGCGACCCGAACGGCGCTGCGCCCTCCCACCGCAGCCGCCGGCCGGCCCGGCCCCAAGCAGGCGCCCCCGGCGAGCCGGCCGGTGGCTCCGCGCGGCGCCGAGGGCCGTGCCACGGAGGCCCGGGTCCCGGTCGGCCGTACGCCGCTGGGGCTGCGCGGCCCCGAGACCGCCCCGCCGGTCGGCCACCGCCTCCCGCTGGCCCGGCAGGCGGACGGCCAGGTGCTGCGCGCCCGGCGTCCCGGCCAGCCGCTCGGGCCGGAGCGGATCGACCCGTCGGCGCTGCAGACCCCGTCGGTACGGGCCGCGCTGGGGAGCATCGCGCGGATATGTCCGGCGTTCACCCCGCGCCAGGTCCTGCGCGAGGGCAGCCGCCACATCCTGGTGGCGGGCACCATCGGGCGGGCCCCGGTGGTCGCCAAGTGCCTGGCGCCGCAGGCGGTGCGGAGTGAGTACTTCGAGCAGCTGGTGGCCGACTTCCACCACGAGGTCGCGGTCTACCGGGCGTTCGTCCGGCACCGCCCGCCGGTGCGGCTGCCCCGGCTGGTCGCGGCCGACCACGACCGCTGCGTGCTGGTCATGGAGCGCGTCCCGGGGCGCCCGGCGGCCCGCGAGCGCCACCCGGTCAACGCGCCCACCCCGGGCGAGGTGCGGGCGCTGCTCGGCGCCGTCCGGACGCTGAACCTCTGGCGGCCGCCGAGCGACGTGTTCCAGCCGCGCCTGGACTACCAGGTGGAGATCGCCCGGTACCACTCGGTGGGCCAGCTCACCGACCGGGACGCCGGCGACCTGCGCGGGCTGCTGCACGGCCTGGGCACCACCCTGCTCCAGCTGTGCCACGGCGACGCCCTGCTCAGCAACATGCTGCTGGCGCCGTCCGGCCCGGTGCTGGTCGACTGGGAGCAGGCCGGCTGGTACCTGCCGGGCTACGACCTGGCGGTGCTGTGGAGCGTGCTCTCCGGGGACACCGCCGCGCGTCGCCAGATCAGCCAACTCGCGCAGAACGGCGGCACGATGGCCCGGGACGCGTTCCTGGTGAACCTGGTGCTGGTGCTGATGCGGGAGATCCGGCTGTACGACGTGCCGGGCGCCGGCGAGGAGCAGCGGATCATGATCCGCCGGCTCTACGACGACGCCGCGCTGGCCCGCCGCGCGGTCCGGGCCGCGGTCGGCACCCGCTGACCGCCGGGGCCGGGCGGCGTGGCCTCCGACGCCCTAGCGGCGGGTGGTGTCGGCCAGGGCGGCCCGGCCGGCCGCGTCCAGGACGGCCTCCTCGGGCGCCAGGTGCACCCGGCTGCTGAGCACGTCCCGCAGGTAGCGCTCCAACGGGTGACGCCGGCTCAAACCCGGGTTGCCGGTGAGCGCCACGGCCTGCTGCACGGCCGCGGTGGCGGCCCGGGTGGCCAGCAGGTGCGCCGGTCCGGTCCGGGCCACGGCGTCCGGTTCGCCCCGGTCGACCCGGGCGGCCAGGCCGTGGACGAGTTCCTCGGCGCCGATCAGCTGGGCGTCGATCTCGCCGAGCGCGGCGCGGTAGCGCGGCAGGGTGCCGAGCGGCTCGGTGAGGTTGGCCGGGGTGCGCTGGTTCAGGAAGCGGACCAGCCAGGCCTCGGCGGCCCGGGCGACCCCGATCGCCACCGCGGCGAGGGCCAGATCGTGCCAGGCGCGGGCGAGTTCGGCCTCCGCGCCGTCCGGCCCGTCCGCCCGACCGGGCGTCCGCAGGCCGAGCGCGAGTTCGACCGGGACGGCCACCCCGTCGAGGACGACGTCGTGGCTGGCGCTGGCGCGCAGGCCGAGCTGGTCCCAGGTCGGGTCGATCTCCAGGCCCTCGCTCTCGCCCCGGACCAGGAACGTGCCGACCCGCGGCTGGGCCTCGTCGGTCCGCGCGGTGACGGCCATCCAGGCCAGCGCCTCGGCGCCGGTGCAGTACGTCTTCCGGCCCGTCAGCACCCAGCCCTCCGGGCCCCGTCGGGCGACCGTGCCGGGCAGCGCGTCCGATCCGCCGCCGGGCTCGGCCCGGAGCGTGTTGACCAGGGCGGGCCCGCGTCTGGACTCGGTGAGCAGCCGCCGGTAGCCGGCCGCCGGCCAGCTCGCGCGGCGGGCCTGCCCGGCGTGCTGGAGCAGGGTGAACGCGGTGACCACGGCCACCGAGGCGTCACCACGGCCGAGTTGGGCCAGCACCCGGACGGTGTCGGCGAGCGTGCCGCCCGCTCCGCCGTACCGCTGGGACACCGTCAGGGTGAGCAGTCCGGCCTCGTGGACGGCCTCGATGCCCTGGTACGGGAAGGTCGCGTCCCGGTCGTGCTCCTCGGCGCGGGCGGCCAGCAGGTCGACCACCCGGGGCAGACCGGCCAGGGCGGCCTCGACCGCCGTACGGTCGGGCCCGGCAGGCTTCGCCGCCGGAGCGGACGGCTGCGGGGCGGCCGTCGGGGCGGCGGACCGGGAAGCGGCGGGCGGCGAAGCGGCGGCCGGCGCGGAATGACCGGAATCCGTCGGTGCGGGGCGAGGGCGGTCGTTCGACGAACGGTCGTCGGCGGTGGTCGTCATGGTGCTGGTGCCTCCGGGCGGCAGCATGGGCTCAGCGGGTACGGGCGGCGCGCCCCGAGGGCACGCGGAACCGGCCGGCGGCCCCGGAGGCCGGCCCTCGGCCCACCCCCGGTCTCGGCGCCGACCCGGTCCGGTCGGCCACCCGCCGCCACGGGGGCGAGATCCCCCTCAGTGGCCCGGACACACCGCGCTGGCGGTCCGACACAGGTCCAGATGCCTGCGACGGGTCAACAGCGGGAGACGGCACGGCATGTCCGCGACTGTACGAACCGGTGATCGATACCGTCAAGCAGCGTCCGAGGCCCGGGCGGGCCCGGTCAGCCCTGCTGGAACATGTCGGCCGGAAGCGGCTTCAGCAGCTGATACAGGTCGTCCGAAATCGGTCGGTCCCAGGACGCGATCGTGACCAGCACGCCGTCGCTGCGGCCGAACTGGGCGCAGAACACGCGCTCCTCGCTGACCTTGACCTTCTTCACGATCAGCAGGTCGTCCCCGAGCATGACCGGGAAGTCCTCGGCCGAGACGAACTCGACCGGCTCGTCGTTCTCCAGCGCCGCCAGCAGCTGACGCACCTCGAACGGCACCTCGTCGCCGGTCTCCCGGGCGGGCGAGCCCTCGGGGAGGTTGCCGATGAACATCACCGGGCCCCTGCCGCCGAACAGGTCGTAGCGCAGGAAAATCCCCTGGCAGGAGCCGTCCGGGCCGGTCATCATGGCCGCACCGAAGTCGCCGGGCCAGTCGCCCGGCTCCATCGCGAGCACGTCGAAGTCCGGGCCGGCGGGCTGTCCGGAGCGACGGCGGAGAAAAGACATGGGAACATCGTACGTGTCCGGCACACCGCACTCGCGAGGCGGGTGGGGCACCGACGGGGGACGGGCGGGAGGTCGACGCTCAGAGACCAATGTTGACTCTGAGCAACCGTCCGGGCTACGTTCGGTTCAGCACGGCAGCCGTTCTGGGTTTCACCCTCCGGGGGGACGGCATGTCGCAACGCGGCCCTACACGCGTATCCCTCACTGTGCACTTGTCGTGCCGAACTGCCGAGCACCCAGCTTCGTCGTCGCACACAGCACAAACACACAAGCCAACAGTTCCACTGCAGTTCCGTGCAACAAGAGCCAGATCCGCGGGGCCCCGGCCCGTCGCTCCCGTGGATCTGCTCGGGACGCCGCCGCGTGGGGGCGTGCGGGTCCCGAGCACACGGTGCCGTCTCCGAGTCGCTCTCGGCGTCGGCGCCAGCCTCCCGGCGACTGCCGGCCCCTCGTGGGCCGGGACCGGCCGACGCACCCCGGTGCGAAGGGGATGACTGGGAGGTGGGTCCGGCAGCTGCCGGGCCGCACAGCAGGCGCCGTGTCTGGCCGCGTGGGGGCGGTGGGCACGGCGTCTGCCTGTGCTCATACTCTGAGCTGCGTTTGTCTAACAGTCAACAGAAATTCTGACGGGGCACGCTCAAAAGATCATCAGTTGTGATGGTCGATACCGAAATCACCGCCGGTCGGACCCGTTCCCGGTCCGGCACCGGCCCCGGAAGCGCTCGCGGAGCGGTCCCGGGCGCCGGATGTCCTCCGCCGGGCTCGGGCCCGCTCCGCGGCGGTGGCCCGGACGGCGTCCGGGGCCGGGACGGCTCAGGTGAGGTCGAACTCGCCGTCCCGGGCGCCGAGTACGAAGGCGCGCCACTCGGCCGGGGTGAAGACCAGCACCGGCCCGTCCTCCTGGCGGCCGTCCCGCATCCCGATGTACCCGTCCACGAACGCGATCTGGACGTCCCCGACACCCTGGCTGCTGCACAGCCACTCGGCCCCGGTGAAGTCCACCCGCGGCTTGCCGTTCGGCGCCGGCGCCGGCTCGGCGCCGACCCCCTCGGTGGCCCCGACGTCCGCCCCGGTGTCCGTCCCGCTGTTGACTGCCACTGACCGATCTCCTCCCGACGGATTTCCACCGTCAGCCTAGCCACACCTCCCGGCCCCGGTCAGCGGGTTGACGAGGACTCCCCCGGGCGGGGAGGAGGGCCGGTGGACGGGCGCTCGGGGCACGGTGGGGCGTGTCCCGGCCGACGGGGCCGCGGGCAGCTGCCAGAGTGCTGCCAGGGCCCGGCGACGACCGCCCACCACCGACCCCCTCGCACCCCGCCGTCGACGCCCCCGCACCCCGCCCACGAACTCGCCCCAGGGAGCAGCCGATGAGCCGCCGGGACGGCACCCGCGCCGACGTCATCCCCATCTCCGACGCCCCCTCGGCCCACCCTCCGGCGCCCCGCACGCCCCCCTCGGCCACCCCGCTCCCCCGGCCCACGCCCGCGCGAGCCCCCCTGCACGGCCGGGTCGGGATCGTACTGGTCTCGCACAGCCGGGAACTGGCCACCGCCGCACGCTCCCTGGCGCTCACACTGACCGGATCCGACTCCCCCGCGCAGATCGCCGCGACCGGCGGGGACCCGGTGGACGGCCCGGGCATCAGCGCGGTCCTGGTGGCGGCCGCGACCCGGCGGGTGGACCAGGGCCACGGCGTGGTGGTGCTCGCCGACCTGGGCAGCGCGGTCACCACCGTACGAGCCCTGCTGTCGGACGCCGACGAGCACGGCCTGCCGTTCCCGGTCCGCTTCGCCAACGCGCCGTTCGTGGAGGGTGCGGTGGCCGCCGCGGCGACCGCCACCGCGGGCGGGGACCTGGCCGCCGTCCTGGACGCGGCCGAGGAGGCCTACCGCCAGCGGAAGGGCTGAGGCGGCGGAAGGGCCGGCCCCGGCCGGGCAGGGCCTACGGGTGCTCCCGGCCCGCCAGGGTGAAGACCGCCGGCCCCCGGCACTCCAACGCGTGGCGCAGCCGGTCGTGCTCGGAGTCGATCATCGGCGGCAGTTCGTCCAGCGCGAACCAGCCCACCTCCAGCGACTCGTCGTCGTTCACCCGGGCCTCGCCGCCGACCGCCCGGCAGCGGAAGGTCAGCACCAGGTACTGGGTCACGTCGCCGTTCGGGTAGCTGACCGGCGGCGTCACGGTGGCCGAGGCCAGCAGCTCGGGCACCACCTCCACCCCGGTCTCCTCCAGGCACTCGCGCACCACGCCGTCGGCGGGCTGCTCACCGGGGTCGAGGATGCCGCCGACCGACGCCCAGCGGCCGTCGTCGGCCCGGCGGGCGAGCAGCACCCGCCCCTGCTCGTCCACGACGACGGCGGCGACGGCGCTCAGCCAGAGCGGGCGGGTTCCCACGAGGGTGCGGAGTTCGACGAGGAAAGGAGGAATGGCCATGCGGCGCAGCCTATCGAGCCGCCGGCCGGCCCTCCCGGCTCAGGCCGGGGGCAGGTCGCCGGGCGGGCGGAGCGCGGCGAGCACGGTGAGGCCGAGGATGCGCAGGTCGAGCCGGAGCGAGCGGTGCTCGACGTACCAGAGGTCGAGTGCGGCGCGGGGGTCCGGCTCGGCCCGGGGGTCGGGTGCGGGGCGATCCGGCGGTCCGGGCGGGCGGGCGGTGTGCAGTTGGGCCCAGCCGGTCAGGCCGGGCCGTACGGCGAGGCGGCCGCGCTCCCGGTGGGAGTAGCGGGCGACCTGCTCGGGGCGGTCCGGGCGGGGGCCGATCACGCCCATCTCGCCGCGGGCGACGTTCCACAGCCGGGGCAGTTCGTCCAGGCCGGTGCGGCGCAGCAGCGCGCCGAGACGGCCGTGCGGGCCGGTGCGGAAGCGCAGGAGCTGGAACTCCTGCCCGTGCCGTCCGCTCCGGGTCTGCCGGAGCAGCACCGGTCCGGCGGTGGCGCAGCGGAGCAGGACGGCGATCAGCAGGGCCAGCGGGAGGGCGACGGGGGCGGCCAGGGCGGCGACGGCGAGGTCGCCACCGCGTTTCATGAAGCGGGCACGGAGATTTCCGGTCTGCCGCTCATCGCTCCCCTCCAGGGCCTTCCGAGCCGCGAGAACGCATTCACCGTAGAGGGGGGAGTAGGCCGCCGTCCGTGAATGGCGGAAGAAGAGCGCTTGGCATTGTCGGATGAGCTGAAATTCGGCCGTTCTGACCAATTTCGATCGACGTGTCGAGCATTCGCGCGGACCGCGCAGAAGCCCCGGGGAGCCCCCACCGGAGCGCGCCGAGGAGCGGCCGTCAGAGCGTGGCGCCCCGCCGGCGGAACACTCCGAACACGATCCGGCCGAGCAGCAGGACCCCCGTCGCCAGGCAGCCGGCCACCGCCATCGCCCAGGCCGGACCGTCACTGTCCGGAACGGTCACGGCCACCACGATGCCCAGCGCGAGACAGGCCAGACCCGTCACCGCCAGCGGAATCCGGTGGGTGACCAGGGCTCCGCCGCTGCACGCGCGGTTCCACCGGGTCGCGCCGTGCAGCTGGAAGGGATCACGGTCCGCATCTGCCATGAGCCCAAGGTACCCCGGGCGGGGCCCCGGGGCAGCCCGCAGGGAGTGAGGGGGTGGGCACGCTCCGCGAACCCCCCTCCAGGGGTGCTCCCGGCCTGCGGACACGTGCGCGTGCTCCACAATCAGTCCACGAAAAATCCTCGTCCCCCCGGTACAACCATCCGTCCGGTGCAGCGGTCTCAATGGCATCGAGTGATCCAGGAGCCGTTCACGGGGCGGGCGAGAACCCCCCACCGAGAACCGGAATACCCAGGGGGCGGAGCCGCCGCCCCCTGGAGTCGGAGGCCGGGCTCCGTCCTCCGGCGGTACCGCCACGCCGCTCGGCGACCAAGGGGGAACCGTTGCCGCAGACCCAGTCCACCCCGTCGACCTCCACCGCCCGCGCCAGGCCCGTGCCCGTGCCCGGCGTGCGGGCACTGCCCCCGCCCACCGGCTGCGCCTCCGACCACCACGGCGCGGGCCGACCCCGGACCGCCGTCGAGGCCAAGCGCCTCGACACCAAGCGCCTCGACACCCGGCTCCTCGAAGTCCGGCGCGTCGAGGCGAAGCCCCTCGAGACGAAGCCCGTCGAGACGAGGCCCCTCGACCCCAGACCCGTCGGAACGAGGCCCGCCGGCGTCGGACGCGTCGAGGCCGACCGGACGGAGCAGGCGGACCGGGCGGACCGGACCGCCACGGAACAGCAGGACGCACGGGGCGAATGGCTGCGGTTCGCCCCCGTCCAGCCGCTGTTCCGGGCCCGGGCCGCCCAGCGACTCGCCGTGCTCGCCTACCACGGGGTCACCGACCACCGCTCCTTCGGGGCCCAGCTGGACCGACTGCGGAGGCTCGCCACCCCGGTCTCGCTGGACGCCGTCCTCCAGGCCGTCACCGAGCGGCGGCCGCTGCCGCCGCGCAGCGTCCTGGTCACCTTCGACGACGCCGACCGGAGCGTCCTCACCCACGCCCTGCCCGCCCTCGACGCCCGCGGGATCCCCGCCACCGCCTTCGTCATCTCCGAACTCATCGGCACCGAGCGCCCCTTCTGGTGGCACGAGGCCGACTTCCTCGCCCGCCACGGCGGCCGCGCCCGCTCACTCGACTGCGGCCACCCCTCCCAGCTGCTCCCCCGGCTCAAGGCCATGCCCGACCCGGACCGGCGCCGCAGCCTGCACGAACTGCGGGCCAGCGCCGACCGCCGGCCGCCGCGGCAGGAACAGCTCACCCCCGCCGACCTGCTCGCCCTGCGGGACGGCGGGGTCGCCATCGGCAACCACACCCAGGGGCACCCGTGCCTCGGCCGCTGCGACGACGCCACCGTGCGGGCCGAGATCACCGGCGCCCACGAGGCCCTCACCCACTGGCTCGGCGAACCCCCGGCCGCCTTCGCCTACCCCGACGGCGGCCACGACCCGCGTGCCGAAACCGTCCTGCAAGAGCTCGGCTACCGCCTCGGCTTCCTCTCCGACCACCGCCTGGGCCCCCGGCTCCCCTCCCACCCGCTCCAGATCAGCCGTCTCCAGGTCGACTCGACCACCAGCATCCGCCGTTTCGACACCATCCTCTCCGGCCTCGAGCCCGCCTACCGGCGCTGGCGCCGCCAGGCGGTGGCCTAGGGACTTTCGGCGGCGCCGCTGCGTGGGGAGTCGGGGCGGCCGACTTCCCGCGCGGCGCGTCGTCGTGCCGCGGCGGACGGCCTGCCACCAGGGCACGTGCCGTGCCCGGCTGACACGGCCGGGCATCCGGTTCAGGCCATTCGGGTGTCGGGGCATCCGGGCGCCCGTACGGTCAGACGTCCGGACGTCCGGGCCCGCGGAAACGGAGTCCTGGGGTCGACAAGTCGACTCCCCGGCTCACCCGAGGATCCCCCGTGACCGGACGGCGGTGAGGCGGACGGCTCGCGCGTTCGGCGGGGGTCAGGCCGTGACCGGGGCGAGGGTGCGGCCCTGGGGGTAGAGGCCGGCGGTGGCCGGGAGGGCCGCGGGGACTCCGGCGTGGAGGACGGTGAGGGTGCCGGTGCCGAGGCGGGCGGGGTCCGTGACACGGCGGAGCGCCTGGGCGGCGACGGCGTCGGCGGAGCCGAGGAAGGTGAGCGCCGGGGACGCGGTGGGGGCGACGGCGGCGCGGATCCGGTCGACCACCAGTTCGTAGTGGGTACAGCCGAGCACCAGCACGTCGGTGCCCCGCGGGGTGCGGGCGGCGGCGTCGGCGACGGCCGCGGCGATGCCCGCCTCGTCGCCGTGCTCGACGGCGTCCGCGAGGCCGGGGCAGGCGACCTCGGTGATGTCGGCGGTGCCGCCGAAGTCACGGATCAGCCCGCGCTGGTAGGCGCTGCCGGTGGTCGCCGGGGTGGCCCAGATGGCGACCTTGCCGCCGAGGGCGGCGGCCGGCTTGATCGCGGGGACGGTGCCGATGATCGGCAGACCCGGCTCCAGCTCGGCCCGCAGGGCGGCGAGCGCGTGGACCGAGGCCGTGTTGCAGGCGACCACCAGGGCGTCCGGTTCGAGGGCGGCCGCGGCCCGGCTGCAACCGAGGGCCAGCTCGGTGACCTCGGCCGGCGTGAGCGGCCCCCACGGCATCGAGGCCGGGTTGGAAGAGAGCACCAGATCGACGTCCGGGCGCAGCTTCCGAAGGGCGTCGGCGGCGGCCAGCAGGCCGATCCCGGAGTCCATCAGTGCGATCTTCACGAGGCAAGACTTTAGTCGATCCACTCCTCGCGGCCCGTTCTGCGGCAGACTGCCGGGGTGACCGTCCTGCTGTGGATCGCCGCGTTCTCCCTGCTGGTCTGGCTCTGGCTGGCGTGCTGCCACGGCGCGTTCTGGCGCACCGACGTCCGGCTGCCGCCGCGTCGTCCGCCGGTGCGGTGGCCGCAGGCGGCGATCGTGGTGCCGGCCCGGGACGAGGCGGCGGTGCTGCCGGTGAGCCTGCCGACGCTGCTGGCGCAGAAGTACCCGGGCCGGGCGCGGGTGATCCTGGTGGACGACCACAGTTCGGACGGCACCGGCGCGGTGGCCGCGGAGCTGCGGACGATCGACGGGCTGGAGCTGACCGTCACCACCCCTCCCCCGCTGCCGGACGGCTGGACGGGCAAGCTCTGGGCGCTGCGGCACGGGGTGGCGCTGGCCGGGCCGGACGTCGAGTACCTGCTGCTCACCGACGCGGACATCGCGCACGGCCCGGACTCGCTGGCCGAGTTGGTGTCCGCGGCCGAGTCCAACGGGCTGGACCTGGTGTCGCAGATGGCCCGGCTGCGGGTCGAGAGCGGCTGGGAGCGGCTGGTCGTCCCGGCCTTCGTGTACTTCTTCGCCCAGCTGTACCCGTTCCGCCGGGCCAACCGGCCGGGCGCGCGGACGGCGGCCGCGGCGGGCGGCTGCTCGCTGGTCCGGCGGGAGGCGCTGGAGCGCGCGGGCGGGGTGGCGGCGATCCGGGGGGCGGTGATCGACGACGTGTCGCTGGCCCGGGCGGTGAAGTCCTCGGGCGGACGCACCTGGCTCGGCCTGTCCGGGGTGGTGGACAGCGTCCGGCCGTACCCGCAGCTGGAACAGCTGTGGCGGATGGTCTCGCGCAGCGCGTACGCCCAGCTGCGGCACTCGCCTTCGCTGCTGCTCGGGACGGTGCTGGGGCTGGCGCTGGTGTACCTGGTGCCGCCGGTGGCCACGGTGGCCGGGCTGGTGGCGGGGGCGCCGCCGGTGGCGGTGGCGGGCGGGGCGGCCTGGGCGCTGATGGCGGGCACCTACCTGCCGATGGTCCGCTACTACCGGCAGCCGGCCCCGGCCGTGCTGCTGCTGCCGTTCACGGCTTCGCTGTACCTGCTGATGACGGTGGACTCGGCGGTGCAGCACTGGCGCGGCCGGGGTGCGGCCTGGAAGGGCCGGACGTACTCCCGGGCGTAGACCGGGTCCGGGCACAACTCGGGCCCGGGCCCAGGTCGGGCCCGGGCTCAGGTCGGCGGAAAAAGCCCGGGACGGCGGGCCGGTCCGGCCCCATACTGCTCGGATGGACCGTCAGCGGATATCCCGGCTCGCCCACGCCCACCATCCGATCGCGGCGCCGCTGGCGGACGGCTCGGTGGCCCGCCTGCTGGAGCGCGCGCTGGGCGGCCGGGAGACCGGCCGGGTGCTGGACCTGGGCTGCGGCGAGGGTGCCTGGCTGCTGCGCGCGCTGACCGCCCGGCCGGGCTGGCGGGCGGTGGGGGTGGACGTGGACGAAGCGGCACTGACCCGGGCCCGGGAGTCGGCGACCGCGCTCGGTGTGGCGCGCCGGATCGGCCTGCACCATCGGGACGCCCGGGAGTTCACCGACCGCGAGCCCTTCGACCTGGTGCTGTGCGTGGGTGCCACCCACGCCTTCGGCGGGCTGCTGCCCACGCTCGCCGCGGCCCGCAAACTCCTCGCCCCCGGTGGGCGGTTGATGATCGGCGAGGGATTCTGGGAGCGCGAGCCCTCCCGGGCCGCGCTGGACGGACTGGGTGCCGAGCCAGCGGACTTCGCGGACCTGGCGACCACCACCGACCGGATCCTCGCGGACGGCTGGACTCCGGTGTACGGGCACGTCAGCACGGACCGGGAGTGGGACGACTACGAGTTCTCCTGGACGGGCTCGCTGGCCGAGTGGGCACTGGACCACCCGGAGCATCCGGACGCGGCGGCCGCCCGGGAGGCCGCGGACCGCCACCGCGAGGGCTGGCTGCACGGCTACCGGGGGACGCTCGGCTTCGTCACCCAGCTGCTGCGCCGCGACTGAACTCCCCTACAGGCGGTCCGACTTCCCCGTGCTCAGCCGCGCTGCAACTGCTCCCGCTGGACCAGGTAGTCCAGCACCTCGGGCATCGCCTCGACGCCGCCGGCCTTGGTGGGCGAGGTGCGGTACTCGCCCTGCACGACCACCGTCGGCAGCTCGTTGACGCCGTAGCGGACGAACTGGGCGGCCGCGTCGTCCACCGACTTCCGCACCTCGGTGGAGCGGTAGGCCGTGCGGAAGCGCTGGGAGTCGACCCCGTGGCGCACCGCCCAGTCGGTGGCGGTGGACTCGGTGGTGAGGTCGGCCCGGTCGGTGTGGATCGAGCGGAAGGCGCTCACCTGGAGGCGCTCCACCAGCCCGAGCCGCTCCAGCGTGTAGTACAGGCGCGCGTGGCCGCGCTGCGCCGTCTCGTCCGGACTGCCCTGCCAGATCGCCGGGACCCGGCGCAGCGCGACGTCGGAACGGTGCTTCTCGGCCCAGGACTGCAACGGCTGTTCCAGCGCCTGCGAGTGGCCGCAGTCGTACCAGAAGAACTCGACGGCCTCGGTCCGGGTGTTCTCCAGCACCGGCTGCGGGTGGTCGAGCCGGACGAACTGCGCACCCTCGGACGGGGGTTGATGGGTCACCGCACCGGCCTGGACGGGGGACACGGCGATCCCGGCGGCGACGGCGAGCAGGACGGTGGACCGCAGCAGCGACTTCGAGTTCACAGCGGGCAGTCTGCTGCTGACGCCTCGTTACCGGCGAGTCGGTACGGAGCGGCGGGCCCGGATTCGCCCGAACGGCGTAACGGGCCCGGTCGCTGCGGGTCGGTGCCGGTCGGTGCCGGTCAGTGCCGGCCGGTACCGGTCGGCGGGCGCCGACGCCCCACCGACCGGACGCCCGGCCGCGCCGCGGCTCACCCGGCCGGGGCGTGCGTCCACACCTCGGTGACCAGGCGCTGCCAGTCGTCCACCACCGCCCCCAGCTCGAAGTGCTCCAGCGCGTGCGCCCGGGCGGCGGCACCGAGGCCGGCCCGGTTGCAGGCGAGCACCTTGGCCAGCGCCTCGGCCAGCGCGAGCGGGTCCCCCGGGGCGACCAGCGCTCCGGTGGCACCGTCCCGGACCACCTCCCGCACCCAGCCGACGTCGGTCGCCACCGCGGGCACCCCGGCCAGGGCCGCCTCGATCAGCGCACCGGGCACCCCTTCGCTGTCGCTGGTGAGCAGCAGCGCGTCGGCGGCCCGGTAGAGCGGGGCCGGGTCGGGCAGCGGGCCGAGGAAGTGGGCGCGGGCGGCGGCCGGGTGCCGGGCCAGCGCCTCCCGCAGCGGGCCGTCCCCGGCGACGGCCATCCGTACGTCGGGCAGCCGGTCGAGCACGTCGAGGGCGAGGTCGAGCCGCTTCTCCGGGGATATCGCGCCGATCCAGGCGACCAGCAGGACGTCCGCGGGCAGGCCCAGGGCGTGCCGGGCGGCGCGCCGGTCGTCCCGGCCGTCGGCGGGCGGATAGCTCTCGGCGGCACGGGAGTTGGGGATCACCCGGACCTTTCCCTCGGGCAGTCCGAACTGCCCCTCCAGCACCGCGCGCGCCTCGTCGGTGAGCGTGGTGACGGCGGCGGCGCGGTGCATCAGCGCGCCGCCGCGCAGCCGCCGCAGCCGGGTCGCCGTCCAGTAGCGGGGGTGGCCGACCGAGACGTAGACGAAGGGGGTGGGGGTGCCGGCCAGGGCGAGGGCGCAGGCGCCCAGGGTGTCGGAGCCGTGGGCGAGCACGACGTCGGCGGCGCGGGCGGCGGAGCGCAGGGCCCGCAGGGTGGTCGGGCGCAGCCGGCCGGGGCCGAGCACGGCGGCGGCGCGCAGCCGGGCGGCGTCCGGGCACCCCTCACCGCAGGTCCCGGGGACGGCCGTCCCCGCGGTGCACACGCCCGGCACCCCGACCGCCGTCGAGGGCCGGGGGGCGCCCGACGGACCGGAGGCGCCGGACCCGGCCGACCCGCCGGACGGCGGCGAAACGGCCGCACCCGGCCGGGCGGGCGGCACGGCCGGGTGCGGGGCGAGGGCGCACAGTGCGGAGGCCTGCCCCCTGCGGCGCAGTTCCCGGTGGAGGTCACGGGCGAAGTTCTGGGCGCCGCCCCGGCGTTCGTCGCTGATCAGGTGCAGGACTCGCGGGCGGGCTCCGGCCGGATCGGCCGCAGTATGGTCGGGCATGGACCGACCTTGGCACAGCGTGTCGCCCGGTACAGCCCCTTCGCGCAACCTGGCGGTGGCCCGCGCGCCCGCGCCCGTACACCCGATGTGCGCCGAAAGCCCGCCGTCGTGCGCCGGTTGCGACCGCCGTGCGCCCCGCCTCGCCCCTCGCCGCTCCGTCGGGCCGCCCTCCGCTCCCCCGCACGCCGCGTCGACCACCGGCTCACGCCTTCGGGTCAACCACGAGCCGTGGGACGTCGAACGGCCGGTACGCGGAGGGCCCGGGCGGGCCGGGTCCGGGGCACGGGGCGGTTACGCGGATCGGGTGAACGCGGTTGGACCTCGACCCCGGGCGGTCGGCAGGATGTCCGGCCGGGGCGCCCGCCGTACTGCCCCATCTCCCCCTTCCCCGTTCGGATTTGGAGTCACCCGGTGTTCAAGGGATTCCGCAGCTTCCTGCTGCGCGGAAACGTGGTGGACCTCGCGGTCGGCATCGTGATCGGCGCGGCCTTCACCGCTGTCGTCACCGGGTTCGTCAGCGCCTTCCTCACCCCGCTGGTCGGGGTCGCCACCGGTGCGGTCGGCGACTTCACCCAGAAGACCTTCGAGGTGGGCGGCACCAAGTTCCCGTACGGCCTCTTCGTCAACGCGGTGATCGGGTTCGTGCTGGTGAGCGCGGTCATCTACTTCGGCGTGGTGGTGCCGGTCGGCAAGCTGCACGACCGCTTCGAGAAGGCCGGGCCCGCGCCGGTCGCGAAGGCCGACTGCCCGGAGTGCCTGAGCTCGATCCCGGCCGCCGCGACCCGCTGCCCGTTCTGCACCTCCGAGGTCACCGCGCGGCCCGGTCTGCCGGCGCAGTCCCAGGCACTGCAGTCGCACTGACGCCCCGACGGGGCCGGGAGCGGCCCGACGGGTCCGAACCGGCCTCCGGGGCAGCCTCCGTAGCGGCCTCCGCCGCGGGCCCCGGAACGGCCTCCGGACCGGCTGAACCGCCGCCCGGATCACCCCGTCTGGGCCCTGACGGGAAATTTATTCCCCAAACATTCACGAGCCCCCGTCGCACCGCCGGCGGGGGCTCGAATGCGCCGGCGCACGCCCCGTTCGCAAAAGTTTCTCCACGAGGCCCCCGGGCGTCCACCGGCCGGTCACCGCAAGGCCTTCCAGCAGCTGCGTCCGGGTACTGTTCGATCACTGACGGGGCGCCAGGGTTGTCCGGAACTGAACGCCGGTATGTCCGTTCTTCCTACTTTCGAAACCTTTGTGCGGGCGAAGACTGTGTAAACACTCGAACTGCTCACCCTCCCGCTCTCCTCAGCAGGCGCATTGTGGGCTTACCGTATGCCCCATGACCTCGCCCCGCTCCTACGACGGAGTCGGCTACCCCTCTCCGTCCTTCTCCTCCGGCACGCCGATCTACGACAGCCTCGTGGCTGAGCGCGGTGTCCCCCAGATCGCACCCATCAACGTGCCGGCCGCCCTGCCGCCGGCGCTGTCCCCCGGTTACGGATCCGGCCTCAACCCGTCCTACGAGAACCGGTACGGCAACGGGTACGAGAGCACCGGCAGCAACCTCCCCGCGCTGCCGCCCGCCCGCCTCGCCCTGGGCCCCGGCCCGAGCAGCGGCCCCTCCGCCGGCCCCGCCACGGCGTACATCCCGGCGCAGCCCGCGCCCGCGTACGCCGCCGCGCCGCAGCCGCCCGTCCCCGGCTACGGCGCCCCCCAGCCGTACCAGCGGCAGCAGCCCGCCGCCCCGACCTTCGCGCAGACCGCCAGCGGCGGCTACCAGCCGACCGGCGGCCAGAGCTTCGGCGGCCAGAACACCTTCATCGGCCAGGGCGGCCAGCAGACCTTCGGCGCGCAGCCGACCGGTGGACCGGCCGGTTTCGGCCAGGGCCAGCCCGGCGGCGTCCCGCAGGGCGGCCCGCAGAGCTTCGGCGGCCAGCAGTCCTTCGGCGGCCCGAACCCGGCCGGCCCCGGCTTCCCGGGCCAGGGCGGCGACCAGGGCTTCGGCGGTGCCCAGCTGCGCCCGGCCATGGCGCCGGTCGCACCGGTCCGCCCGATGCAGCCGCAGCGTCCGGGCCCGTACGGCGAGCCCGGCGGCTACCAGCAGGGCGGCTACCAGCCGCAGGGGCAGGGCTACTGAGCCACTGACCCGGGGCCGCCCCCACCGGCCCGCACCCGCACCACCTGAGCAGCACCCGGCGACCCCCGAGCGCCGGGCGAACGGAGAAACGGGTCATCCACGGACCGCCCGGCACGCCCCCCCACGGCGTGTCGGGCGGTCCGTGCGCGTTCGGGGGGTGGACGGACACAGGGGTGAACGGGCGGGCTCGGGGGCGGACGGGCGCGGGGGTGCCGGAGCGGTGCGTGGAGGCCCCGGGAAACCACGGCCGGAGGCGCGGCAGAGCCCCCGCACGGCCCCGGCAGGAGCGGTGCCAGGGCCGTGTGGCCAGCGGGATCGCTGCTGGCAGGATGGAAGGATGCAGCTCACCGGACTCCACGTCTACCCCGTCAAGTCGATGTACCGCCTGAACCCGGAAACCGCCGCGGTCCATCCCTGGGGACTGGCCGGAGACCGCCGCTGGATGCTCGCCGACCCCACCGGACGCTTCGTCAGCCAGCGCGAGAACGCCGCCCTCGGGCAGATCCGGGTCGGACTGCTGCCCGACGGGGCCCTGGCACTGACCGCCCCCGACGGCTCCCGGATCGAGGTCGCCGCCCCCTCCGCACCCGCCGGCGACCCGATCGCCGAGGTCGAGGTCTGGGGCACCCGTTTCCGCGCCGTCGAGGCCGCCAAGGAGGCCCACCTCTGGATCGCCGAACACCTCGGCGACTACCGCCTCGTGCACCTGGACGACCCGCGCGTCCGGCCGGTCGACCCCGAGTACGGTGCGCCCGGCGACACCGTCTCGATGGCCGACGGCTTCCCGCTGCTGCTCACCACCACCGCCTCGCTGGACCGGCTGAACGAGCTGATCGCCGCCGAGGAACCGGACGGCCGCGCGCCGCTGCCGATGGAGCGCTTCCGCCCCAACGTGGTGGTCGGCGGCTCCGCCCCCTGGGCCGAGGACGGCTGGCGCCGGATCCGGATCGGCGCGCTCACCTTCCGGGTGGTCAAGCCCTGCGGCCGCTGCGTGATCACCACCACCGACCAGGAGACCGGAGAGCGCCGCGGCCCCGAACCGCTGCGCACCCTGGCCCGGCACCACAAGCTGCTGCGCAAGGCCGCGTTCGGCCAGAACCTGATCCCCGAGCGGCCGGCCGGCCTCGACGGGGACCTGCTCGGCACGCTGCGCGTCGGCGACGACGTCGAGGTGCTGGAGGACGGGGCGCACTGGACCGCCGACGGGCGCTGACCCTCCACCGCGCCCTGGCCGCAGTTCCGCGCGCGGCCCGCGGGGACGGAACTCCGGCTGTGCGCGCTCGTTGAACAAGTGGTCGGAACCTGTGGCCGCGGCGGGCTCCCCCGGTGTCCGCGGCGGCGGCGGACGGCCGGCCCGGACCCCCGGGGCGGTCCGGACGGGCGGACGGACCACCCGTCCGGGCGCGCTACGGTGGGCGGACGGCCCGCGCACCCCCGCGCCCACGGCCCGTTGATCGCCGGCACGACGAAGGTGGGGACGACAGACCGTCATGGCTGAGCACAGGGTCCGGGTCACCCAGGACAGCGCATCCCGCTGGCGCCGCCGCGCGGGCGAGTACGACACGCTCGCGGAGGCCCTGGCCGCCGCCGAGCCGGGCGACACCGTGACCGTCCGGCCGGGCACCTTCCGGGAGAACCTGCTGGTGGACAAGCCGGTGACGATCGTCCCGGCCCAGGGCCCGGGCACCGTCCGGATCGAACCGGCCTCCGGGGTCGCGATCACCGTCACCGCGGCCGCGACCGTCCGGGACCTGGTGGTCGAGGGCGGCGACAGCTCCACCCCCGCCGTCCTGGTCACCGGAGCGCAGGCGACGCCCGCGCTCAGCGGCTGCCGGATCGAGACCCGCTCCGCCACCGGGGTCGAGATCAGCGGCGGCGCCCGGCCCACCCTGCGCGGCTGCGTGGTCGCCAACCCGGGCGGGCTCGGGCTGCGGCTGCGCGGCGAGGGGACCGCCGCCGCCTTCGAGGACTGCGAGGTCGCCGCGGCCGGCCAGGCCGGGCTCGCCGTGCTCGGCGGGGCGACCGCCGCCCTGGACCGCTGCCGGGTGCATCACGCCTCCGGCGCCGGGGTGCTGCTCTCCGACCCGGGCAGCGCCGCCGAACTCACCGGCTGCGAGATCTACGAGATCCGCGGCAGCGGCGTCCAGGCCGAGGCGCAGGCGGGCGGACGACTGGTCGACTGCGACATCCACCGGGTGACCGGCAACGGCCTGACCCTGGACGGCGAGGCCGAACTGGTGCTCACCGGCTGCCGGGTGCACGACCTTCCGGAGAACGGCGCCGACCTGCGCGGGCGCGCCAGGCTCAGCCTCACCAACAGCACCGTGCGGGACTTCGGGCGCGGGGCGCTGTCGGTCTGGGACCAGGGCACCGAGGCGGTCGCCGAGTCCTGCCAGATCCACGGCTCCTCCGGCGAGTACCCGGCGCTGTGGGTCAGCGACGGCGCCCGGCTCACCCTCACTGACTGCTCGCTGCACGACCTGCCGGACGCCCTGTTCGTCCTCGACCGGGACTCCGCCGCCGTCGCCCAGGGCTGCTCGTTCAGCCGGATCCGCAGCTCCGCGGTGTCGGTCAGCGGCGGCGCCACCGTCTCGCTGGCCTCCTGCCGGGTGCAGGAGGCGGGGACCGGGCTCTGGTTCCGCGACCACGGCAGCGGCGGACTGCTCACCGACTGCGAGATCTCCGACGTCGCCACCGGGGTGATCGTCACCAAGGGCGCCGACCCGGTGCTGCGCGAGTGCACCGTACGGGCCAGCACCGACGCCGGGGTGTACGTCTCGGCGCAGGGCCGGGGCACCTTCGAGGACTGCCGGGTCTCGCACGGCAAGGGCTTCGGCTTCCACATCATCGACGGCTGCCGCACCCAGCTCACCCGCTGCCGGGCGGAGCAGAACGAGCGGGCCGGATTCGAGTTCTCCGAGCCGGGGCCGGTCGCGGAGGGGTGCACCTCCGACGACGTCGCTCCGGCCGGTGCCACCGGACCGGGCGGCTCCGGCCTGTCCGGCTCCGGGCTGCCCGAGCTGCCGACCCCCAGGTCACCCCAACTCTCCTCCGCTGCGCCGCTGTTGACGGCCACCTCGCTGGCCGCCGGCGCCGTGTCCGCGGCTTCGGCCGGAGCCGCGGCGACCGCCGCGATCGGGCCGATCCCGGACTGCCGGCCGGCCGACGAAGCCCTCGCCGAGCTGGACTCGCTGGTCGGGCTGGCCACCGTGAAGCAGGAGGTGCGCACCCTGATCGACCTGATCTCGGTCGGCCGGCGCCGCCGCCAGGCCGGGCTCAAGGCGCCGTCGCTGCGCCGCCACCTGGTCTTCACGGGCGCCCCCGGCACCGGGAAGACCACCGTCGCCCGGCTGTACGGCGAGATCCTCGCCTCGCTCGGGGTGCTCCAGCGCGGACACCTGGTCGAGGTCGCCCGGGTCGACCTGGTCGGCGAGCACATCGGCTCCACCGCGATCCGCACCGCCGCCGCCTTCGACCGGGCGCGCGGCGGGGTGCTGTTCATCGACGAGGCGTACGCGCTCGCACCCGAGGACGGCGCACGGGACTTCGGGCGGGAGGCGATCGACACCCTGGTCAAGCTGATGGAGGACCACCGGGACGAGGTGGTCGTCATCGTGGCGGGCTACACCGCCGAGATGGAACGCTTCCTGTCCGCCAACCCCGGTGTCTCGTCGCGTTTCTCACGGACCATCACCTTTCCCGACTACACGGCGGACGAGCTGCTGGAGATCGCCCGGGCGCAGTGCGCGGAGCACGAGTACGCGCTCGGCGAGGCGACCGAGGGCGCGCTGCTGAACCACTTCGCCCGGCTGGAGCGCGGGCCCAACTTCGGCAACGGGCGCACCGCGCGGCAGGTGTTCGAGACCATGGTCGAGCGGCACGCGGTCCGGGTGGCGGCCATGGCCGATCCGTCCACGGAGGAACTGCAGTTGCTGGTCCCGGCGGACCTGCCGACCGCGCCGCTGCCGTAACGGGCCTCGGGGCGCGCGGCCGGGGACGGCGAACAGGTGACAGGTGACAGGTGACGAGTAACAGGTGACGAGTAACAGGTGACAGAGTTCAGAGTTCAGCTGACAGATTTCGAAATCTGTCAGCTGAACTCTGTCAGCTGTTCGCCGTTCGGTGCGCGCCGTTCGGTGTCCGGCGCCCGGCACGCCGTTCGCCCTCGGCCCGTTGTCAGCCGGTCCAGGCGCCGCCCGCCAGGAAGGACTCCAGCGCGGCCCGGTACGGCGCGATGTCGATCCGCTCCCCGGCCAGCCAGTCGTCCGAGTAGTACTTGTCCAGGTAGCGGTCCCCCGGATCGCAGATCAGGCTGACCACGCTGCCCGTGCGCCCGGCCGCCCGCATCTCGGCCACGATCCGCAGCGCGCTCCACAGCCCCGTCCCGGTGGAGGCCCCGGCCTTCTTCCCGAGCACCTGCTCCAGCACCCGCACCGCGGCGATCGAGGCGGCGTCCGGCACCTTCATCATCCGGTCGACGGCCCCCGGCACGAAACTCGGCTCCATCCGGGGCCGCCCGATGCCCTCGATCCGGGAGCCGCTCGCACACACGGCCTCCGGGTCGTGGTTGACCCAGCCCTCGAAGAAACAGGAGTTCTCCGGGTCCGCGACGCAGATCCGGGTGTCGTACTGCATGTAGTGCACGAACCGGGCGATGGTCGCCGAGGTGCCGCCCGTCCCGGCGGTGGCGACGATCCAGGCCGGCTCGGGGTGCGGCTCCAGGCGCAGCTGCGCGAAGACCGACTCGGCGATGTTGTTGTTGCCGCGCCAGTCGGTGGCCCGCTCGGCGTAGGTGAACTGGTCCATGTAGTGCCCGCCGGTCTGCTCGGCGAGCAGCGCGGACGCCTCGTACACCTCGTCCGAGCGCTCGACCAGGTGGCACTCGCCGCCGTGGAACTCGATCAGGTCGATCTTCGCCTGGCTGGTGCTCTTGGCCATGACGGCGATGAACGGGACCCCGATCAGCTGGGCGAAGTACGCCTCGGAGACGGCGGTCGAGCCGCTGGAGGCCTCGATGACCGGCTTGCCGGGGCGGATCCAGCCGTTGCAGAGCCCGTAGAGGAAGAGCGAGCGGGCCAGCCGGTGCTTGAGCGAGCCGGTCGGGTGGGTGGACTCGTCCTTGAGGTACAGGTCGATCCCCCACTCGGCCGGCAGCGGGAAGCGCAGCAGGTGGGTGTCGGCGGAGCGGTTGGCGTCGGCCTGGACCTTGCGCACCGCTTCCTTCAGCCAGGCTCGGTACTGCGCGTCGGAGCGGTCGACGTCGACGGTCGGCTCGACGCCGCCGGTCGGCACGGCGGTGAGGCTCCCACCGGACTGGGTGCTCATGGTCACTACTCCCTCGTTGCGGCCCCCCGCTGCTCACTACGAGTGTACGAGCATCACGATAAGTGACCGTTTCCGGAAGCCCAGCTTGCCCTTATCACCGCCGCCGACCGCAGCCCGCACGGACGCCGCCGGCCGGCCGCCGCCGACCGGACGCCGCGCTACACCGGCACCGACTGCGGGTCCGCCAGGTACGGCCCCCAGCCGAGCTCGGCCGCGCCCGCGAGCGCACCGTGCGCCAGCTCCGCGCCGACGATCGGCACCCGGCCGCTGCGCCCCCACAGGCTGCGGTCGGCGACCACCGCGCGCAGCCGGTCCGGGGCCGCCTCCAGGAGGTCGAGGTGGAGGCCGCTGAGCACCACCCGGTCCGGGTTGAGGATGTTGACGACGCCGGCCAGCCCGAGCCCGAGCCGGTCGATCACGTGCTCCACGGCCGCCCGCGCCCGCTCGTCGGTCGCGGCCGCCCAGCACAGCTCGCGCGCCTGGTCGAGCGGCGGGCGTCCGGGCTCCGGGGTGAGGCCGGCGGCGGCGAACAGCGCGTCCGGGTCCGTCTCGGAGTTCAGGCAGCCGCGGTTGCCGCACACGCAGGGACGGCCCTGCGGGTCGACGGTGAGGTGGCCGACCTCCAGGGCCAGCCCGGCGCTGCCGGTGTGCAGGTGGCCGTCGATCACCAGCGCGCCGCCGACGCCGCGGTGGCCGGAGGTGACGAAGAGCAGGTGCCGGGCGCCGCGGCCGGCGCCGTGCCGGTACTCGGCGAGCGCGGCGAGGTTGGCGTCGTTGGCGATGGCGGTGGGCAGCGGGTGCACCGCCTTCGGGCCGTGGTCGGCCCGGCCGACCTCGACGTCGTACAGGTCGGCGACCGGGGTGCCGCTGGGCCAGGCGAAGTGCAGCGCGGCGAGCGCGGTGCCGTCCGGTTCGGTGACCGGGTTGGGCAGTGCCAGCGCGGCGGCCAGGCAGCGGCGATCGGTCGCGCGGGCCAGTTCCGCCCCCGCCTCGGCGACGGCGCGCAGCATCCGGACCGGGTCGGTGGCGGCGGGCAGCGGCAGGTGGACGGGCGGGTCGAGGAGTCCGCCGAGGCCGGCCAGGGTGACGCTCAGCCCGTCGGCGTGGATCTGGCCCGCGACCACGACCGGGCCCCGCGGGTCGATCGCCAGCCGGTGCGAGGGCCGGCCGCGACCGCCGCCGGCCGGGCGGGAGTCGACGGTGATCAGGCCGAGCGCCTCCAGCTCGGCCGTGACCGCGCCGGCGGTGGCCCGGGTGACGTCCAGCGCGCGGGTGAGCGCGGACCGGGTGGGCGTCTGGCCGGTGTGGATGAGCGAGAGCGCCGGACCGAGCAGCGTCCGCCCCCGGTCGGGGGCCGCGCGGCGGTGGGCGTCACGCTGCGCGTCGAGGTCGGTCCCGGAGCGGGGCCTCGGGCTTGATGGTGAGAGCTGCACGCCCCTATTGTGACTTTGTGCCGCTTCGAAACAAAATCCGTTCCCACCGCCCCGCCGACTGCTCCCCCCTACAGTCTCGCAGCACACCCCCGGTCGCCGACAGCCCCTGGGGCCCCGCACGACTCGCCCTCACCGCCTTCTTCGCCGTCGACGGCTTCCTCTTCGCCGCCTGGGTCGTCCGCATCCCGGACATCCGCAGCCAGGTCAGCGCCTCCCACAGCGCCCTCGGGCTGGCCCTGCTCTGCCTGTCCGTCGGGGCCGTCCTCACCATGCCACTGGTCGGGCGGCTCTGCCTCCGGTACGGCTCGCGGCCGGTCACCGTCGGCTCGCTCGCCCTGCTGAGCCTCGCCGTGCCGCTGCCCGCGCACGCCCACTCGGTGCTCTCGCTCGGCGGCGTGCTGCTGCTGTTCGGGGCCGGGTACGGGGGCGCCAACGTCGCCATGAACAGCGCGGCCGTCGACCTGGTGGCGCAGCTGCGACGGCCCGTCATGCCGAGCTTCCACGCCGGGTACAGCCTGGGCGGGCTGCTCGGCGCGGGCCTCGGCGGGCTGCTCGCCGACCGGCTCACCACCGCATGGGCGCTCGCGCTCGGCGGACTGCTGGGGCTGGCGGTCACCGCCGGCGCGGGCTTCGTGCTGCTGCGCAGTCCGGCCGCGCCGATGGTGGTGCCGGAGCGCGCCGACCGGGGTGCGGCGCCGAGTGCGGCAGCGGATGCCGGGCCGGGTGCGGATGCCGGGCCGGGTCCGGCGTCGGATCCGGCGTCGGATGCGGCGTCGGGCGTCGCGCCGGGTGCGGCGGACCGTCCGGCCGGGGGTCACGTCCGGCTGCTGGTGCTGCTGCTCGGGCTCACGGCGCTGTGCACGGCGTACGGGGAGGGCGCGATCGCCGACTGGACCACGCTCCACCTCACCGACGACGTCCACGCGAGCGCGGGAACGGCCGCCGCCGGGTACGCCGCGTACGCCTTCGCCATGACCAGCGGTCGGGTGGGCGGCACCTGGCTGTCGATCCGGCTGGGGCAGAACCGGCTGATGCTCCTCGGCGGACTGACCGCGGCGGCCGGGATGCTGGTCGCCGCACTGGCCCCCTCGGTGCCGTCGGCGATCGGCGGGTTCGTCCTGGTCGGCCTCGGGCTGGCGAACCTGTTCCCGCTCGCGATCGCGCGGGCGGGTGCGGCGGGCGGTCCGCAGGGCGTCGCACTCGCCTCGACGCTCGGGTACGGCGGGATGCTGATCGGCCCGGTGGTGATCGGCTTCCTCGCCGACGCGACCGGACTGCCGCTGGCCCTGACCACGGTCGCGGTCGCGGCCACGGCGGCGGCCCTGCTGCCGCTGGCGGTCCGACGACACTGATCGGCGGGCGGGCGAGCGGACAGGCGACGGGTGACAGGTGACAAGTAACAGATGACAGCGAACGGATGACAGATGTTGAAATCTGTCAGCTGTCATCTGTTCGCCGTCATCTGTGGCAGCATGCGGCCCCATGACCACCAAAGGCATCCAGGTACTGCGGGCCGACGAGCGTCCGGCCACTCCGTGGCTCAACGGGGGCGGGGTGACCAGGGAGGTCGCCGGGTTCCCCGCCGGGGCCGGGCTGGGCGGGTTCGACTGGCGGGTGAGCCTGGCCGATGTCGCCTCGGCCGGTCCGTTCTCGCCGTTCCCCGGCATCGACCGGGTGATCACGCTGGTCGAGGGCGCGGGCATGGCGCTCACGGTGGACGGCGTCGAGCAGGTGATCGACGCCCCGTTCCACCCGTTCCCCTTTCCCGGAGACGCCACGACCGACTGCCGCCTGCTGGACGGCCCGGTGGTCGACTTCAACGTCATGACCCGCCGCGGCCGGGTCGAGGCCGCCGTCGACCTGCACACCGCGCCCGGCACCGTCCCGGTCCCGTCGGCGGCGACCGTCCTGCTGGTGTGCCTCGCCGGTTCGGCGACCGTCTCCGGCGCCCGGCTGACCCGCTACGACGCCGTACTGCTCGACGCGCCCGGCAGCCACGAACTGCGGCCCGACGGCGTCACCGTCGCGATCACCTTCCGCACCCCCACCCACTGAACGCCCGTACCCGACACCGCCCCGCGCGCGGCACCGCCCGCGCCCCCGGAGCGACCGGGTGCGCGGGCGGCCGCGACGGCGGCACCCGTACCGACGGCGACGTCCGTACCGGCGGCGACATCCGTACCGGCGGCGGGCGACGGCAGTGGCGACGCCGACGGCGAGCAGGGATCAGCCGCAGAACACCGGGGTGGCGTGCGCCGGGTCCAGGGCGTTGGCCACCAGGTGCAGCGCGGTCGGCGAGAACGCGATCGCGACGTGCTCGGCGAGCGTGACCGGGCAGTGGTCCTGGAGCACCTCGTTGTCGACGTCCGGCCCGTTCAGGAACTGGGTCCGCCAGGGAGTGACGACCTCGTCGTACACGGTGGAGATCACCGTGTAGTGCACGCCGGGCACGGTGTCCGGCCGGGAGGCCATGGTGGCGTTGAAGTCGGAGCCCACCGCCTGGTCGCGGCAGGCCTGGCAGACGGTGTAGATCAGGTCGGCCACACCGGGGAAGTACGGCGCCAGCTTGGTGATCCCGTCGAGGGTGGTGCCGTGGTTGGACGGGGCCAGCCCGACCAGGGTGTCCACCTTCGAGGCCCCGCCGAGGAACTTGAGGTAGTAGTTGGGCAGCATGCCGCCCTGCGAGTGCCCGACGATGTCGACCTTGGCCGCCCCGGTCGCGCTGCGCACCAGGTCGACGAAGTGGGCGAGTTGGGCCGCCGAGGCGGCCACCGGCCCGAGGCCGCCGATCGGCAGCAGCAGACCGCTGCCGGTGGAGGTGATCCCCGGAACGGTCCCGTAGTCGAGGGCGAAGACGCAGTACCCGAGGCCCTTCAGCAGCGGGGAGAGCGCCAGCCAGTTCTCGTAGCGGTTGGCGAAGGTGCCGTGCACCAGCACCACCGGGTCGGGGTGCGCGGCGGACGGCCGGCAGGTCCAGTCGTTGGCGCCGGGCGGCGAGGCCACCGAGTCGCCGTCGGGCGGGAGTTCGGTCGCGGCCGCGGCGGTGACAGCCGGGGCCGCAGCCACCGCCGGAGCCGCGGTGGCGGGGGCCGCCGCGGCGACCAGCAGCGCGACCGCCAGGGCGGCCGCGCCGAGCGCTCCACCGATCCGACGGCGCGCGGGTGTTGCGGAGAAGCGGAGAAGTGGGGTTCTCAACTGTTGCCTCCACAGCGGAAGTTTGTTACCAACAGGTAACCCGAGTGGCTCCATGATGCGGTCACCCCTCCGGCCCGGCCCTTGGGCGTCCCCCAGACCTGGACGGTGTTCTCTGTGACCGGTCACAACGCACCCCACTGCGCCCCCACCAGCCGCCCCGCCGACGCCCGCGAGACAGCCGAAGCCCGCGAGACAGCCGGAGCCCGGGAAGCAACCGGGGCCGCCGAGGCTGCCGTCGACGCCCGCACCGGAACGCCCTCCGCGGCCCGCCCCCGCGCCGGCACCGCGGCCCCCGCGGAGACCGCCGACCACCTCTCCCCCTGGCGCGCCCCGGTGATCGGCGGCCTCTCGGCCGACCAGCGGCTCCTCGGCGGCGCCCGCGAGTTGGCCGCGGGCGTGGTCGCCGCCCTGCTGGAGCGGGTGCCGGTCTACCGCCGCCTCCCCCGCGAGCAGCTCGCCGGGGAGATCACCCGGGACGCCGAGCGCCGGATCCGCGCGCTGGCCCACACCGTCCGCACCGGACTCCCGGCCCCCGCCGAGGAGTTCACCGCCGTACGGGAGTCCGCCGCGCGCCGCGCCGAGGAGGGCCTCCCGCTGGACGCCGTCCTGCTCGCCCACCACCTCGGCCTGGAGGTCTGCTGGGAGTTCCTCACCCGGGACGCCCACGCCGGTGACGCCGCCGACCTGCTGCTGCTCAACCGCCTGCTGCTCGACCAGCTCCGTCGGGCCTCCACCGCCGCCGGCTCCGGATACCTGGACGGCCGGCGCGCGGCCGTGGACCGCAGCTCCACCGCCCGGCAGTCCCTGCTCACCGCGCTGCTGGCCGGCACCCCCGCCGAGGAGGCCGCGGCCCGGGCCGGAACCGGGCTGCCGGCCGGCTACGCGGTGCTCTGCCTGTCCCTCGCGGACCACCCGGACGAGCACTCCCCCGGCGTGGACCCGGGCATCGCCGCCCGCCGCAAGCTCCGCCGTTTCGGCGCCGAACTCGACCACCGCACCCGGCAGTCGGCACTGACCGCGCTCACCCCGTCCGGCGGGTTGGTGCTCGTCCCGCTCCCGACCACCCCCGACCGGGCCCCCGACCGGACCGCCGACCGGCCGTCCGACGCACCCACCGCACCCACCCCACTCACCGCACCCGCCGCCGAGGAGGCCTGGCCGCAGCTCGCCGCCGTCCTGGCCGCGGCAGCCCGCGAGGCCGGCGTGCCCGTACTGGCCGGAGCCGCCGCCGCAGTGCCCGCCGAGGTCCCCGACGCCGCCGCCCTCGCGTACGAAGTCCTGGACGTCGCACGGGCATTCGGCCGCCCACCCGGGCTGCACCGGCTCGACGACGTCCTGCTGGAGTACCAGCTGACCCGGCCCAGCCGGGCCCGCTCCCGGCTCGCCGCACTGCTCGAACCACTCGACGAAGCCGGGGAGTTGCTCACCACCCTGCGAACCCACCTGGCCGGCGGCCTCAACCGACGGCACACCGCGAGCGCCCTGCACCTGCACCCGAACACCGTCGACTACCGGCTGCGCCGGATCGCCGTCCTGACCGGCCTGGACCCGGCCCGCCCGGCCGACGTCCTGCGGATCACCGCAGCGCTCGCCGCCCGGACGGCCGAACGGTCGACCCCGGCGCACCCGTGGTGAAGCGGCGGCACCCGCGCCGACCGGGGCGCGGGTGCCGGTCACGGCCCGGGATCAGCCGTCGATCCAGCCGTGGGCGACCAGCCGCCCCGTCCAGCCCGGTCCAGGCCTGCGGGCCGACGAACAGTCCCGCTCGGCCCCGCTCGGCCCTGCTCAATCCCGCTCAGTCCCGCTCAATCCCGCTCGGCCCCGCTCAATCCCGCTCCCCCGGCAACCGCAGGTCCCACCCCACCAGCGCACGCAGCTGCTCCGCCGTCACGCCGTCCGGCACCGGCCGGGGCGGCTCGTGGCGCAGCGGCGGCTGCCAGCCCTCCTGCTCGGTCCAGCGGCGGACCACCTTGGCCGGCGCCCCGGCGACCACGCTGTGGTCGGGCACGTCGCCGCGCACCACCGCGCCCGCCGCGACCACCACGTTGCGCCCGATCCGCGCGCCCGGCATGATCACGGCGCCGGTGCCGATCCAGCTGCCCGCGCCGATCTCCACCGGCTCGTTGCGCGGCCACTGCTTGCCGATCGGCAGCTCGGTGTCCCGGTACTCGTGCGCCTGGTCGCTGACGTACACCCCGGGGCCGGTCCACACGTCGTCGCCGATCACGATCGACTGGTGGCCGACGATGTGGCTGTCCCGGCCGATGACGCAGCCGCCGCCGATCCGCACGATCGGTTCCGGCCCGAGGTCGAGTCCGGGCAGGAAGCCGGCGCTGATGGTGACCCGTTCGCCGATGATCGAGAACGGCCCGATGGTGATCCACTGCTCGTTGAACACCGCCCCGGGCGGGAAGGCGAGGGAGGTGCCGTCGCCCAGCTCGCCGAACCGGTACGGGCCGGGATTGCGGTTGGTGACCGCGCCGGTCCGCTGCATCCAGCGCCAGCCCCGGTGGACGAGGCGCCCGGCGGCCCGGCGGCCACCGTCCCGGACGGCGGAGAGGAGGGAACGGGTTATCGGCATGCGCTCACGTTACCGGCCCGTAGGGCCCGTCCGGCCGCCGGGAGGTCGACATCACACGGGCCCCACCGGCCCCGCCCGCAGCGCGGGCTCGAGGCCGTCCGGACCGGTCCGAAATCCGCCACCGCTGTCACGGGCCGGTGGGAGACTCCGTCCCATGGAGATCTCCGCACACCTCGACGCGCTGCGCCGTGAGGGCGCCCTGCTGGCCGAGGCCGCCGCCCGCACCGACCTCACCGCCCCCGTCCCGACCTGCCCGGACTGGCAGTTGGCCGATCTGGTGCGGCACACCGGCCAGGTCCACCGCTGGGCCGCCGCCTACCCGGCGAAGGGCCTGCGGGCGGTTCTGGACGCGACGGACCGACAGGCCGTCATCGGCCCCGACCCCTCGGACGCCGCCCTGCTCGACTGGTTCCGCGAGGGCCACGAGGCGTTGGTGACGACGCTCTCCGCGGCGCCGACCGACGTCGAGTGCTGGACCTTCCTGCCCGCGCCCAGCCCGCTGGCCTTCTGGGCCCGGCGTCAGGCGCACGAGACCGCCGTGCACCGCTTCGACGCCGACGCGGCGGCCGGCACCCCCGGTCCGGCCGTGGACCCGGCGTTCGCCCTGGACGGCATCGACGAGCTGCTGGTCGGCTTCCTGGGCCTCGGCCGGGCGAAGGCGCACACCGACGACCCGCGCACCCTCCTGGTCCGGCCGACCGACGGCCCGGGCTCCTGGCGCCTGACCTTCTCCCCCGGGCCGCTCGCCGTCAGCACGGAGGAGGCTCCCGAACCGGCCGACCTGACGGTCACCGGCCCGGCCCGGGAGCTCTACCTGCTGCTCTGGAACCGGCTGACGACCGCACAGGCCGGACGGACCGGGCAGGGCGGGGCCGTCGAGCGGGCCGGGCAGGTCGAACTGGTCGGCGACCACGCCCTGCTCGACCTCTGGCGGGAGGGCGCGGCGATCCGCTGATCCCGACCGCCTCCGGTCCCGGCCACCACCGGCCGGGCCCCGCGCCGGGCCCCGCATCGGCGCGGGGCCCGGCTCACCTCGGGCTCCGACTCACCACGGGCGCCGACTCACCGCGGGACTCCGCTCACCGCACCCAGGCGGCCGGCCGCTTCTCGAGGAACGACCGCATCCCCTCCTGCGCCTCCGCCGACCCGAACAGCCGTGCCGACAGCTGCACCAGCTCGTCCGCGTCCCGCTGGAAGGACCGCACCACCTCGGCGTTGGCCAGCCGCTTCGACTCCGCCAGCCCCTGCGGCGAGCCCTGGCGCAGCGCGTCCAGCAGGCCTGCGAGCACCGTCGCGGTGTCCTCGGTCGACTCGGCCGCCCGGGTGATCAGGCCGATCCGGGCCGCCTCGGCGGCGTCGAAGACCTCGCCGGTGAGGTAGTAGCGGGAGGCGGCGCGCGGCTCCAGCTTGGGGCGCAGCGGCAGCGAGATGACGGCGGGTGCGAGACCGAGCCGGACCTCGGTGAAGGCGAAGGTCGCGGCTGGTCCGGCGACGGCGAGGTCGGCCGCACCGATCAGGCCGAGACCCCCGGCCCGGGCGTGCCCGTCGAGCACGGCGATCACCGGCTTGCTGCAGTCCACGATCGCCTTCTGCAGCTCGACCAGGCCGCGCGGGCCCACCGTCGGGTCCGCGCCGGTCGCCTCGGACAGGTCCGCGCCCGCGCAGAACACCTTGCCGGTGTGGGTGAGCACCACCGCTCGGACGTCCCGGTTCGCCGCGGCCACCGCGAGCCCGGCGTGCAGCTCGGACATCAGCCGGGAGGAGAGCGCGTTGCGGTTGTGCGGCGAGTCGAGGGTGAGCGTGGTGACGGCGTCGGCGGTGCTGACGTGGACGAGGGGCGCTGCGCTGGTCATTGGCGGTGGCCTGCCTTCCGGCTGAGGGTGGGTCGGACTGCGCGCGCGGCCCGGGGTGCCCGGACGGCGCCCGGACGACTCTGGCACGCCCACCCGCCCCTCGGCCAGAGCCGCTCGCCGTCCGGCGCCCGCCGTCCAGCACCCGGCGCCCGGTGCCCGGCACCGCCTACCGGCCGCCCGACGGGTACGAGCCCTCCGGCCGACGCACGGATATCCGCTGGTGCCGGCCGTCGGCCACCCGGCAGCATGGCGCCGTGACCACCGACCCCGCCGTCCTGCTGCTCGCCCCGCGGATCAACGAGACCGGCCTCCAACTGCGCACCGCCGCCGGGCGGCGCGGTCTGCGGGCGTACACCGCCGCCTCCTGGCGGGCACCGCGCGACCTGCTCGGCGCCGCGGTCCACGTGTACGGCGGGCCGCTGTTCGCCGACGCGGTCGGCCGGGAGCTGGGCCTCGCCCTCCTGGAGCCGGCCGAGGACTGGTTGGCCCGGCTGCCGACCGCGCTGACCGGTCGGCGGGTGTCGGCGACGACGCTGGCCGAGGCCCGTGCGCTGCGCGGCCCGGCGTTCGTGAAGCCGCCGGCCGACAAGCTGTTCGCCGCCCGGGTCTACCCGGACGGTGCGGCGCTGCCCGGGCCCGAACTGCTGGACGGTGACACCGCGGTGCTGGTCAGCGAGGTGGTGCGGTTCCGTACCGAGTACCGGCTGTTCGTCCTGGACGGCACGGTCCGCGCCGGGTCGCGCTACGCGGTGGCCAGTGACCTCGCGGTCGCGCCGCTCGGGCCGGACGGCCCCGACGTGCTGGCGTTCACCCGCGAGGTGCTGGCCGGCTCGGTCGAGCGGGCGCCGCTGCCGGGCGCGGTGGTGGTGGACGTCGGGCGGACGGACCGCGGCTGGGCGGTGGTCGAGGCCAACGCCGCCTGGGCGAGCGGAGGTTATGCCGCCGACCCGGGCGAGGTGCTGGACGTGGTACTGCGCTCCTCCGGACCGGCCGCCCAACTCCCCTCCGAGGACCTGCCGTTCCGGCGCGAGCTGCCCGAAGTGGTGTACTGACCGAGCGGTCGGCACCGGCTCGCCGCCGGGTCGGCCGACCGACGGCACGGTGTACGGAGCAGCGCACGGCAAGGCTTGCGGCGCCGCCCACGATGGCGCACGATCATGCCCCATGACCACCACGCACCTCACCCACATCACCGAGCCGTCCGGCGTCGCCGCCGGGACGGGCTACACCCAGGTCGTCACCGGCAGCGGTCGGCTGGTCCAGATCTCCGGGCAGGTCGCCTTCGACGAGCAGCGGAACCTGGTCGGTGCGGGCGACCCCGGGGCCCAGGCCCGCCAGGTCTTCGAGAACCTGCGCCGCTGTCTGGCGGCCGCCGGGGCCGACTTCTCCGACGTCGTCAAGTTCACCTTCTTCATGACCGACATCGCCTACCTCTCCGACATCCGGGACGCCCGCAACGAGTTCCTGGGCGACCTGCCGCTCCCGGCGGCCTCCGCGATGCAGGTCGCGGCGCTGTTCCGGCCGGAGGTTCTGATCGAGATCGAGGCGCTGGCCATCGTCCAGGAGCGGTGACGCCCCGTCCGGCCGCGCCTCCGCCGGCCCCGCCTCCGCCGCTCCCGTCTCACCCGTCTCACCCGGCCACGAGCCGACCGTCCCGCCGTCCGGCCCACCGGACGGCGGGGCCCATCGCCAGGCCCGCCGCCGCCAGCACCGCGCCCAGGACGGCCCAGCCGACCGGTCCGAAGCCGATCACCACCGTGCTGACCAGGGCCGGGCCGGCCATCAGCGCGGCCGCCGTGCCCGCGTTGAACACCCCCTGGTACGCGCCGTGTCCGCGCTCGCCCGCGAGGTCGTAGCTCAGCGCCCAGCCGCCCGCCTGGCCCAGCACCTCGCCCAGCGACTGCAAGCCGACCCCGGCGAGCACCACCACGGCGGCGAGGATCCCGGGCAGTCCCGGCGCGAGGGCGATGACCAGGCAGGACACCGCGAGCAGCATCCCCGCGCGGCGGCAGGCGCGAACGGCCGCCGGGCGCTCCTCGGTGCCCCGGGTGGCCCGCACCTGGAGGGCGATCACCAGCAGGGTGTTGACGACCAGGGTCCCGGCGACGGTGATCCGCGGTGCGTCGGTGTGCTGGACGATCCACAGCGGAATGCCGACCTCCAGCACCGCGAACTGCAGCCCGAGGACGGAGCACAGCGCCGTGACGGCCAGGAAGGGCCCGTCCCGCAGCGCCGGGTTGCGCCGCCGCCCCTGCTCGCCGCCCTTCTCCTCCGGGCCCGGATGACCCGCCGCACTCGCCGCCGCCTCCTCCGCTGCTCCCGTCGCCGCCCCCCGCATCGCGCCCACCGCCCCGGGCAGCCTGCACAGCAGCAGCGCGACGGCGACGTAGGAGACCGAGTCGGCCAGGATCGCCGCCAGGTACACCGGCCGGGTGTCGAGCTGGAGCGCGATCGCGCCCAGGCCGGTGCCCAGGCAGATGCCGACGTTGGTCACCACCCGCAGGTACGCCCGGCCGGCCACCCGCCGGTCGGCCGGCAGCACGTCCGCGTAGAGCGCGTTCCGGACCGCCGACGAGCCCCGGTCGACGGCCGAGACGGCGCAGGCCAGCACGAGGAAGGCCGGGTAGCTGTGCACCAGCGCGTACCCGGCGGTGCCCACCGCCTCCGCCGAGACCAGCACGACCAGCACCCGCCGGGCGCCCCAGCGGTCGGCGGCCCGGCCGGCCGGCACGCTGGCGAGGACTCCGCACAGCCCGGCGGCGGTCATCCCGAACCCCAGCTGGGCGGCGCTCAGGCCGAGCACCCGGGTGAAGAACAGCACCGCGACGGACAGCGAGAGGCCGTTGCCCACGGTGTTGACCAGGGTGATCCCGGCCAGCCGGCGGACCGTCGGATCGGGGTGCAGCCGCCGCCGGACGGCCGCGGGAACCCGCCCGCCCCGCTCGGACGCGGGCAGGCCGGAGGACGGTGCGGAGGACTCCGCCGGTGAGGTGGTCATGCCGCCGATTCCACCGCCGGACGGACCGGAGCGGACAATCCTTTAGGCTCTGGCTGAATCCTGGCCGTCAGCTGGAGGCACCCGTGCACCGCTTCACGCTCCGCCTCGCCGACCTCGCCACCACCTGGTTCGCCTACTCGCCGATCCACGAGACCGTGCTCAGCCTGCGGATGTGGACCCACCCGGGCGTGTACCGGCTCCAGAACCGGGCCTTCGAGCAGCTCAGGCCCTCGTTCGAGCGCCTGGACTCCCGGCTGCTGCGCACGCTGACCACCCGGAACCGCTGGGTCCCGGACTTCCTGACCCCCCGGCCGTCCTCCCCCGCCCCGGACTTCCGCGCCGAGCTCGCCACCGTCCGCGCCCTGCCGCCGGAGCTGCTGCGCGGCGAGCTGGAGCAGACCTTCCTGCCGCACGGGCAGCCGCTGCCCGCCCTGCTGGAGGCCGGACTCGCGGACCCGGCAGCGCTGTTGGGGCGGATCTGCGACGCGCTGGAGGAGTACTGGGAGGCGTGCCTGGCGCCCGCCTGGTGGCCGCAGGCCCGCGCGGTGCTGGAGGCCGACCTGGTGTACCGGGCGCGGGTGCTCGCCCAGCACGGCGCGGCGGCGCTGTTCTCGGACCTGGACCACCGGCTGGAGTGGGCGGACGGCGTGCTGTCGATCAACCGGAACTGGATGGACGGGGACGTGGAGACCGCCGTGGACGGCCGCGGCCTGGTGCTCTGCCCGACCTTCTTCGTCCGGGGCGCGATCACCATGATCGACAGCACCCGGCCGCCCCAGATCAGCTACCCGGCCCGCGGCCAGGCCGGGATGGCCGGCCAGGGCCCACCGGTACCGCCGCGGGCCCTGGAGGCGCTGGTGGGCGCGCCGAAGGCCCGGCTGCTCGCCATGCTCGCCGAGCCGGCCTCCACCACCGAGCTCTCCTACCGCCTGGGCGTCACCCCGGGCGCGGTCAGCCAGCACCTGTCCGTCCTGGCCGCCACCGGCCTGGTCACCCGGGCCCGGCACGGCCGCTCGGTGCTGTACCGGCGCAGCGTGCTCGGGGACGAGCTGACCGGCGGCCGCTGAACTCCGGCCACCTCCCCCAACTCCCCAGTGGTACAGACCTGTTGACGCATTGGTCCAGTCCTCCTACAGTGCCCATGCCCCGCCTCCCCACGGCGCGGGCACCGATCGCACCCGGATCGCCCCGGTTCTACGCCCCCTGTCCAACCCCCACCGTCACAGGGAGAACCATGTCCGCTCGATCCCGGGCGGGGCGCCCACGCATGCGCAGCAGACTGCTGACGCTGCTGGCCGTCCTGCTCCTCCCGCTCGCCGTCCTGACCGCGCTCGCCGCCCCCGCGAGCGCCGCCGGCAAGCTCACCGCCACCTTCGCCACCACCGACAACGGCTCGTGGTGGCAGGGCACTTACATCGTCCACAACGACAACGCCACCGCCGTCTCCGGCTGGACCCTGGAGTTCGACCTGCCGGCCGGGGTCACCCTCGGCAACACCACGAACGGCACCGCGACCGTCAACGGGCGGCACGTCACCGCCACCGCCGCCTACTACAACGCGACCGTCAACGCCCACAGCACCACCGAGCCGTACAGCTTCTGGTTCGTCGGCAACGGCCCGGTCTCCACCCCGCTCAACTGCCGGATCAACGGCGACAAGTGCGACGGCAGCGCCGACGTCCCGCCGTCCGCGCCGGGCACCCCCACCGTCACCGAGTCGACCGCCCACACCCTCGCCCTGAGCTGGCCGGCCGCCACCGGCGGCGACTTCCCGGTCGCCTCCTACGACGTGCTGAGCGGCAGCACCGTGCTCGCCTCCAGCCCGACCGCCAGCGCCCTGGTCACCGGGCTGACCCCGGCCACCACGTACACCCTGACCGTCCGGGCCACGGACGGCCGGGGCAACACGGGCCCGCTCAGTGCGCCCGTCACCGCCGCCACCTTCGACCCGTCCACCGACACCGTTCCACCGACCGCGCCGACCAACCTCCTTGCCACGGCGGTCGGTTCCTCCGACGTCACGCTCGCCTGGGACGCCGCCACCGACAACGTCCGGGTCGCCGCGTACGACGTCTACCGCGGCCCCACCCTGGTGACCACGGTCGGCGGCGCCACCCTGACCGCGGCCGTCGGCAGCCTCTCCCCGTCCACCACGTACACCTTCACGGTGAAGGCCCGCGACCCCGCCGACAACACCTCGCCCGCCTCCGCCCCGCTCACCGTGACCACGGCGGACATCGTCGGCGCCGGGAAGTACGCCCGGGTCGGCTACTTCGTCCAATGGGGCATCTACGGCCGCCAGTACTTCGTGAAGAACCTCGACACCTCGGGCAGCGCGGCCAAGCTCGACATCATCAACTACGCCTTCGAGAACATCGATCCGGTCAACCTGACCTGCCTGGCGGGCGTGACCAAGGGCACCTCCAGCAACCCGGAGGACCCGGACCAGGGCACCGGCGCCGGTGACGCCGACGCCGACTACGCCCGCCCGATGAGCGCCGACCAGTCCGTGGACGGCGTCGCCGACGACGGCTGGGGCAAACTCCGGGGCAACTTCAACCAGTTGAAGAAGCTCAAGGCCAAGTACCCGAACCTGAAGGTGGTCGTCTCGCTCGGCGGCTGGACGTACTCCAAGTACTTCTCCGACGCGGCCGCGACCGACGCGTCCCGGCAGAAGTTCGTCAAGTCCTGCGTCGACACCTGGATCAAGGGCAACCTGCCCGCCTACAACGGCGCCGGCGGCGACGGCACCGCGGCCGGGATCTTCGACGGCATCGACCTCGACTGGGAGTGGCCCGGCTCCGCCGACGGCCACCCCGGCAACCACTGGAGCGCCAACGACAAGACCAACCTGACCCTGCTCGCGGCCGAATTCCGCAAGCAGCTCGACGCGTTGGGCGGCCCGCACAAGCTGCTCACCGCCTTCACCCCGGCCGACCCGGCGAAGGTCGCGGCCGGCTGGGACCTCGGCAACGTCTTCAACTCGCTCGACATCGCCAACGTCCAGGGCTACGACTTCCACGGGTCCGGCAGCGACAACTCCTGGGAGCCCAACCGCACCGGCCAGGCCTCCAACCTCTACCAGGACCCCAACGACCCCTACCCGTTCCACTTCAGCGTGGACACGGCCGTCCAGACCTACCTCGGCGCCGGGGTCAACCCGCGCAAGCTGACCATCGGCTTCCCGTTCTACGGGCGCGGCTGGCAGGGCGTGGCGGACGGCGGTGCCAACGGCGCCTGGCAGTCCGCGAACGGCGCCGCACCCGGCCAGTTCGCCGAGGAGGCCGGCACCCGCGGGTACAACAACCTGATCACCGGCGTGCCCGGCCTCACCGTCTACCACGACCCCAAGTCCGTTGCCACGTACGGCTACACGGGCGCGAACGGCCAGTGGTGGAGCTTCGACGACGCCTGGTCGATCGCCCAGAAGGCGGCCTACCTCAAGTCGAAGAACCTGCTCGGCGGCATGATCTGGGAGATGTCCGGCGACACCCCGTCCGGCACCCTGATGACGGCCCTCGACACCGGGCTCAGGTGACCGCGACGGCGGCCCGCCGACCCCGCACACCACAGCCCGGGTGACCGCCCGCGCGGCGACGGCGGCCGGCGCCCCCTCCCGA
>NZ_JBFBGS010000048.1:0-78977 GCF_040684795.1 Kitasatospora sp. NPDC089797 | reverse complement strand
CCCGCCGGGGGTTACTATATTAACCCCAAACCGCCAAAACCCCCACGCCGCTCCCGGGTCGCACTGGCGAACACAGTCGCCCGAGGGCCGTTCGTCCGTCGACGGACGAACGGCCCTCGGCTCAACTGGCGGACGGTTCAGGCGTTCTCGTCCGCGCCGAGCTGGCGGTAGGCGGCGGCGACGGCGAGCATCCAGGCGATCTCCTCGCGCGGGGTGCGGCCCCCGGTGGTCGCGGCGAGGGCCGCGGGCAGGGCGGGGGCGGGGAGGTCGCGGGCCCGTTGCCGGACGGCCGCGCGCAGCCAGCGGGCCTCGACCCGGGCGAGGTCCCCGTCGCCGTCGGGCGTCGGCGCGCCCCCGGCGGCCGGGCCGGCCGGGGTGTCCTCGCGCAGCACCAGGACCGCGTCGCGGATCGCGAAGGCCCGGTGGGCCAGTTCGACCGAGCGGTCCCGACCGGTCAGCAGGTCGCGCAGCCGGCTGCCCGCGGTGCCCAGCACCACCTGGGGCACGGCGGCCACCACGTCCGTCCAGAGCGGGTGCAGCCGCCACAGCGCGTACTGGTCGCGCAGGTAGCCGACCAGCGTCCGGGCCGGCGGGACGACCACGCCGAGCACGAACAGCACCAGCATGACGGCGGGCAGCAGTTCGCAGAGCAGGTCCTGGATCGGCACCGGGTTGCCCTGGGCGTCGAACTCGGTCGCATCGCCGTGCACCAGGATGAAGTGGTAGCGGTAGAGCGTGTAGACCAGACCGGTCGCGCTGCCGGCCGCCAGGCAGGTGACCCCGGCCCGCAGCGCCCCGCGCGGGACACCGGCCCGGTTGGACCAGAACAGCACCATCGCCCGGGCGCTGGCCAGCGCGAAGACGGTGTTGAAGACGTACAGGTAGACCTTGACCCCGAGGTGGCCGTAGTGGGCGTCGATGCCGAAGGCGCCGTCGGAGTCGTGCGGGAGCGCGTAGACGAACAGCAGGGTCAGCGCGACGCCCGCCGCCACGGTGAGGGCCAGCCGGACCCGGGCCGCGCCCGGCCGCTCGGGGCGCTGCCGCACCGCCTGGACGTACTCCAGCAGGTAGTACGCCGCGGCCACCCCGGCGAGGTGCTTGAGCAACTGGGTGATGTCCCGGATCCCGGTGAGCTCGCCCAGCGCGTGCTCGATGAACGCGGGACGGCAACTGAGCCCGAGCGCCATCGCGGTGAAACCGGCCCAGAGCGCCCGGTTCGCCCGGGTGGTGAAGGCCGTGGGGGCCCGCCAGAGGACGACGCCCCAGATCAGGGTGGGCATCAACCAGGTGAACAGCGGGCGCATCAGGACTTCCTCCACCGGGGCCGGCGTATCGGGTGCAGCAGGCTCTCGGCCAGGTGGCCGGAGACCGGGCTCGGGTCGGCGGTGGCGCCCGCCAGGTCGGCGAGCAGCAGGGCGATCATCTCGGCCTCCTGCTCTTCGGCGGTCCGGTAGTCGGTCCGGCCCGCACCGATCAGCTGGGCGATCAGGTCGGGCGTCAGATCGGGCAACAGGGCGCTCAGCCGCGAGAGTTCGAGGGTGCCGGTGTGGCCGCACAGGACGTGTCCGAGCTCGTGCAGCTTGATCAGGTCCTGGTGGGCGGGGCTGGTGCGCTCCTCGTAGTAGACGACGTCGATGCTGGGCAGCGCGATCCACAGGCCGCAGGGCAGGTCGGGACCGAGCGCGGGCAGCGGCTCCATGACGATGCGGCGGCCCCGCTCGCGCTCCAGCGCGGCGCGGAAGCCCTCGACGGTGAACGGGGTGGGCAGACTCAGGCCGGAGAGCCGCTGTTCGCAGCGTCGGCGCAGGCCGCGGGGGAAGGCCAAGGCGGGGGTGTTCCTTCGGGACGGGGGCGGGCGGGAGCAAAATCGGGGGGTGCTGCGGCGCTCCCGCTCATCGTCCGGCGGCCGGGCCCGGCCGTTGCCCGGCGGGGCCCGTCCCGGCGCCGTCCTGACCGGCGGCGTCCTGACTCGCGGCGTCCTGTTCGAGCTTGCGGAGGTTGTCGGCGAGCGAGAGCAGCACCCGCAGGCTGCCGTCCGACAGTGCGGAGGCCCGCTTGACCAGGTTGACCACCCCGTCGTTGCCGAGCGCCTGCCGCAGCTCGGCGACCCGCTCCAACTGGTCCAGCTGCTCGTCGACCACGGCGGCCTTGGCGTCGTCCAGGAAGTAGCTCGCGCCGGCGCCGATCCCGAAGCCGCGGCCCAGCCAGTCGAGCGTGTCCACGGTCGGGTTGCAGGCCTTGCCCTGCTGGTTCAGGCCGAGGTGGAGGTTGCGGACGGTGTCCCGGGAGATCACGTCCCGGCCCGCCAGGCGGTTGATCCGGTCCGCGAGTTCGCGGTACGCCGGGGGGCGTCCGCCCGACCGGGCCGCCTCACGGGCCATCAGCCGGTCCAGCCGCCGGGCGATGGCCGAGGCCCGCTCCCCCTGCTCCCGCTGCTGTTCCGGTCCGCCCGCACCGCCGCCCGCCACTGCCTTCACCATCGGTTTCCCCCCTTTTGCCGCCCCGTCACGATACCGTCGGTGTCCGACCGGACGGTAGCCGAGGCCGGACGGGGGCGGGGGGACGGGGCCGGAGGCGGGGGCGCGGCGGGTACGGGGCTCAGCCGCCGGTGTGGTGGACGAAGCGGTAGGTGTCCCGGTCGAGTTCGGTGACCTGCACGCCGATCGCGGTGGGCACCACGATGTGCGAGCGCAGCACCTCGACCACCCGGGCGGTCAGTTCGGCGCGCAGCTCGGTGCTCCGCCCGGCCAGGATCTTCAGCTCCACCAGCACCAGGGCCTCCCCGGCCGTACCGTCGCCGACGGTGTGCTCCGGGGCCGGCCGGAACAGGGTCTTGCACTCCGCCACGCTGGTGTCGATCACCTCGGTGACCGCCTTGTGCAGGTCGGCGGCCAGCACGGCGTGGTCGAAGGCGAGTTCGGTCGAGTGGTCGACCAGGATCTGCGGCACGGGGGCTCCTCCCGGGAGTGCGGACGGCGACGCCGACCCTACCGCGCCCGGGAACCGCGGCGGGCCCCGACCGTGCAGGTCAGGGCCCTGGGCGGCGGGGCGGACGGGGTCAGCAGCCGAGGTCGATCAGCCGGAAGGTCGCGTAGTGGTCGCCGGTGTAGTAGTCCTCGTGGGAGCGCTGGCCGGTGACGATCCGGCGGGTGCCGCGGGTCGGCGCGCCGGGGGTGACCACGGTGTACTCGTGGTAGTAGCCGTACCGCTGGGAGGGCAGCACGCCCTCCTTGTTGGTGAACACCACGCCGTCCTGGCTGTACGGGAACGGCCCGCCCCGGGCGATCAGGTTGAGGGTGGTCCGGGCCTGGGAGGGCAGGGCGGACACGCACACCTTGCCGCTCACCGCGGCGTGCGCCCCGGTGGCGACGGCGACGGGTGCGAGGGTGGCCAGGGAGAGTACGGCGACGGCGGCGGCACGGGACTTCCACGCGCGTAGAGTTCTGGTCATGCCAACCAGGATGACGATCTCCGGAGCTCCCCGGTAGGCCCGTACGGAGTCTTCATCTCCGGTCAACTCGCCGTACCCGCCGATGACTTGAACCGGCCGGTCGGCAACCGCCGACGGCTGTGGCGACCGGCCGGGCCGACGTGGAGAATCACCCCATGCGCATCCTGATCGCCACCACCGGCTCCCGCGGGGACGTCGCGCCGTTCACCGGCCTGGGCCGGCGCCTGCTGGACGCCGGACACCGGGTCGCCGTGCTCGCCCACCCGACCTTCGCCACGCTGATCGAGGAGTGCGGCCTGGAGTACCGGCCGCTGCCGGGCGATCCCAAGGAGCTCATCCGCGCCAGGGCCCGCGCGACCTCCCCGGAGGAGACCCGCGCGCTGATGACCGCGTTCGTGGACGGCCTCGCCGACGGCGTGGCGGACGCCGTGGCGGGCGGGGCCGACCTGCTGCTCACCGCCTTCGCGCCCGCCCCGCTCTGCCGGACGGCCGGGGAGGCGTTCGGCGTGCCCGTCCTCGGCACGTACCTCACGCCCGCCTTCGCCACCACGGAGTTCCCGCTGCCCGGTCCCGCCTGGAACGGGGACCTGGGGCCGCAGGGCAACCTCGCGGCCGGCCGGGAGCGGCTGCGGAGCGCGGACCGGCTGTTCTCGGGGGCCGTGGTCCGGATGCGCGAGCGCCTCGGCCTGCCCGGCGCGGCCGCGCCGGAGCCGCTCGGACACACCCGGCCGGTCGTCCACGGCTACAGCCCCCTGCTGCTCCCGCGCCCGGCGGACTGGCCGGACCCGGTCGAGGTCGCGGGCTTCTGGTGGCCCGCCCGGCCGCTGGGCTGGCGGCCCCCGGCCGACCTGGTCGACTTCCTCCAGGCCGGTCCGGCCCCGGTGTTCATCGGGTTCGGCAGCATGGCGCTGGACGAGGGCGAGCGGCTCGGTGAGCTGGTGACGGCGGCCGTGCGGCGAGCCGGGGTGCGCGCGGTGGTGCAGGCCGGCTGGGCCGAGGTGGCGGCGGCGGGCGACGGCATCCTCGCCGTCGGCGACCTGCCGCACGACTGGCTGTTCCCCCGCACCGCCGCCGTCGTCCACCACGCCGGGGCCGGCACCACCGGCGCCGCGCTGCGTGCCGGGGTCCCCGCCGTCCCGGTGCCCGTCATGGTCGACCAGCCGTTCTGGGCGGACCGGCTGCACCGGCTGGGCGTCGCCCCGGAGCCGGTGCCGTTCGCGGAGCTCACCGCCGAACGCCTCGCCGCCGCGATCACGGCCGCGCTGGCCGACCCGGTCCGGCGCCGGGCCGCCGCCGTCGCCGGGCTGCTGGCCGCCGAGGACGGCGCCGGCGCGGTCCTCTCCCACCTCACCCGGCACGCCGGGGCCGCCAGCCGCTAGGCGGGGGCGGGGGCCGGGGGCGGGCCCGATCAGAGCCCCCGGGCGGTGTCAGCCCCGGGCGAGCACCAGGGACTGCACCGCCGGGAGCCGGCGCCAGTCGCTGGAGACGATGCCGGCGTGGGCCCGGGCCAGTTGGACGGTCCGGGCGGTCGCCTCGTCGACGCTCGGGTCGGTCGCGCTGATCTGCGGGGCCACCTTCTGGGCGTCCGTCATCACCAGCAGGTAGTGGGAGCGGTCGTACCAGGCGGTGTCGATGCCGTTGACGTAGGTGGCCGCGTCGCCGTCGAAGACCACGAACCAGGGGCGGATCCCGGCGTCCGCGCCGGTGTACCGGCCCCGCGGGTCGCCGCCCGCCGCGCCGTGCACGGCCGGGAACAGCTCGGCCCGGCCGATCCGGCCGGCCGCCGCCAGGTCGCGCAGGTGCCGGCCGTACTCGACGTCGGTGTGCAGGGTGTCGAAGGGGTTGTGCTCCTCGACCGTCCCGGGGATCGCGTAGAGCAGCACCCGCCCGGCGAGCGCCGACCGGGTCGGCCAGTTGCCCGCCCGCACCGCCTCGTCGAGGGTCGCGTACGAGCCGCCGTCGGGCTTGGCCAGCAGGTCGGCCGGGCGCAGCACGGCGTCGCCGAGGTGCGCGGCGATCAGCGCGTCCAACTGGTCGGGGCCCATCCCGAGGTTGGCCGCGAAGCCGCCCTTGACCTCCAGTTTCACCACCAGCGGGCCGGCGCCGGGGTGGGCGCCGAGCCAGACCCGGACGTCGTCGAGGCAGTGCTCCAGGTTCTTGTTCGCGCCGCCCGCGTAGAGCTGGGCCGGGGCGTCGGCGGCGGTGCAGTTGTTGGCGTTGCCGAGCGGGTTGGAGTGGCTGACCTTCCACTCGTGGGTGACGGTGTCGCTCCAGAGGTCCAGCTCGATCATGCCGGTGCCGGTGTCCAGGCCCTCGGCGAGGTACCGGTAGGCGGCCGGCTCGTAGGTGTTGTGCAGGCCGACGGTGGTGGCCGAGCCGAACGGCAGGGCGCCCGTGCCGTTGCCGGCGGCCGCCGGGGCCGTCGTCGGCACCAGGGCCGCCGCGGTGGCGAGCAGGCCGGCCAGGGTGCGGCGTACGGTCATCGGAATCGTCCCCCCGGGGTCGGTCGTGGCGGCCGCCGGTGCGGGCCGCCGGAGGCAGCATCGCCGGACGGGGCGTGCACCTCGTGAAGAGGTCATGACGATAGCGTGACGACTCGGCCGGCTCCGACCCGGCCCCGCCCCAGCTCCGCCCCGGCCCCGGTTCGCCACGCCCCGGCACTGACGGAGCGTCAGGATTGTCGGTGCCGGGCACTAGCGTGGCCCGCGCACGGACGACCGCGGGCGGCGCGGACGGCGTCGCCGGCACAGAGCAGCAGTGGAGGCAGCAGCATGTCCCTGGTCCGGGTCCACAATTTCTCGATCTCCCTCGACGGGTACGGCACCGGCGAGGGCCAGAGCCTGGAGAGCCCCTTCGGGCACGCCGGGCACCGGCTGCACGGCTGGTTCTTCGCCACCCGCACCTTCCAGCGGATGCACGGCGACGGGGAGGGTGACACCGGGGTCGACGACGCGATGGCCCGCACCTGGGGCGACGGCATCGGCGCGGAGATCATGGGCCGCAACAAGTTCGGCCCGCAGCGCGGCCCGTGGGAGAACGAGGACTGGCGGGGCTGGTGGGGGGAGAACCCGCCGTTCCACACCCCGGTCTTCGTCCTCACCCACCACCCGCGCCCCAGCCTGGAGATGGAGGGCGGCACGGTGTTCCACTTCATCGACGCCTCCCCCGAGGAGGCGCTGCGGCAGGCCCGGGAGGCCGCCGGCGGCCGGGACGTCCGGCTCGGCGGCGGCCCGCGGACCGTCCGGGCCTTCCTGGAGGCCGACCTGGTCGACTACCTGCACGTGGTCGTGGTGCCGATCGTGCTCGGCCGGGGCGAGTCGCTCTGGGAGGGGCTCGAAGGCCTGGAGCAGCGCTTCGACACCGAGGTGGTGACCAGCCCGAGCGGCGTCGTCCACCTCACCTTCACCCGGCCCGGAACGGCCCGGCCCGGGAGCAGCGCCTGACGGGACCGGCCCGGGCGGGGGGCCCGCCGCCCGCCCGCGCTACTTCAGCAGGAAGTCGTACACCGCCCGCCGTCCGGCCGGGTTCTCCGCCCGGTTCTGCACCGAGTGCGCGGCCCCGGGCACGATCACGATCTGCGGGTGGTGCGCCGTCCCGGCCACCTGCTGGAGCACTTCGTACGGCGTCGAGAGGTCGCGGTCCCCGCCGAGCAGCAGCACCGGCACGTCGGGCAGCCTGCGGTGCGCCGGGGGCGTCGGCGGCACCGGCTCGCGCGGCCAGTCCAGGCAGACCAGGAGGGAGCCGAGCCCGGTCGCGGTGGCCGGGTCGAACGGCCAGGTCTGCTCGGGGGTCAGCCGCTGCCGGGCGCGCTCCAGCGCGGCCGCGCGGCCCGCGACGGGGGTGTCGGTGGTGCCCCAGGGGAAGTGCGAGTCGGCGCACAGGGCGGCCGAGTGCAGCCCCTGGCTGAGCTCCTCGGCCGGGGCGGCGTCGACCTCCCGGTGGACGAGGTCGAAGAAGTCCTGGAGCGCGGCGGGCTGCCCGTCGGCGGCCTGGTGCAGGATCGCCGGGACGGCGCGGTAGTCCGGGTCGATGAACTCGTAGCCGGTCAGCGCGCTCAGGATCTGCGCCCCGTTCCCGTACCGCCGCACGGTGGCGGCGAGGTCGGCGGCCGGGTCGGTGGTGCAGCCGGTGGCCCGGCAGGCGGCCCGCAGCACCCGGGCGGTGGCGGGCAGCGCGGCCAGGTCCATCGGGTCGAACCCCTCGCGCGGCGCCACCGAGTCGAGCACCAGCCGGGCCACGTGCGCCGGGTGGGCGAGCGCGTACCGCTGGACGACGAAGCTGCCGTAGGAGACGCCGTCCAGGGTGAGGCGCCGGTCGCCGAGGGCGCGGCGCAGCAGGTCGATGTCGGCGACGGTGTCCGCCGTGCTGTAGTGGCGGGAGTCGGGGCCCAGGGCGGCGGCGCAGTCGGTGACCGACTGCCGGCGGGGCACGACGAGGTCGGAGGAGCCCATGTCCTCCTGGAGGCCCGGGCAGCGGAGCGCACCCCGGCCGGTGCCGCGCTGGTCGACCATCACCAGGCGGTAGTCCTTGAGGACGGGGGCCAGGATGTCCGCCGTCCGCTTGATCGACGGGACGCCGGGCTGACCGGGGCCGCCGGTGAGGTAGAGCAGGTCACCCTTGGGCGCGTCGGCGTTGCCGGTCGTCGCCACGTCGAGCCGGAGGGTGCCGGGGGTGGCACCGCTGTGGTCGAACGGGACGGTGAGGGTCCCGCAGCGGAACTCGGGTGCGTCCGGGCAGGGTGCCTGCCCGGTGATCCCGCCGCCGGTGCGGGCCGGGCCGGCGGCCGTGGCGGCGGAGCCGGTGGCGGGGGTGGCCAGGGTGGTGCCGGCGACCACCGCGACGGCGCCCAGCAGGGCGGCGACGCGACCGCGCGTGCTCGTCATGTGCGTCCTTCCGGTCGGGCCGCGTCCGGTCCGACGCGGTCACGGAAGCAGCCTGCGCCACCGGATGGTTCGAAGGCGAGCGTTCGGACCGGATACCGGACGGGTCGTCAGGCCGGAGCCCGGACAGGAAGCCCGACGGGCGGCCTCCCCCACGTCCGGGGAGGCCGCCCGTCGGTCCGGGGCCGGGTCAGACCCGGTCGGCCGCGATCAGCACGTACTGGAACGAACCGTCCTTGTAGGACTCGATGAACGCCTCCTCGATGCCGGTGACCAGCGAGGTGGTGTTGCGCAGCTCCCAGTACGGCAGGGTGTCCGGGGTGAGGTCGATCACGGCCTGGGGCACCAGGCGGTTGTCGGCCATCGCCCGCAGGTACTCGCGGCGGGAGTGGATGTTGCACTCGAAGTGGGCGTTGATCTGCGAGACCCACTTCGACGGCTGGCCGTACTTGGGGTTCCAGCAGCCGGTGATGGTCACGTACCGGCCGCCGACCGCCAGCACCCGGGAGTGCTCGGCGAACAGGTCGTGCAGGTCGACGTACATGCTGGACTCGTTGTTCCAGGAGCCGGCCACCGAGCCGTTCTGCAGCGGCATGTCGAGCATGTTGGCGACCCGGGACCGGACGAAGTCCCCGATGCCCAGCTCACCGGCGCGCTTGTTGCCGAAGTCGGCCTGCTGGGTGGAGAGGGTCAGGCCCTCGACCCGGCAGCCGAAGCGCTGGTGCGCCATGACCATCGACCCACCGCGGCCGCAGCCGGCGTCGAGCAGGGTGGACTCGGCCTTGATGTCGCCGAGGTGGTCGAGCAGGACGTCGGCCTGGGCGGACTCCAGGCGGTGCAGCTCGGCGATGACCTTCTTCTCGCGCTCGCTGTCGGCCGGGTCGCCGATCGCCTCCTGGTCGATCTCGCCGATGCCGTAGTGGTGGTGGTACAGGCCGTCGACGTCGCCCAGGCGCAGGTTCACCGGGCGGGCCTCGTTGTTCCAGTACCGGGCGATGTCGCCCTGGTAGGGAGTTGCCGGGCCGGGGATCGCGCTGCCGGAGGTGGTGAGGTCGTCGGTCAGGGACATGCGGGTCAACTCCAGGGTACGTAGCGTTGGTTATCGGAAAATGTGCGATTGCCGGACCTGGCGGCCACCGGAGGCGGTTACCAGAAGTCGGGCAGGCTGTAACGGTGGATGTTGGTCTGGTGCCAGTAGTGGTTGCCGTCGAGCCACACGGCCACGCCGCGCAGGAACCGCACCAGGCTCGGCACCGGGCAGGCGACGGCCAGCGCGGCCGACTCGGCCTCGAAGGCGTGCATCAGCTCGTTGTGCACCTCGACGGCCTTCAGGTAGCCCTCCTGGCGCGAGACGCCCTCGCGCTCGGAGATCACCACCGGCAGGTTCAGGTGGAGCCCGGGGCTGGCGAGCTCCTTGGTGTACGAGTAGAGGTCGTTGACGATCGTGGTGGCGTTGCCGGCCAGGGCGATCACCCGCTGCATGGCGGGCAGCGCGTGCAGCTCGACCGGCAGCTCGTAGCCGCCCACCGTGTCGGTGATGGTGGGGCAGGGGCGGAAGTTGTTGAACTGGCGCATCGCCAGGTACTCCCACACCTCGGGGACGTGCTCGGCCTGGGCCCAGGCGGCCTCGGCCAGGTACCCCAGGTGCAGCCGCGCCATGTCGTGCCGGAACCGGTCCGCCTGGGCGGGCGTGGAGGCGCGGACGAAGTAGTCCATCGCCGAGCGGTACGAGCGCCGGGGCGCGTCCTCGGCGAGCGAGGCGTCCCAGGCCGGCTGGTACTCCGCGGTGGTGTGCAGCGGGTCCAGCGCGGTGTGGGCGAGCAGCAGGCGGCTGCCCAGGCCGATCGGCGAACCGCCGAGGTCCTCGCAGTAGCAGTCGTCCACCGCGTTCTCGGCGACCATCAGCCGGGCCGCGAGCATCAGGTGGTCGATGCTCGGCGCGTCGGGGTGGCAGGCCACCATGTAGCGCCCGGTGGAGAACCCGTCGAAGTCCTTCTCCCACTCCGGCGGGTAGAGCTCGATCTCGTCGATCGCCCAGGTCTTGATCCGCTGGCTGAGCGCCTCCACCCGCACCGGGTCGGGCTCGGCGATCGGGTGGTGGTAGAGGCCGGGGATGGGGTCGCCGGTCTTCGGCTTCCCGCTGCGCGGCGCCGCGGCGGCGGCCGGCAGCAACGAGGACAGCGAGGGGACGGAGGGCAGCCGGAGCTCGGGCAGCACGGCGTCGAGCGGTCCGACCGCAGTCGCCACCGCCTCCACCGTCAGGACCTCGACCAGTGCGGTCTCGACCGGCAGGGCCTCCGCGGCCGGGGCGTCGACCGCCGGGGCCGCCGGGACCTCGACCGCCGGGACCGCGGGGGCCACCGACCCGGGGGCCGGGAGTGCCGGAGCACCGGCCGTGTCCGGGACGACGACCTCGGGCGCGGTCACGGTCGGTGCGGCGGCCTCGGGCGCCGGGACCTGCGGCCTCAACTGCAGCCCGGAGGTGCCCAGTCCGGTGGGACCGCGGAGGATCCGGTCGATCGCCGGGGAGCTCATGAGCCCACCGCCGGGGCGGTGGCGGGCCCGGGTGGCGGGCCCGTTCGGGTACGCAGGGGCATGGAGCCTCCTCTGAAGGGGATCGCAGGATTGACGGGTCGTCAGCTCGCCCGCCGCGATGGGGAACTCCACGCCGCGGGCCCCGTCTCGCTCGCTTCACAACCGTAGGCGGGAAGGCACGTTCCGAAACGCAACAGTCGATCTTCTACACCCGATTAGGTGAACGTTCATGCGTACTGCGTTTGAAACGCACCCTTGTCGTGCATCAGCCCGACCCGCCTCCCCGGGCCCGGGCCCGGACCGGACGGCCCACCCCGCCCCGGTCCCGCGTCAACCTGCCGCCCGCCGTCCGTGTCCCGTCCCGCCCGGCGCCGCCGCCCCGGCCGCGACGGGCCCGTTCGCCCACGGACGGGCCGGGCCGGCGCCCGCCCGGCCGACGGCCCTCCCCCACCGCCGGACGGCCCGGGGGCCGACCGGGCGCGTAAGGGGGAGAAGAATGGCTGCGGCGCCGTGAGAGGAACGGGGCCGGGAAGGAAGAGCAGCGCATGGAGAGCCAGGCCCGCAACCGCACCGCCCTCGTCGAGGACCTCATGGAACGGTTCCCCGATGTGCCGCGGGAGGCGGTGATCAAGGAGGACCTGCTGCGCGGCGGCATGGCCTTCGACGAGTCCGCGCTCAGCGGCAGCACCGGCGCCGACGGGGGCGGCGAGGTCAAGCCGAAGTCCTACTTCATCTTCTCCTTCGACCACCGCACCCTGCCCGAGCTGGGCGCGGCCGCGCTGAACCGGCCGCCGGAGGAGATCGTGCTCACCGGCGGGCCGTACGGGCTGCGCCGCACGGTGGTGTCGGTGCGGGTCAACCCGGACTCGCCGTACCGGGTCCGGGCCGGGGACGACGGCACCCTGGGCCTCTACCTGGACGGCGCCCGGATCGCCGACGTCGGCCTGCCGCCGATGCCGGACTACTACCGGCACACCCTGGCCAACGGGAAGTCGGTGATGGAGGTCGCCCCGACCATCCAGTGGGGCTACCTGATCTACCTCACGGTGTTCCGGGTCTGCCAGTACTTCGGCGCCAAGGAGGAGTGCCAGTACTGCGACATCAACCACAACTGGCGCCAGCACAAGGCCGCCGGCCGCCCGTACACCGGCGTCAAGCCGGTCGAGGAGGTGCTGGAGGCGCTGGAGATCATCGACCGGCACGACACCGCCCGGGCCTCCCGGGCCTACACCCTCACCGGCGGCGCGATCACCTCGCAGGTCGGCGGCCGCGACGAGGCGGACTTCTACGGGCAGTACGCCAAGGCCATCGAGGAGCGCTTCCCCGACCGCTGGATCGGCAAGGTGGTCGCCCAGGCGCTCCCCCGTGACGACGTCCAGCGCTTCCACGACTACGGCGTGAAGATCTACCACCCCAACTTCGAGGTGTGGGACAGGCGGCTGTTCGAGCTCTACTGCCCCGGCAAGGAGCGCTACGTCGGCCGGGACGAGTGGCACCGCCGGATCCTGGACTCCACCGAGGTCTTCGGCCCGGAGAACGTGATCCCCAACTTCGTCGCGGGCGTGGAGATGGCCGAGCCCTTCGGCTTCACCACCGTCGACGAGGCGATCGCCTCCACCCGGGAGGGGCTGCGCTACTTCATGTCGCACGGCGTGGTGCCGCGGTTCACCACCTGGTGCCCGGAGCCCACCACCCCGCTCGGCAAGGCCAACCCCCAGGGCGCGCCGCTGGAGTACCACATCCGGCTGCTCCGGACCTACCGGGCCACCCTGGAGGAGTTCGGCCTCTCCTCCCCGCCCGGCTACGGACCGGCAGGGCCGGGCAAGGCGGTGTTCTCGGTCAGCTCCTTCATGGACTCGCTGCCGGGCTGACCGGTCGGCCGTGCCGCCGGCCACCGACCGCGGCCCGGGTCGGGGTCGGTGGCCGGTGGCCGCGGTCCGGGTCGGGTCGGGGGCAGCGGCCGGTGGCCGCGGTCCGGTCAGCTCCCGGGCAGCGGCCGGACGGTGAGGATCTGCTCGGCCCGGCCCACCGGCCCGTGGACGTCGTGCAGCACGGTGCTGGTGACGCCGTGGCCGGACGGGCCGAAGCTGACCCGGGTGTCCAGACCGGTCCAGCGGCCGCCGGGGCGGCGGTGGAAGTGGATCGTCAGATCGGTGTTCGGGAACATCCAGGCGGTCGGCTGCTCCCGGACGGCGATGCCGTTGGCGGTGTCGACCAGCGCGGTGAAGGCGGCGTGCGGCCCGCTGGGCTCCCCCGCGACCAGCTCCAGCGGGGTGGACAGCCAGGCGGCGGCGCGGCCGGGCGCGGTGGAACGGCGGCGGACCTCGACCGAGGCGATGTAGCCGCCGGGCCACTGCTCACCCATCGGCCACGGCTCGAACTCCTCGGGCGCGGGCAGCGGTTCGTCGTGGGTGCCGGCGACGGCGGAGGTGTCCTGCTCGGCCAGGTACCAGGCCCGGGCCCGGACCACCGCGCGGCCGGCGATCGAGGCCACCGCCTCCACCAGCTCGATGGTGCGGCCGGGGCGCAGGGTCTCCACCGTGATCTCCAGCTCGTCCAGCGCGATCAGGCCGAGTATGTCGTAGCTGATCCGGGCCAGCGCCAGGCCGTCGGCGGGGCGGTCGGCCCGGTGGCGGTCGATCGCGTGGACGATCAGGCCGCCCACCGGGCTGAAGTGCTGCTCGTCGGGGTGCCAGGCGCCCTGGGCGTGGACGGTTGGCTTGTAGCGCTGCTCGCCGGTGCGCTGGTAGTAGCTGTCGGGGGCGCCGGTGGGGCCGGCGTCGGTGGGGCTGGTCAAGGTGCGCTTCTCCTCGGGCCGGTTCGCGGGTGGTGCCGAACGGCCGCCGGCCTCGGCGTGACCGGCGTCCGCGCTCACGATCGTAGGAGCCCGAACCGCCCCCGGAGCTGTGATGCGCCCCACAGGGGGCGCTCGGCTCCCGCCGTCCGCCGAACGGGCCGCGGGCCCCGCACCCGGCGACGGGTACGGGGCCCGCCTGCCCGGGCGCGGGGCCCGCTTCCCCGGGTGCGGGGCCCGCGACGGGTCAGCGGGCGACCAGCGGGTAGTGGTCGGAGAGGTCGGTGTAGGTGTAGCTCTTGCCCCAACTGCTCACCGTCCAGGGCGCGCTGTGCACCCGGACCACCTCGTTGGTGTACTGCTGCGGGCGGGCGTGGTCGGCCCGGTAGAGCACGTAGTCGAGGTCCTCCTTGGGCTCGCCCGGGTAGCGGTAGGCGGCGATGGAGTTGTCGGCGGTGTCGAAGGAGTACGGCCAGCCGGTGCGGGCCGAGGCGGGCGCGAGGTTGCCGTTGCTCAGCAGGGCCTGGTACTCGGTGCCGTGGGAGTCGATGTTGAGGTCCCCGACGACCACGACCGGTTCGGCGGCCGGGATCCGCTTGGCGTCCAGGAAGGCCCGCATCGCGCCGAGCTGCCTGGCCCGGATGTCGGCCGCCTGGCCGCTCGCGCAGCCGGAGTCGGTGGACTGGAGGTGGGTGCCGACCACGTGGGTCCGGCGGCCGCCGACGTCCAGGACGGCGTAGACGAAGCCCTTGTTGGACCACCAGTCGGAGCCGCACGCGTCCTTGTAGACGTACTGCTCCTTGTGCAGGATCGGCCACCTGCTGAGCAGCGCGACCCCGCCGTCCTCGGGCGTGGTGGAGCTGTAGCTGCCGGAGGTGGCGTCCCAGCCGCTCGTGGAGCGGCCGACCACGGGGGTGTGGTGCGGGTAGGCGGCCGAGGCCTTGGCGATCAGGGCGTCGGAGGCGGCGTTGTCGAAGGCCTCCTCCAGCACGACCACGTCGTGGCCCTGGAAGAAGTCGGCCGCGGCGATGGCCTGGGCCCGGTGCTGCTGGCCCCAGTTGGGGTAGAGCGAGGTGCTCATCAGGAAGGTGTTGTAGGTCAGGACGTCCAGCGGCGGCGCGGTGGCCGGGGCGCTCTCGGCGCCGGCCGGAGCGGCACCGAGGGCGGCGAGCACGGTGGCGGCGGCACCGGCGGCGAGGGCGCGTCGGAGGGACGGCAGGGGCATCTGGGCTCCGTGGGGGAGGTGGCGGGCCCGGCGGGTCGCGGGATGTTGTGCATCCAACTTCGGTGCGTGCACGGCCCGCAAGACTTCCGGCAAGCATTCGGTGAATTCGTTCGGAACAGGACTACCCGCCGGTAGCGCGAGCCGCCGGGCCGCGCTGACCCGTGGTCAGCGGGCCGACGGCGCGGACCCCGCGTCGAACGCCGGGTCGCACAGGAACCGAACATCCTCCCGGCCGCCGCAAAAGGACCGATAAGATGACCGCCGGTGTGCCGGGAAGTCTGGTCGGCTCGGGGGACGACTGCGGCGATCGGGCCTCGGCGACCCCGATGGTTGCGATGGGTCGTTTCTGCAGATGCACGCCGTGGGGATCGTTCTCGTCCTGGTCGTCCTGGCCACCAGCGTGGCCACCTTCGCCCGTCGATGGCGGGTGCCCGCGCCCTCCCTGCTGGTGCTGGCCGGGCTCGGCGTCGCCCTCGTCCCCGGGGTGCCCGCCCTGCACGTGCCCCCGCAGATCATCGGCGCCGTCGTCCTGCCACCGCTGCTCTACTCCTCCGCCGAGGAACTGTCGCTGCGCGACCTGCGGGCGGTCTGGCGGCCGGTCACCATCCTCTCCTTCGGCCTGGTCTTCGCCTCCGCCGCGGCCGTCGGCTTCGCGGCCGTCACCATCGCCGGACTGCCGCCCGCGATGGCCTTCGTGCTCGGCGCCGTGCTCTCCAGCACCGACCCGGTCGCGGTCACCGCGCTCGGCCGTCGGCTCGCCCTGCCCGGGCGGGTCCAGGTGCTCGTCCAGGCGGAGAGCCTGTTCAACGACGCCACCTCGCTGGTGCTGTTCAAGGTCGCCGTCGGCGTCGCGGTGGCCGCCGGCGGAACGGTCGACCTGCCCGCCGCGGGCGGCGAGCTGGTGCTGCTCGGCGGCGGCGGCAGCGTGGTCGGCGCGGCCGTCGCCGGACTGGTCTGGCTGCTCCGCCGCCGCACCACCGACCCGGTGCTGGAGACCGTGATAGCCCTGGTCACCCCGTACGCGGCCTACGTGCTGGCGGAGTCCGCGCACACCTCCGGCGTCACCTCCGTGGTGGTCGCCGGGGTGCTGCTCGGCCGCTCCGGGCACCGGCTGACCGACGCCCGGATCCGGCTGCAACTGCACGCCGTGTACGCGGTGGTGGTGTTCCTGCTGGAGAGCGTGGTGTTCTCGATCGTCGGCCTGGAGCTGCCCACCCTGGTCCGGGAGCTGCCGGCCGGCACCGGCTGGTGGCCGCTCCAGTCGATGGCGATAGCCGCGCTGCTGATCGCCGTCCGGGTGCTCTGGACCCTGCCGCTGACCCGCGCGGTCAAACCCAGCCGCGGACGGCTGTCCTGGCGGGTCGCCGGGGTGGTCACCTGGGCCGGCACCCGGGGCGTGATGCCGCTCGCCGCCGCGCTGTCCATCCCGCTGCTCACCGAGGGCGGCGCGGGGCTGGACGGACGGTCGCTGGTCCTGGTGCTCACCGTCTCCAACGTGGTGCTCACCCTGGTCGTCCAGGGCCTCACCCTGGCCGCCGTGGTCAACCGCTCCGGACTCGCCCTGGAACCCGAGCACACCGCCCGCGAGGAGGAGGACGCCCGCGACGAGCTGAACCGCGCCGCCCTGGACCACGTCGAGGGCCTCGCCGAGCTGGAGACCGTACCGGAGACCGCCGTCGACCGGGTGCGCCGCGCGCTGACCGCCCGGCTCGACCGGACCCCCGAGGCCCCGGACGGCACCACCGCCGACCACGCCTACCGCCAGCTGCGGCGCGAGCTGATCGACGTGCAGAACACCCGGCTGCGCGGCCTCTACGAGGAGCACCGGATCAGCGACACCACGCTGCGGCTGCTCCAGCGCGACCTCGACCTGGAGCAGGCGGCGCTGGGGCGGCCCTGATCCGGCGGCGGTACCGGGGCGGCGCAGCGCGGGAGCCCGGCGGCGGGTCAGAACATCAGCGCGACCAGCCCGGCCGCGCCCAGGGCGCAGGCCAGTGACAGCAGCGCCAGCCCGACCGCCCCCGGCGGCGGCGGGAACCGGCGGACCGGGTCGACCGCCAACCCCCGCCCGGGGCGGGACGGGTGGTACAGCACCGTCGCCTCGTCCCCTTCCCGGTACCGCCCGCCCCCGGGGCGCTCGTCGGAGCGCACCAGCTCGGCGATCCGTCCGTCCGGCAGGCCGTACTCGATGGTCACCCGCCGACGGTCATGGCCCTCGGAGGTGGTGTACCACCGCACCCTCCGCACCCGGCCGACCACGCAGATCCCCTCCCGGCGCAGCGCCCGGGCCGTCCGACCGGCCGAAGCGCACGCGGCGGAGAGACCGGCCAGGGTCGTCGCCCCGACCAGGAGGAACACGTCCACCAGCCACACGCGGGTCAATGTACCTACCACGCAAGGGAATTGAACAGACGGCCGGGAGCGCCGCAGGTCGGGCGGCACCCCGGCCGCCGACCGGTCCGGGGCGGCCGTCACACTGTCGCGAGCACGAACGGAACCGGCGAACGGGGGCAGGATGGCCAAGCGTCCGAACAGGAAGCAGAAGAGACCGCTCGCGGCGGGGGCGGGCCGTCCGGCCGAGCAGGCCCGCCGGCGCCCCCGCAAGGACGTCCCGCTCGCCCCGCGCACGGTGCGCCGCACCGCGCTGCTGGTGGGGCTGCTCGCCCCGGTGCTGATCCTGGCCCTGCTCGGGGTCGCCACCAACCCGGACCACCAGGCGCCCGCCACGATCCTGGCCGTCCTGGTGCTGATGGCGGCCGTCGTGGGGCTGATGCTGATCCGCAGCACCGGGTGGGTGGTCTGGCCCGCCGTGCTGCTGGGCGTGCTGCTGCTGGTGATCCCCACGGCCGCCCTCCGCGCCCAACTGCTCGACCACCGCGGGGTGGACACCCGGGTCGTGGTCACCTCGGCGCACAGCGGCAAGGACCGGATGGGCAAGGTCAGTTGGACCTGCGGCATCCGGCGCGCGGACGGCGGCCCGCTGCCGCACGGCACCGTCGGGGGCACCGGCTGCTCCGGCGGGTCGGTCGGCCGCACCCTCACGGTGCTGGCCGACCCGGACGGCTGGGCGCCGCCGGCCACCCTGGACGAGGACCTCTCCTTCCGCGCTGCCGGGGTGTACGTCGCGGGCGCCGTCGCCGTCCTCTGGGCCGCCCTCACCTTCGGTGCGGCGCGCCGCACCCTGGGCCGCCGGTAGGCCCGGCCGGGCCGGAGCCGCCGCCGGGCCCGGCCCGGTCAGAGCGGCGGCAGCCGGCGGGCCAGCAGGTCGGCGCGGGTCCCGTCCAGGGTGCTGAACAGGACGGTCGTGCCGAGGGCGTCCACCGAGGGGGTCGCGGAGGCGCCGGGCAGCTGGGCGCCGTCCGCGCCCGTGCTGACCCGTTCGACCCGGCCGCTCCGCAGGTCCCGGCGGAACACGTCCAGGACGCCGTTGGTGTCCCCGGGCACCAGGTCGGCGGCGTCCGAGGCGAAGTAGACCCAGCGGTCGTCCGCCGTCATCACGGCGGGCTGGGCGCCGTCGGCGGCCACCTCGGTGACGGTGCCGGCGCGCAGGTCGCGGGCGTAGAGCCGGACGTGGACGGTGCCCTGCTCCTGCTCGAACAGCCGGAACAGTGCATAGCGCCCGTCGGGGCTCAGCTGCCCGGCCCTGGCCGCGTCCCGCAGCGTGCCGCCGGCGTCGACGCTGGCGCCCTGGATCCGGCCGGTGCGCGCGTCGTAGGCGTACAGCGGGAAGAGCTGGCGGGCGGGCGCTCCCCGGCCCGGGCCGGGCACCGCCGGGCGCTGGTCCGGCGCCGCCGGGCGCGGGCCGGGCAGCAGGTTGCCGGCCTTGGAGCGGAAGGCGACGGTCCGGCCGTCCGCGCTGAGCGAGGGCTCGACCGAGCCGCCGTCGGCGGGGGCGCCGTCGCGGCCGGTGCTGACCAGTCGGGTGGTGCCGGTGCGGCGGTCGGTGAGGTAGACGTTCGAGGTGCCGGGGGCCGCGCCGGGCGCCAGGTCGCCGCGGTCCGAGGAGTAGGCGAGGTAGCGGCCGTCGGCGCTGATCGCCGGGCCGAGCGAGTTCCCGCCGCCGTTGCCGGCCGTGACGGCCTCGGTGCGGCCGGTCCAGCGGTCGCGGACGTAGACGTCGAAGCGGCCGCCGGGCGCCCCCGGGACGACGGCGGGGGCGTCGCTGCTGAAGGCGACGTAGCGGCCGTCGGCGCTGATCGCCGCCTGGTCGGTCGAGCCGTTCAGCTGGCTGCCGTCGTCGGCGACGCTCACCCGCTCGGTGCGACCGGTCCGCAGGTCGCGGACGAAGACGTCGTAGAGCCGGTTGGTGTCGCCGGGCACCAGGTTGGCGGCCAGCGAGGTGAAGAGGGCGTAGCGGCCGTCGGCGCTCAGCCCGAGCGGCTCGGACCAGTCGTCGGCCGGGGCGCCGTCGGGGGCGACGTTCACCCTGACGGTGTCACCGCCGGGCGACGCGGCCCGGGCTCCGGCCGGGACCGCACCGCCCGCCAGCAGCACGGTCGCCAGCACCGCGCCGGCCCGCACCGTCCATCGCCCCCGGATCCTGCGTTCCACCTGAACCGTCCCCTCCCCTTCGGCCGGGCCGGCCGCCTCCCGCCCCCGTCGGCCGCCCCGCGGTGAGCCAACCGCCCGGCCGGGCCGCCGGTCAACGGTGCGCGTCGCGAACGGGCACGATTTCGCCAACTCCCGCACACGCCACGGGCACGGGCCCCGGCCGCGGAGGGAAAACCTGTTGGCCGGGCGGGGCGGATGGTGCAAGGGTCCCGATATGACCGTTGACGAAGCCTTTGCCATGCCCGTCCAGCTGGCCGACGGCCTGCTGCTGCGGGAGGCCCATGCCGAGGACGGCGAGCAGATCCGCGCGCTGCTCGCCGAGCGCGGCGACGACCACGACGCGCTCGACCACGGCCTGGTCAGCGCCGATCCGGACGCCGGGTGGTCCGGCTGCGCGGTGGTGGTGGACGGCTGGCGGGTGGTGTCGACCGCGACGCTGCTGGACGAGGAACTCCGGATCGGCGGGATCCGGTTGCCGGCCGGCCAGGTCGAACTGGTCGCCACCGACGCGGCGTACGAGGGGCGCGGCCTGGTCCGGGCGCTGTTGCAGTGGGCGCACGCGCGCTCCGCCGCCCGTGGCCACCTGGTCCAGGTGATGATCGGGATCCCCTACTTCTACCGGCAGTTCGGCTACGAGTACGCCGTGGACATCCCGACCCCGCTGGCCGTGCGGACCGTCCCGGGCGCCGCGGGCGCGCCGGCCCTGCGCACGGCGCGTGCCGCGGACCTGCCCGCGCTGGCGGCGCTCCAGGAGCAGGCGCAGCGCGGTTTCGACGTCGCGCTGCCGCACTCCCCCGCCTGCTGGCGCTGGCTGCTGGCCCACGACGCCTCCACCCTGCGGGTGGTCGAGCGGGCCGGCCGGGTGGTCGCCTCGGCGCGCACCACGCCGGTGGACGACGGGGAGTTCCTCCTCGCCGAGGCGGCCGCCACGGACGACGCCGCCGCGCTCGACCTGCTGCGCGGCGTGGCCGGGTCGGCGCCGGGGGCACGGCTGCACGTGGTGCACCGGCCCGGCACGGTGCCGGCCGCGGCCTGGCACGACCTGCTGGAGCACACCCCGCGCGAGGAGGCCGAGCAGTACTACCTGCGCGTCCCGGATCCGGCCGCCCTGCTGGACCGGCTGCGCCCGCTGCTCCGGCAGCGGCTGGCGGCCGCCGGTCTCGACCGCACCGGGCGGGACCTGCTGGTCTCCACCTACCGCGCCCACTACCGGATCCCGGTCGGCCCGCAGGGCCTGGGCGAGGTGGCCACCGGCGGCACGCTCCAGTACCCGCGTGCGCTGGAGGGTACGGCGGGCGGCGCCGTGGTGGCGCCCGACCAGTTGCCCGGGCTGCTGTTCGGGCCGCGCGGGATCGAGGGCCTGGCCCGGATCCGGCCGGACGTCTACACCGTCGGCGGTGAGGAGGAGCTGTACCGGGCGCTGTTCCCGCCGCTGACGGCCGATCTGCTGACCTTCTACCTGCCGTGAGGAGGGTGAAGGCCCCCGCCCCGGTCCTCGGCGGGCCCGGGGCCCGCGGGAGCGGTGCCGGACCGGGGTGAGGGCGACGGAGGACCGGGGCGGGGGCGGGCGCCTCCTCGTCGTCAGCGCCGTAGGTCGTCCAGCAGGGCGAGGGCGTCCTCGACCGAGCCCGCCGGGTCGGGGACGGGGTAGAGCACGCCGCGCACCGTCCGCCCGGCGTCGAGGATCAGGGTGAGCCGCTTGAGGCGCTCGACGCCCGCGGCCCGGAAGGTGGGCAGCCGCAGCCCCGCGGCGAGGTCCAGGCCGGCGTCGGAGAGCAGCGGGAACGGGAGCCGGGCGTGCGCGGCGAACGCCGCCTGCTGGTCCGGGCGTTGGGTGCTGACGCCGTGGACGGCGGCGTCGCGGGCGGCGAACTCGTCCATCCGGTCGCGGTAGGTGCAGGACTCCAGGGTGCAGCCGGGTGCGCCCGGGATGTCGCCCCAGCCGGGCGGGTGGTCGCCCGCGCCCGGGGCGTGGGCGCCCGGGTAGCAGTACAGCACCGTCCAGGCGTGGTCGGCGGCGACCGGGTCGACCCGTCCGCCGGCGGGGGTGTCGAGTTCCAGGGCGGGCAGCCGGTGGCCGACGAGCGCGTGCACCCGGCGGGTCTCGGCGGAGTCGGGGGTGCTGGTGCCGGTGAGCGTGCCGTCGCCCAGGACGTACCGCCCGCCCCAGTCCTGGAGGGCGACCAGCACCGGCAGCAGGCCGCGACCGCGGTCCGTCAGGTGGTACTCGTAGCGCGGCGGGTGCGGGTGGTAGAGCCGTTTCTCCAGGACGCCGTCGGCGACCAGCGCCTTGAGGCGCTCGGTGAGCACCTTGCGGCTGATGCCGAGCCCGTGCTGCAGGGCGTCGAACTGGTGGGTGCCGCCGGCGACGTCCCTGATCAGGAGCAGGGTCCAGGTGTCCCCGACCACGGTCAGGGCCTGGGAGATCGCGCAGTCGGGGTCCGCCGCTTCCGTGTGCCGCATGATCGCCCATTATAGTGAGTTCCCAAAAGGAACTCACTCGGTCCTGGAGCGGACCGGCGAAGGGGTGGACATGGCGACGAAGACGGTGGACGCGGCGAGAACCGCGGACCCGGCCGGACCGGGGCACGGCGGCGGCGGGGCAGGGCCAGGGGCCGGGGCGTTCTGGCGCTACTGGACCGCCTCGACGGTCAGCCGGCTCGGCGACCAGGTGACGACGGTGGCCCTGCCCCTGATCGCGGTGGTCGCCCTGCACGCCTCGGCCTTCGAAGTCGGCCTGATCACCGGCGCGGCCTACGTCGCCTGGCTGGTCATCGGGCTGCCGGCCGGCGTGCTGGTCCAGCGGCTGCCGCTGCGCGGCACCCAGGTGGCGATGGACCTGGTCCGCGCGGCCGCCGTCGCCTCGGTGCCGCTGGCCGCCGCCCTCGGGGTGCTGGGACTGCCCCAGCTCGTCCTGGTCGCCCTGGTGGTCGGCTTCGCGAGCGTGCTCTTCGACGTGGGCAACTCCACCTTCCTGCCCGCCGTCGTCCCCAGGGAGCAGCTGACCAGCCGCAACAGCCTGGTCTCCGGCAGCAGCGCGGCCACCGACCTGGCCGGGCCCTCACTGGGCGGCGTGCTGGTCCAACTCGTCGGCGGCGCGGCCTCGATGCTGCTGGACGCGGTCAGCTACCTGGCCTCGGCGGCCCTGCTCGGCAGCCTGGCGCACAGCGCCCCGCCCACCGCACCGCGCACCGGCGGCGCCGGGATGCGCGAACAGATCCGCGAGGGCTGGCGGTTCGTCACCGGGCACCCGGTGATCCGGCCCTGCGTCGCCGACGCCACCGCCGTGAACTTCGTCTGCGGCGGCCTGATGACCCTCACCCCGGTCTTCCTGGTCCGCACCCTCGACGCCCCGGCCGCCGCCGTCGGCGCCCTGATGGCCACCGGCGGCCTCGGCAGCCTGCTCGGCGCGGCCGTCACGCCCCGGCTGGTCGCCCGGCTCGGCGACGCCCGCGCGCTGCGCGGCGCGGCCGTGGTCGCCACCGCCTTCGCCCTGCTGCTCCCGGCCGCCGGGGCCGGCTGGGGGACGCTGGTCTTCGCCCTCGGCAACGCCGGGTTCTCCGCCGGGGTCGTGGTCACCAGCATCGTCACCCGCACCCACCGGCAGACCCGGACCCCGGCGGACCTGCTGTCCCGGGTGATGGCCACGGTCCGCTTCGTCTCCTGGGGCGCGATCCCGGTCGGCGCCCTCGCCGCCGGCGGCGCGGCCGCGCTCTGGGGGCCGCGTACGGCCCTGCTGCTGGTCGCGGCCGTCAGCGCGGCGAGCCCGCTGATCCTGCTGGCGAGCCCGATCCGCCGGATGCGCGAGCTGACCTGAGCCGGCGTCCACCGGTACGGAACCACCGTCACCGATCGGCCGGTACGGACCCGCCGGGGGTTCACAGCTCCTCGGGCGCCGGCGCCAGCCCCAGGTGGTCCCGCCAGGCCCGGCGGCCCGCCGGGGTGACCGCCAGGGCCCGGCCGGTGCCGATCCGGGAGAGCCAACCGGCCGCGAGGGCGTGGGCGCACAGGCCCGCCCCCGCCGCACCGCCCAGGTGGGGGCGGCGCTCCGTCCAGTCCAGGCAGGCGCGCACCTCCGGACGGCGCGGCCCACCGGGCAGGACGATGCCGAGTCCGGACAGCCAGGCCCGCCCCTCCGCGGTCAGCTCCGGCTCCGGGCCGAGGTCCAGCAGACCGCGCCCGACCATCGCCCCGGTGACCGCCAGGCCGAGGGCACCGGCCAGGTGGTCGTAACACAGCCGTGCCCGGGCAAGGGCGTGCCGGCGTCCGGAGGCCGCCAGGGTGCGCGGCGGGGCGGTCCGGTGCGGGGCCAGTTCGGCGAGGCTCTCGAGCAGCGCCACCACCCGGAGGTCGGTCAGCCGCAGGTAGCGGTGTCTGCCGTGCCGTTCCTCGGCCAGCAGGCCGCCGCCGACCAGCAGGTTCAGGTGGGAGGTCGCGGTCGACGGGGCGACCCCGGCGTGCCGGGCGAGCTCGCTCGCGGTCCAGGCCCGGCCGTCCAGCAGCGCCAGGCAGAAGGCGGCCCGGGTGCCGTCGGCCAGCAGTCCGGCCACGGCGGCCAGGTCCACGCCGACGTCCCGGTCGGCGGAGCGGTCGGCTGGCCTGGCGGAGCGGTCGGCGGGTCCGGCGGTGGCCGGGTCGGCGGGTCGGACGTCCATGCCCGCCATTGTCGCCCGGCACGCTTCGACGCCCGTCGAAGCGTCCCCGCCGTAGCGTTCCCGGGTCCACCGGGCCGCCCGGGCCCGCGAAGCGGAGGAACCGTGTCCACCACCCGCCCGACCACCCCCGTCCCGCCGCGACCCGAGCTGGTCGTCACCGACTCCCCCACCCCCGGCCAGCTCGCGCCGGTCTCCACCGGGCTGGACGGCTTCAACGTCGACCGGACCGGGATCGACGACCGCAGGCCGCTCGCCGTCCTGGTCCGCGAGCCGGGGACGGACCGGGTGCTCGGCGGGCTGACCGGGCGCACCTCGCTCGGGCTGTTCTTCGTCGACCTCTTCTTCCTCCCGCCCGAGCTGCGCGGTCGGGGGCTGGGCCGGGAGGTCCTGCGCCGGGCCGAGCAGGAGGCCCGGGAGCGCGGCTGCCGCTCGGCCGTGCTCTACACGATCAGCTTCCAGGCGCCCGGCTTCTACCTCCGGCAGGGGTGGACGACGCTCGGCGAGGTCCCGTGCGACCCGCCGGGCACCAGCCGGGTGTTCCTCACCAAGCAGTTCGGGAGCCCGCCCGGCCGGTGACGGCTCGGCCGGCCCGGCGGACGGCGGGCGACGGCAGCGCTGGAGAACGGCAGCGCTGGAAGACGTCGGTGCTGGAAGACGTCGGCCCCGGCTCCCGCACGGGGAGCCGGGGCCGACGGCTGCGGTCAGCGCTGGCCCGGGTAGGGCACGTTGGGGACCTGGGGCGGGTACGGCTGCGCCTGCGGCGGCACCTGGGCGCCGGGCTGCGCCGGGTACGGCTGGGCCGGCGGGTACGCCTGCGGGGCGCCGAAGCCCGGCTGCTGCTGCGGGTACGGCTGGGCCTGCGGCGCGGGGTACGGCTGCTGCGGCGGGTACGGCTGGCCCTGCGGAGCACCGAAGCCCTGCTGCGGGTACGACTGGCCCTGCGGCACCGGGTAGGGCTGACCCTGCGGCGCCGGGTACGGCTGGCCCTGCGGGGCGCCGAAGCCCTGCTGCTGCGGGATCATCGGCTGGCCCGGCACCGGGTGGCCCTGGAGCTGCGGGGTGTCGAAGGGCTGCGAGCCCGGGTCGATCGACCCGGGCGGGAAGGCGGCGCTGAGCTGGTCCATCTCGGCCCGCCAGATGCGGTGGATGTTCATCCGCACCGGGTTCGTGCTGCCCGGCATCTGGAGGTACAGCGAGCTCCAGACGCTGGCCCGCTTCACCCGGCTGACCGGGAGGGCGTGCCGCGGGAAGGCCGCGACGACCTCACCGGGGCGGTTGTTCCAGCGGTTGGCCGAGTTGACCACCACATGGCTGTTGGTGAGCGTCAGGAAGTAGTACCGGCGGGTCAGCACGATGATCAGGCCGACGAGCGGGATCTCACCGAGCGCGGCGGCGAGCCACGGGCTCGGCCCGCTCTCCGCGTGCACGCAGGCGATGAAGGTCTCACCGGGAGGTGCCACCTGCGAGAGCTTCTCGATGACCTGGGCCTTCTGCTTGGCCCGGAGGAATGCCATGTCTTCTGTACCTCTTACCCCGTCTTGTCCGCCGACTCGGTGCGGCGGGAAATCGGCTGAGGTTAGCAGGCGGTGAGGACACGTCGAACACCAGCGCCCCCGGGCCCGACGTGCCCCCGCCGGGACCGGTCCCGGCGGGGGCACGTCAGCACACGGAGCATCCAACGGCCGCTCGGCCGACGGCCGTTCGCGCTCAGCTCAGCACGGTGACGGTGAACCCCCGCGGGGCGCGCAGCCGGACGGCCCCGGCGTGGTCGGTCTCCACCTCGATCGGCAGCCCGGCCACCGTCAGCCCCCGGATCCGCAGCGACTCGTACCCGGCCGGGACCCGCTCCCGCACCCACAGCCGGCGACCGGGGGCGTCCGCCGCCAGCCCCAGTACCGCCTGGAGGACCAGCACGGCCGCCGCGGCGGACCAGGCCTGCGGACGGCAGGAGGCCGGGTACGGGACGGGCCGGGTGTACCGGTCCCGCGGGTAGCCGGCGAACAGCTCGGGCAGCCGGTGCTCGAAGGCCGCGGCGGCGCGCACCAGTCCGTCGGCCAGCGGCGCGGCGTCCTCGTGCCGTCCGGCCCGGGCCAGGCCGTGCACGGCGACGGCGGTGTCGTGCGGCCAGACCGAACCGGTGTGGTAGCCCAGCGGGTTGAAGCCGGCGGTGGCGGCGTCCAGGGTGCGCAGGCCGAAGCCGCTGTCCAGGCCGGGGGCGGTCAGCCGCTGCGCCACCAGCGCGCTCTCCCCGGGCGAGAGCAGGCCGGTGCCGAGCAGGTGGCCCAGGTTGGAGGTGACCGAGTCGACCGGCCGCTTGTCGCCGTCGAGGGCGACCACCGGGTAGCGGCCCTGCTCGTCCTCCGTCCAGAATCGGTCGCGGAAGCGCTCGCCCAGCCGCTCGGCCCACTGCCGCCAGTGCTCGGCGCCGGGGCGGCCGAAGGCCTCCAGCAGGTCGGCGGTCTTGACGGCCGCCTCGTGGGCGTAGGCCTGGACCTCGCTGAGCGCGATCGGGGCGGCGGCGATCCGGCCGTCGCGGAACCGGATGCCGTCCGAGGAGTCCTTCCAGCCCTGGTTGGACAGGCCGCGGCCGGTGCTGTCGACGTACTCCAGGAAGCCGTCCCCGTCCGCGTCGGCGTACTCCTCCAGCCAGGTGAGCGCGGCCTCGGCGTGCGGCAGGAGGTCCTCGACCTCGGCGGCGGGCAGGCCCCAGCGCCAGGCGTCGTGCAGCAGGATCAGCCAGAGCGGGGTGGCGTCGGCGGTGCCGTAGTAGCTGGGCGGCAGGTGGGCGCCGGTGTCGAGGTGCTGCTCGGCGCGGCGGACCTCGTGCAGGATCTTGCCGGGCTGCTCCTCGGTGGCCGGGTCGACGGCCCGGCCCTGACGGCGGGCCAGGGTGCGCAGGGTGCCGGCGGCGAGCTCGGTGCCGAGCGGGAGCATCATCCGGGCCGCCCAGAGCGAGTCGCGGCCGAACAGGGTGAGGAACCAGGGCGCCCCGGCACCGAGGAAGGTGTCGGCGGGGTGCAGCGGGTCGGTGAGCAGCAGGCCGCGCAGGTCGTGGTGGGAGCGGGTGAGCCAGTGGGCGAGGTGGTGGTCGCGGCCGGTCACCTCGGGGGCGGTCCAGGGGGTGCGGTCGGCGGGCGGGAAGAGGTCGCCGTCGCGGTGCTCGGCGGTGCACTCCAGCACGGCCTGCCAGCTCTGGCCGGGGGCGAGTTCGAGCTCGTAGCCGAGGGTGCCGGTGGCGGCGTCGAGGTGGTCGGGCGCCGGGGTGAGGGTGAGGACGGCGGTGAGCGGGCCGTCGTTCCAGCGCAGGCCGCCGTCGTGCGGCCCGGGCCGGACGGGGGTGCCGCTGCGGCCGGCCTTGACGGTGTCCATGGCGGCGAAGTCGCTCTCGGCGCGCACCTCCAGGCGCAGCCGGGCGGGGCGGCCGCCGGCGTTGTGGAGGGTGTAGCGCTCGACCAGCCGGCCGGGGTGGAGTTCGCGGCGGCGCTCCAGGGTGGTGACCGGGTCGGCGGTCTCCTCGGCCAGGCCGCGCAGCACGGTGACGAAGGCGGTGTGCCCGTCGGCGCCCTCGGCGGTGGCGACCGGCGCGTTGGGGACGCCGGGGACGCCGACCTCCAGACGGGAGAGGATCCGGCGGTCGCCGTGGTAGAAGCCGTCCGCGCCTTCGGCGATCCGGCCGTCGGGGCGGGCGGCGCAGAAGCTCGGGGCGGCCACGGAGAGCCGGGCGTCGTGCAGGAACGGCTGCAGCTCGATCGCTGACATGGTCTCCTCGTTCTGGGTTCGGGTCTTGACAGTTGCTTCCACCCGGGCGCAACCTTTCTGCCATTGGAGCGTTCCAAGACATTAACTCGCCTGGTGGGCATGATGGAACCCCGTATTGGAACGATCCAATGAATGGGACAAACCCTTGTCGATGGCGACAGAACCTAGGATCACCGTCATGCATGCACACTCATCGCCCCGGCCCAGGACAGGGTCCGCCGTGACCCTCGAAATGGTCGCCGCCCGGGCCGGCGTGGGCCGTCAGACGGTGTCCAACGCGATCAACTCGCCCGAACTGCTGCGCCCGCAGACCCTGGAGCGGGTCCGCCGGGCCATCGACGAACTCGGCTACCGCCCGCACCGGGCCGCCCAGGCCCTCAAGACCAGGGCCAGCCGGCTGATCGGCTACGGCATCCGCTCCAGCAGCACCGGCGTCCCGACCCCCGTCCTGGACCAGTTCCTGCACTCGCTCTCCGAGGCCGCCGACCGGGCCGGCTACCGGGTGGTGCTGTTCGCCGTCGCCCCCGGGGACGACGAACTCACCAGCTACCAGCAGCTGCTGGACGAACACGGCGCGGACGGCTTCGTGCTCAGCGGCACCGACCGCGGCGACCGCCGCCAGGGCTGGCTGCACGAACGCGGCGTCCCCTACGTCGCGTTCGGCCGCACCTGGTCCGGCCGGGACGTCGGCGACTGGGTCGACGTCGACGGCGCCGCCGGTACCTCGGCCGCCGTCCGGCACCTGGCCGGACTCGGCCACCGCCGGATCGGCTTCCTCGGCTGGCCGAAGGGCTCCGGGGTCGGCGACGACCGCGCCCGCGGCTGGCAGGGCGCGATGCGCGAACTCGGGCTGTCCACCCGGGGCCGCCGGATGGAGAGCCCCGACGACCCGGAGCGCGCCACCGAGGCCGCGGCGAAGCTGCTCGCCACCGGCACCACCGCCGTGGTGGCCGCCAGCGACACCCTGGCCCTCGGCTGGTACCAGGCGCTGCGCCGGGCCGACCGCACCCCGGGCGCGGACGCCGCCGTGATCGGCTTCGACGACTCCCCCATCGCCCCGCTGCTGTTCCCCTCGCTCTCCAGCCTCGCCCAACCGCTCGACGCGGTCGGCCGGGTCTGCATGCGACTGCTGCTGGCACGCCTGGGCGACCCCGAACGGCCCACCGAACACGTCCTGCTGGAACCGGAGTTGGTCCTCCGCGAAAGCGCGTGACGCCCTTCCCCCGAAGGTTCTCCACCCTCCCTCCCACCCTGCAAGGAGATCCCGCATGGTCACCTCCCGCACCCTCGCCGCGGCCGCCGTCTGCGCGGCCGTCACCCTCGCCGCCGTCACCGGCTGCTCCTCCTCGGGCGGATTCGGCGGCTCCCCGGCCCAGCAGTCCTCCGGGGCCAAGCAGAGCCTGACCGTGCTGATCGCCACCTCCGGCGAGGCCGAGACGGCGGCGGTCAAGGCCGCCACCGCCGACTGGGCGCAGCGCACCGGCAACACCGTGACCGTGCAGATCGCCGCCAACATCAACCAGCAGCTCGGCCAGGCCTTCGCCGGCGGCAACCCGCCGGACCTCTTCTACGTCAACTCCGACCAGTTCGCCAACTACGCCAAGGGCGGCTCGCTGTACGCCTACGGCGACCGGATACCGGACGCCGCGGACTTCTCCGAGCAGCTGCGCACGGCCTTCAGCTACGACGGCAAGCTCACCTGTCTGCCCAAGGACAGCTCCACCCTGGCCCTGGCCGTCAACACCACCCTGTGGCAGCAGGCCGGGCTGACCGAGGCCGACTACCCGACCACCTGGCAGCAACTCGCCGACGACGCCGCCAAGCTCACCAAGGGCGGCGTCACCGGCCTGGTCACCGCCCCCGACTACCAGCGGGTCGGGGCCCTGCTGAAGCAGGCCGGCGGCTGGATCACCAACCCCGAGCAGACCGCGATGACCGCCGACAGCCCCGCCGACCGGCAGGCCCTCGAGTACCTCCAGGGCATGCTCAAGGCCGGCTCCGCGAAGTACATGACCGAGGTGGACGCCGGCTGGGGCGGCGAGGCGCTCGGCAAGGGCAAGGCCGCCATGACCATCGAGGGCAACTGGCTCAAGGGCGCGATGGCCAAGGACTACCCGGACGTCGCGTACAAGGTGCTGCCGCTGCCCGCCGGCCCGGCCGGCCCCGGTACCCTCGCCTTCAGCAACTGCTGGGGCATCGCCGCCAAGAGCAGCCACCAGGCGGCCGGAGTCGACCTGGTCCGGCACCTCACCGCGGCCGACCAGCAGCTCGCGTTCTCCCAGGCCTTCGGCGTGATGCCCTCGCGCACCAGCGCGCTGGCCGCGTACGCCGCGAAGTACCCCGAGTCCAAGGCCTGGGTCGACGGCGTCGCCCACGCCCAGCCGCCGGTCACCGTCGCCGGGTTCAACCAGGTGCTCACCCAGTTCAACACCGACCTCCAGTCGCTGCGGACCGCCGACCCGGCGACCATCCTCGGCGCCCTCCAGCGCAACGGCGAGCAGGCCCTCAAGAATGCCAAGTAACCGCACCGCCGGGAGACTTCGTGAAGGGGCCTGGGGCTGGCTGTTCACCGGCCCGATGATCCTGGTCCTCGGCCTCTTCATGGTCCTGCCGATCGCGATGGCGCTCTGGGTCAGCCTGCTGCACTGGGACGGCCAGTCCAACCCGTTCAGCGCCGACGCGGACTTCGTCGGCCTGGACAACTACCGCCGGCTGTTCGCCGTGGACGGCCTCGACCGCACGCTGTTCGCCACCTCGCTGCGCAACACGCTCTACTACGTCCTGCTCACCGTGCCGTTGCAGACGCTGCTGGCGCTGGCCCTCGCCATCGCCGTCAACCAGCGGATGCTGCGCGGCCGGAGCGCGCTGCGGACGGTCTTCTTCTTCCCGTCCGTCACCAGCTCCATCGCCGTCTCCACGGTCTTCCTGTTCCTGTTCCAGGGCAGCGGCGCCGTCAACCGGATGCTGGGCTGGTTCGGAGTCGAGGGCCCCAACTGGTTCGCCGATCCCCGCGGTCTGGTCTGGCTGGTGCTCGGGGCGTTCGGTGTGGACCAGCCGGCGCCGTCGGCCGGCGGCCCGCTCGGACTGTCCTGGTCGGAGTGGTTCGCCGGGCCCTCGGTGGCGATGTGCACCCTGATCCTGATGGCGGTCTGGACCACCTCCGGGACCTTCATGCTGATCTTCCTCGCCGCCCTCCAGGACATCCCGCGCGAGCTGGAGGAGGCCGCCGCGCTGGACGGCGCCAACCGCCGCCAACTGCTGCGCAACGTCACGCTGCCCGCGCTGCGGCCCGTCCTGTTCCTGGTGCTGACGCTGGGCCTGATATCCACCTGGCAGGTCTTCGACCAGGTGTACGTGATGGGGCGCGGCGCCCCCGCCAACACCACCCTCACGCCCGCCTACCTGTCCTACTCGGCCGGCTTCGACAACGCCGACTACGGGCAGGGCGCCGCCATCGCCTTCGTCCTGCTCGGGCTGGTCCTGCTGTTCACCGCCGGTCAGCGGTGGGTGCTGCGGGAGCGGGACGGCCGGCCGGGGCGGCGGGCCGTCCGGTCCGCGAAGTCCGTGAAGTCCGTTGAGTCCGTTGAGTCCGTCGAGTCCGTGAAGGGAGCCCGTCGTGCCGCACGCTGACCAGCGGGCCGGCCGGGAGCGGCCCGTGCTCGGCCGCTTCCCCCGGCCGGTGCGCCTGCTCGGGTACGCCGCGCTGCTCGGCTTCGCCCTGCTCTACCTGCTGCCGTTCCTGCTCCAGTTGGCGAACAGCTTCAAGAGCGACCCGGACGCGGCCGCCCACCCGATGACGCTGCTGCCGGACGGCGGCACCCTCGACGCCTACCGGCGGCTGTTCGGGCTGGCGCGGGGCGTGGAGAACGTGCCGTTCCTCGGCTGGCTGGGCAACAGCGTGCTGGTGACCGTGCTGATCACGGCCGGGCGGGTGTTGTTCGACTCGATGGCGGGCTACGCCCTGGCCCGGATCCGGTTCGCCGGCCGCCGGCCCCTGTTCGCCTTCGTGCTGGCGGTGATGGCGGTGCCCGGCGTGGTGCTGCTGATCCCGAAGTTCCTGGTGCTGAAGACCTTCGGGATGTTCGACACCTACGCCGGGATGGTCCTGCCGCTCCTGGTCGACGCCGCCGGGATCTTCATCATGAAGCAGTTCTTCGCGTCGGTGCCGCGCGAGATCGAGGAGGCGGCGCGGATCGACGGCGCCGGGACGTTCCGGATCTTCTGGTCGGTCGTGCTGCCGATGTCCCGGCCCGCGCTGATCACCCTCACGGTGCTCTCCTTCCAGGGCTCCTGGAACGAGTTCACCCACTTCCTGGTCGCCACCCAGTCCAGCGAGCACGACACCCTGACGACGGGTCTCGCCCACTTCGTGTCCGGCGGCCTCGGCTCCGGGACGCAGTACCCGCTCAAGCTGGCGGCGGCGCTGGTGTCCACCCTGCCGGTGGCGGTGCTGTTCTTCCTGTTCCAGCGGCACTTCGTCCGGGGCGCCAACTCCGGCTCGTCCAAGGGGTGATCCCGCCGCCCCCGTCCGGGGCCGGGGGCCGGGCCACCCCCGGTCCGGGCGGGGGGGCGGGATCCGGCCACGGGCCGTCATCTCGGCCCGATCTGTTAAAGCCGGGGTCAAATAATCGTGTGCGTCCTTGCTGATACTGTGCTGACATTGTATTGCGCTGCGGTGCACTCACCGCAGGGGAGGGATCGGCCTGGTCCCGTTCGACCAGGCCCTGTCACACAGGAGTTCCACCATCAACACCGCCATCCGCAAGGCCGCGCGCGGCGCGCTGCCCGTCGCCGTCACCGCCTCCGTCCTCGCCGTCGGCCTCACCGCCTGCGGCACGGCCGAGCAGCTCTCGGCCGGTCAGAAGGTGTCGAAGGCCTTCGGCAAGGTCGGTGACGGCAAGTCGGCCGGCTTCACGCTCTCCGTGGACGCCACGCCCGAGCAGATCGTCGCCTTCACCAAGGCCACTGGCGAGGACGCCATCGACGAGCAGAGCGCGAAGGGGCTGTCCGGCCTCTCCATATCCGTCGCGATCTCCGCGGACAAGCCGCTCAAGGAGGTCGAGGCCTTCAAGAACGCGGCCAAGGACCAGAAGGACAAGCAGGACCTCTCGCTCGACAAGTCGGTGCGGGTCTCCTACCTGATCGCGGACAAGAAGGGCACCCCGCTCCTGGAGTACCGCCAGGTCGAGGCCAAGGGGTACCTGCACGTCGACATGAAGAGCGTGCTCAAGCTCACCGGCCAGGACGCCTCCGAGATCGACTCCGTCGCCAAGGAGCTGCCTGCCGACATGGCCCCGGCCAAGGACGTGCTGACCGGCAAGTGGGTCTCGCTCGACCTCCAGCAGCTGGCCGACGAGGCCAAGAAGCAGGAGGGCGCCAAGGACGGCAAGCCCTCCGCGGTGCCCTCGGTCGACGCAGCGGCCGGCCAGGAGCTCCTCAACTCGCTGAAGGACGTCTTCAACCGGACGGTCACCTTCGAGGACAAGGGCAAGAAGGACGGCGTCGAGCACATCTGGATGAACGCCCCGGCCCGCCAGGCCGTGGACGAGCTCTACAAGGCGCTCAAGCCGCTCGCCGGCAAGTTCCCGGAGCAGTTCAAGAAGTTCCCGACCGAGGCCCCGAAGGACGTCCCGGACCGCAAGGTCGGCGCCGACCTCTACCTGAAGGACGGCGCGCTCTCCTCGGCCACCTTCGACCTGGCACAGCTGGAGAAGAAGGCCGACCCGGGCGTCAACTTCCCGATCAAGCTGAGCTTCAACCAGGATGCGCCGAAGGTCGACGCCCCCGCCGACGCCACCAAGATGACCACCGAGGACCTCATGAAGACCTTCCTCGTGCTGGCCAGCGGCGGCGAGGACGCGGGCCTCGACGAGGACGGCGGCGTCCCGCCCGTCCCGGCCGACGCCGCGCCGCTGACCGCCGCCCAGCTCAAGCAGCTGGCCGCGCTCGGCGTGCCGGAGGCCCAGGCCAAGGCTTTCAACACGATGGGCCTGGGGTTCGAGGACATCAAGGCCCTCGCCACGGAGAAGTGACGACCCGCTCCCGGGTCCTCGCGAACTCCCCTGCGTTCTCCTGAGTTCTCCCGAGCTCGCCGGAGGCACCGTGCTCCGACGGGCCTCCACCGGTACGACGACCGGCCGACCGCCTCCGCGGTCGGCCGGTCGCGTCCGTTCACCCCCTCTTGCGCAGGCTGACCTTGGCCCGGGCGGGCATCGGCGCCTCCGGGTCGCTCGCCACCCGGACCGCCTCCATCGCCGCGAGCTCGGTGGGCACCCGGGTGCGGGCGCCCAGCCCCAGGAAGCCGCCCTCCTCGTTGGCGTCGGCGACCACGGTCGCGATCTCGGTCAGGAAGGCGCGGAAGGTGTCGAGTTCGTCCGGTGCCCGCTCCGCGACGATCCGCGCCGCGGACCGGATCGTCTCCAGTGCGGGCCCCCGGTACTGGGCGAAGCGGGTGTCCGGGCGCAGCCCGGTGTCGAAGGCCGAAGCGGCGGCCAACTCCCGGACAAAGCGCCGTGGATGGGTGGTGCTCGCCTCGCGCAGCAGCTTGACGATCGCGATGACCTCCTCCGGGTCCGCGACGCCCTCGGCGAGGGCGACCAGCACCCCGGAGGCCATCAGTGCCCGGCCGAGCACCGCCCAGTCCTCCGGCGTGAAGTCCACCTCGCCCACGCCGTCGGCGACCCGGCCGATCCGCACCACCTGGAACCCGACCTCGGCGAGCACCGCGGGGATCAGCCGCACCGACTCCACCGTCCGGGCCCGGGCCCGGTCGGACAGCTCTTCCCAGGCCAGGGACTCCGCCCGGCCGTCCCGCTGGCCGGGGAGGAGCACGGTGGGAGCGGACCCCTCGGACGCGGCCGCCCCGGATTCGGCGCCCGTCCCGTAGCGGTGCTCGTGCTCGTGCTCCAGCCGGGCCAGCACCTCGGCCTCCTCCTCGGTGAAGTCCTCGAAGCCGCCGACGGCTTCGGGGGCGCTCTGCTCCGAGACCGGCACCATCAGGCAGCCGACCGCGGCGAGGCGGTCGCCGAGCTGCCGGGCCTGGCGCCGGTTGGCCCTCCGCAGCTCCTCGGGCAGCTCCTCCCAGGGCAGCAGGGCCGGACGGCTGCCCTCCTCCTCGCCGTCCTCCACCGCCGCCGTCACCCGGCTCCGGTGGATGGCGCGCGCCAGTTGCCGGGTGACCTGTGCGTTGGTGTAGTCGGCCAGGCTCTCGATGATCATCCCCTGGGCCTCCAGCCGGTCCTTCATCCGGCCGCACTCGTGCAGCACGGCCTCGGCGTCCAGCAGGGTCTGTTCGGCGCGGCGGTCACCGGCCTTGCCCAGCACGTCCTGGCCGACCATGATCACGATCATGAAGATCAGCTGGGCCAGGGTGGACAGGAAGCTCATGAAGGCGAACGGGTACGGGTCGAAGGTCTGCAGCCCCAGCCGGGACATCCCGATCCACACCACCTGTGTCACGGCCGCGAGGTAGAACGCCCACATGCTGCCCAGCCGCCCGGTCAGCCAGGCGGCGATCCGCCCGTTGACGCCGGTCACCTGGTCCAGTGCCTGCGGCGGCTGCTGCACCCGGTGCCGGTGGATCCACGGGTGCCCGCTGGTCTCCAGCAGGCTGACCCCCCGGCCGAGCGCCCGGTCGTGCCGGTCCAACTGCGCCTGGAGGTCGGCGACCTTGGCGAAGATCGCCTCGGCGTTCTCGTAGGTCTGCACCGCCCGGCGGTCCGCGGCCTGGCCGAGCACCCGCTGGCCGACCAGGATCGCCAGGCAGAGCACCAGTTGGACCACGTTGTCGAGGAACAGCAGGAAGCCGAAGGGGTACGGGTCGATCGCGTGCAGCGGGCCCCATGTCGCCAGCGCCATCCAGCCGCCGACCACCACCAGGGTGACGTACAGGGCGGGCATCGACCCGACCGCCCGGGTCAGCGCGGCCGCGATCGCGCCGTTCACCCCGACCTGTTCGTCCGCCATCGCCACCGGCTGTTGCTGCGGCTGGTCGATCCCCGTACCGGCTTCCGTCACGCCCGCTCCTCACGCTCGACCCCGGCACCGGCGCCGGAGTCGTGGTCGGTACATGATGACAGCGGGCGGACGGCCGGGCGGACCGGTGGGCGGCGTTCTTAACGCGTCGTCAACCGCATTCAGTGGGCACGCAGTTGCTTCGGGGCGGTGGCGGTCGGCAGGTCGGCCGGGGCGCCCTCCCAGGTCACCGGGGTGGAGTCGGGGTAGCTCGCGCACTCCGCCGTCGCCGCCACCGTGAGGGTGCCGCCGACCGGGTCGAAGGCGACGGCGACGCTCTCGGCGAGGGCTCCCGGGCCGGTGGCCGACGGGGTCGGCGTCCACCGGGCGCCGCGGCCGGAGTCCTCGGCGGCACCGACGGCCCAGCCCTGGGCGGCCAGGGCCGGCCGGGCGCGCCCCAGGGCCTGGGTCCACTCGTCCTCGGTGACCCCGGCCAGGGTGAAACGGGCGCCGAGGACGGCGGTGCGGGGCTGGTCGGCGCCGCGGTCGCTCATCCTCTCCAGCGCGTGGGCGAGTCCGCGCGGTCGGCAGACGTCGTAGACCCAGGCCCTGATCCCGTCGGCGGCGCCGGGCGCGGACGCCAGGGTCACGCCGGACGGCAGGGCGAGGGCGTCGTAGACGGACTGGGTGCGGGCGTCCAGGTGCCCGGCGACCACGGCCGGATCGGCCACCGGGTAAGGCTCGCCGTCCCAGACACCCGCCCAGGCCCCGGCCGCCGTGCTGCCGCCGACCACGCCGAGCACCACGGCGGCCACGCCTGCGGTGAGCATCCCGCCCCGCAGGGCCGCGCGCCGGCCCCGCCCGTCCTTCTGCCCACGCTTCGTCATGATCGTCATCGTCCACCGGCGCAGCGCACCGCCGCCTGAGTACGGGTACTCAGGCGGCGGTGCGGGGGTGCTCAGGCGTGCGCACCCGGGCCCGGGCGCTCAGGTGCGGGCGCTCAGGCGTGGGCGGCGGCGCACTCCGGGTGTCCCCAGCTGCCGCCCACCTTGGTGATCGTGTCGCCCTTGGCGTACGGGCGGCTGCACGGGCAGGTGCCGGGGAAGCGGGCGTTCAGGGTCCGCGAGGTGCCGCCGCTGCGCTTGGCGGCTCCACCGGCGCTCCCCGAGGCGGCACTTCCCGAGGCGGTGCGCGCCTTCGGGGCCTTGGCGGCCGCGGCCGGGTCGGGCACCGGCAGGTCCGCGGCCGTCCCGGCGGCGGCCTGCTGGGTGCGGGCGGCGTCGCTGGCGGCCTTGTCGGCGATCGCGTTCAGCGGGTCGCCGTCCACCTGGTGGGCCGGAACGTACACGAAGGTGACGTCCCGCCCCTCCAGGAGTTCGTCGATCCGCTGGATCAGCTCCCGGTTGGCGACCGGCTTGCCGGCGGCCGTCTTCCAGCCGTTGCGCTTCCACCCCTTGAGCCACTTGGTGACCGAGTCACGGGTGTAGGTGCTGTCCAGCCGGACCTCCAGCGGGACGGCCGGGTCGGTGGCGGACAGCAGCTGCTGAAGGGCCGTCAGTTCGCCGATGTTGTTGGTGCTGTGCCCGAGCGGCCCGGCCTCCCAGCGCTGGGGCGCCCCGGCGCCGTCCGCCACCACGTAGGCCCAGGCCGCCGGGCCCGGGTTGCCCTTGGCCGCTCCGTCGCACGCTGCAATGACTCGTTCCACCATGCCCCGATCATGCCTGGTCAGGCGGCTCGGAGCCAAAGCGGCGGGTCGGCGCGGGCCGCGGCCGCGGCACGGGGCGAGGCCGGGGCCGGGGCGAGGCCGGGGCCGGGGCCGGGGCCGACGGGGTCAGTGCCGCAGCAGGGGGAGCAGCAGCGCGGCGGACCAGCTGAAGTTGGTGGAGTTGCGGCCGGCCCCGGTCAGCGGGTCGTAGTTCTCCCGTACCGGCCCGTCGCCGCCCAGTCCCTCGGCGGCGGCGAGCAGGCGCTCGACGGCCCGGCGGGCGTCCTGGTCCCAGCCGTGGCGGCGCAGGCCCTCGATCGCGAAGTAGGTCTGGTCGAGCCAGGCCAGGCCGCGCCAGTAGCCGGCCGGGTCGAAGGAGGGCGAGCTGCGGGCGACGGTCGGGAAGGGCATCGGGGTGCCGAACTCGGCCGGGTCGAGCAGCCGGGCGCGCACGGCGCGGGCCTGGGCGGCGTCGGCGGTGCCGGACCAGAGCGGGATCGCCCCCTCGATGCCGCGGCCGCGGGCCGTGAGCCGGGCGCCGGTGGCCAGGTCGGTGTCGTGGAACCAGCCGCCGGCCGGGTCGTACATGGTGTCCCGGATCGCGGCGTCGATCCGCCCGGCCTTGGCGCGCAGCCGCTCCGCGGTGGGGCGGTCGCCCAGTTCGGCGGCGATCGCGGCCAGGTGGCGGTGGTCGGCGGCCAGGTAGGCGTTGAGGTCCACCGAGCGCTGGGTGAGCGACCAGCCGAGCAGGGTGCCCTGCGCGTCCCGGTTGGCGACCACGCCGGCGGCGTCGAAGCGCGGGGCGTTGTCCATCCCGGACTCCCAGGCCGCCGCCTGCCGGCAGTCCTCGGGGGCGGCGTTGGCCGGGTCGACGGTGGCGCCGTACTCGCACAGGCCCTCGCCGAGGTGGTCCCGGGTGCGGTACCACCAGTCCTGGTAGGCGGTGAGCTTGGGCAGCAGCTCGCGCAGGAAGGCCCGGTCGCCGCTGCGCCGGTAGACCTCCCAGACCGCCCAGGCGGCCAACGGGGGTTTGGAGTTGCGTTCGTTCCAGTTGCCGCCGCCGGTGCTCGGGTCGTTGTAGAAGACGCAGTCGGGGACCATCCCGGCGTCCTGGGGGCGGTCCGCGGAGCCGGCCGGGACCTGGTGGTCGAAGACGGCGCGGATCTGGTCGGCCGCCAGGCCGGGGGCGAACAGGGCGGTGCCGACGGCCTGTTTCCAGGTGTCCCAGGCCCAGACGCCGCTGAACCACTTGTTGGACAGCGAGGGGGTGACGGCGTCGTGCCGGATCCGCCCGGCCGGGCTGCGCCAGTTGGTGACCAGGGTCTGCACGCACTTGACGGCCGTGCGGCGGCGGGCGGCCGGGACGCCCTCGGTGGCGCGGGCGACGTACCCGGCCCAGCGGGCGGCCCCGGTGGCGGCGGTCCGCTCGGGGGCGCGCAGCGCCGCACCGGCCTCCCGGGCGGCGCGCTCGTACTCGGCGGCGGTGAAGGTGTAGCTCTCGGTCCAGTCCAGGGTGCGGGCGCTGCCGGGCGGCAGCCGGACGGGGGCGGCGAGTTCGGTGCGGTGGCGGTCGCCGTCGACGGTGACCCGGACGGGCTGGGCGTGCCGGACGGCGAAGCGCTCGGTGCCGTCGGTCAGGTAGTCCCAGGTCTTCCGGACCCGGGCGAAGTCCACCTCGACGCCGTGCTCGGCGGCCCGCAGGCGCGGCGCGTCGTGCTGGGGGCCGTCGGCGGGGCGCAGCAGGGTCCCGGTCCAGGCGACGCCCAGGGTGCGGGCGGTGCGGCCGGTGTTGGTGAGGCGGGCGCGGAGCAGGGCGGTGCGGTTGCCGGCGAAGCGCAGTTCGAGGGTGAGGGCGAGGCCGTCGCCGAGGGTGTGGGACTGGCGCAGCAGTCCGGGCAGCGCGGTGCGGACCGGGGCGCCGCCGGCGGCGAGGTCCAGCGGCGTGCCCCGGTCGGTGAGTTGGAGGCGGGTGAGGCCGTCGCTGAGCCACCAGGGGTACTCCTGGGCGAGGTACAGCGGGCCGGTGAAGCCGCCGGGCGGGTCGGTGGGGCGGGGCAGGGCGTAGGCGTGCCAGGCGCCGAGGTCGGCGAAGACGGTGATCGGGTTGTTGTCGCCGGGGTAGGCCTGGGTGGGGGTGCCGTGCAGGTCGAGGACGTCGGCGTAGCGTTCGGCGGCGAGGCTCTCGGCGGCGGGGCTCTCCTCGATGAGGCTGTCGGCAGCGGGGCTTCCGTCGGCGGGGCCGTCGTCGGCCCGGGCGGCGGTCGGCGCGGCGAGGCTGCCGGTGGCGGCCGTGAGGGCGGAGGCGGCGAGGAAGTGGCGGCGGGTCAGCGGGTTCATGCGCGCTCCTCGGTGGCGGGCAGGCGGAGGACGGCGGCGCCGAGCGGGGCGAGGGTGAGGGCGTCCCCGGTGGCGGTGCCGGTGAGCAGGTCGGTGCCGGGGCGGGTCAGCGGCACCCGGCGGTCGGCGGGGCCGTGGTTGAGCAGGAAGAGGTACTCGGTGCCGTCGGCGGCGCGGCGGCGGGTGGCCTCCACGTCGGCGGGCAGGCCGGGCAGTTCGGGGCCGATCCCGGCCTCGGCGAGCGGGAGGTCGAGCACCCGGCCGGTGTCCGGGCCGAGGTGGCAGCTCAGGTACCAGGCGCTCCCGGAGCCGTGGCGCCGGCGGGTGACGGCGGGCCGGCCCGCGAGCTCGCCGGTGGTGTAGCGGGCGAGGGTCTCGGCCTCCGTGGTCTCGATCCACTCGCTCCAGCGCTCGGCGTGCAGTTCCCGGTCGCCGAGTCGCAGCGCGGTGGTGGCACCGTCCGGGATGGGCCAGTGCTCGTCGACGACCAGCCCGAGGAGTGCGCGCAGCGGGCCGGGGTGGCCGCCGGGGTGGATGTGGTCGTGGCGGTCGGTGATGCCGCTGAAGGGGCCGCAGACCAGGTGGCCGCCGTCCCGGACGTAGCGGGTGAGGCGTTCGGCGGTGGCGGTGTCGAGCAGGTAGAGGTTGGGGGCGAGCAGCAGCCGGTAGCCGTCGTGGGCCGCGTCCGGCGGGAGGAAGTCGACGGTGGTGCCGCGCTCGTACAGGGCCGTGTACCAGGGGCGGAGCAGTTCGGGCCAGCGCATCCGGGCGGAGGGGTGGTCGTCCAGTTCGAGCGCCCACCAGCTGTCCCAGTCGAGCAGCACGCCGACCCGGGCCCGGCTGCGGCTGCCCGCGATCTCGCCGAGCCGGCGCAGTTCGGCGCCGAGGGCGACGGTCCGCTGCCAGCCGCGTCCGGCGGTGCCGCGGTGCGGGAGCATCGCGCTGTGGAACTTCTCGGCGCCGGCGACGGAGGCGCGCCACTGGAAGTGCAGCACCCCGTCGGCGCCGCGGGCCAGCGCCTGGAGCGACCAGAGGCGGTAGAGCTCCGGGCGTTTGGGGACGTTCACCGGGCGCCAGCTGACGGCGGAGGGGGCCTGCTCCATCAGCAGCCAGGGCCGGCCGGCCTTGAGGGAGCGCATCAGGTCGTAGTTCAGGGCCGCGTTGACGTGGGCGCGCGGGTCGGCCGGGTCCGGGTAGGCGTCGTCGGAGACGAAGTCCTCGTGCCGGCTCCACTCCCAGTAGTCGAGGGCCTTGAGCATCGACATGAAGTTGGTGGTGACCGGCAGCCCGGGCGAGAGTGCGTCGAGGACGGCCTTCTCGGCGCGGTGCAGGGCGAGCAGGGCGTCCGAGCAGAACCGGCGCCAGTCCAGCAGTTGGGTCGGGTTGACCGGTCCGGGCGCGGTGCGCGGCGGCTCGATCTGGTCGAAGGTGTTGTACCGCTGGGACCAGAAGGCCGTTCCCCAGGAGCGGTTCAGCTCCTCGACGGTGCCGTGCCGGTCGCGCAGCCAGCGGCGGAAGTCGGCGGCGGACTCGGCGCAGAAGCACTCCTGGACGTGGTCGCCGTACTCGTTGTGGATGTGCCACAGGGCGAGCGCGGGGTGGTCGTGGTAGCGCTCGGCGAGCGCCCGGGTGAGCCGCACGGCGGCGGCCCGGTAGACCGGGGAGGAGGGGCAGTAGTGCTGGCGGGAGCCGAACTCCAGTCGCACGCCGTCGGCGGTGACGGGCAGCAGTTCGGGGTGGGCGCGGACCAGCCAGGCGGGCGGGGAGGCGGTGGCGGTGGCCAGGTCGACGGCGATGCCCTGCCGGTGCACGAGGTCGAGCAGGCGGTCCAGCCAGCCGAAGTCCCAGCTGTCGGCGTCGGGTTGCAGCCTGGCCCAGGAGAACACCCCGACCGTGACCAGGTTGACCCCGGCCTCGGCCATCAGCTTCACGTCCTCCGCCCACACCTCCTCGGGCCACTGTTCGGGGTTCCAGTCCCCGCCGTACAGCAGGCCGGGCACGCGGGTCAGTCGGTCCATGCGCGCATCATCCCTTCAGCGCTCCGCCGAGCAGCCCGGCCACGAACTGCCGCTGGAAGAGCAGGAAGAGCACCATCAGCGGGAGGGTGGCCAGGAAGGAGCCCAGCATCAGGCCGGAGTAGTCGACGTGGGTCAGCCCGGTCAGCGTGTTGAGCGCGACCGGCACGGTGTACTTGTCCTGGGTGTTGAGCATCAGCAGCGGCCAGATGAAGCTGTTCCACTGGCCCATGAAGGTGAAGATCACCAGGGCGCCCAACTGCGGGCGCACGCACGGCAGGACGACCTGGTAGAAGGTGCGCAGTTCGCCGGAGCCGTCGATCCGGGCGGACTCCAGCAGTTCGTCGGGGAAGTCCAGGAAGCTCTGGCGCATCAGCAGGATGCCGAAGGAGTTGGCGAGGAAGGGCAGCAGGACGGCCTGGTAGCTGTCGATCCAGCCGAGACTGGCCATCATCTGGAACAGCGGGACCAGCAGCACCTGGAGCGGGATCATCATGGTGGCCAGTACCAGGCCGAGCAGCAGGCCCCGGCCGCGGAACCGGTACTTGGCCAGGCCGTAGCCGCACATCGCGGACAGCAGCGAGCTGAGCAGGGTGTGCACGACGGCGATGCCGAGGCTGTTGAGCAGCACCCGGCCGAAGCCGATGCTCTGCTGGAGGTGCACCAGGTTGCGCAGCAGCTCGCCGCCGGGGAGGAACGGCGGTGGGGAGTGGAAGAGTTCGGAGCTGCTGTGGGTGGCGGCGATCAGCATCCAGGCGAACGGCAGCAGGCTGAGGACGGCGCCGAAGGTGAGCAGGGTGAGGACGGCGGCGCGGCCCAGGAGCCTTCCCCGGGTCGGAGTTCTGCCCGTCATCGGCGGCGTTCCCTTCCGTAGAGCCGGAACTGGAGCAGCGAGACCGCCGCGATGATCAGCACCACCACCCAGGCGATGGCGGCCGCGTAGCCGAAGTCCAGCTGCTGGAAGCCGACCTTGTACAGGTAGACCACCGGGGTGAGGGTCGCGTCGCCCGGCCCGCCTCTGGTCAACACGTAGTTCTCGTCGAAGAGTTGGAGGGTGCCGATGGTGGAGGTGATGACGCAGAACAGCACCACCGGGCGCAGCTGCGGCAGGACCACCCCGGTGTAGGTGCGCACGGTGCCGGCGCCGTCCAGGGCGGCCGCCTCGTACTGGTCGCGGCCGATCGCCTGGAGTCCGGCCAGCAGGATGACGGCGTTGTAGCCGGTCCACCGCCAGGTGACCGAGCCGATCAGCGAGATGCGGGCCCAGGTCGGCGAGTTGAGCCAGTCGACCGGGCCGAGGCCGAGGGCCTGGAGGAACTGGTTGGCGAGGCCGCCGTCGGTGCGCAGCAGCACCTGGAAGACCACCGCGTAGGCGACCAGGGTGGTGATCGCGGGCAGGAAGAAGACCGCGCGCCAGCCGGAGCGGAACCGCAGCCAGGACTGGTTGAGCAGCACGGCGAGCACCAGGGCCAGGCCGGTCATCACCGGCACCTGGACGGCGAGGATGAGACCGGTGTTGACCAGGGAGTGCAGGAAGGCCGGGTCGTCGAGCATCCGGCGGTACTGGTCGAGGCCGACGAAGACGTCCACGCCGTCCCGGCGGGCGGTGAGGCTCTGGTACAGGCTGGCGCCCAGGGGGTAGGCGAAGAAGAGGACGAACAGGGCGGCGGTGGGGCCGGCGAACAGCCAGGCGGCGGTGTGCCGGGAGCGCCGCCCACGGGCCCGGGCGGACCGGGCGGCGGGCGTGCGCAGGGGGACGGGGACGCTGCTGGTCATGGCCGCCCGTTCCTAGGAGACCGTCTGGCGGCCGGTCGCGGTGGCGATCTGGCGGGCGGCGGAGCGCAGGACGGTGCCCGGGTCGGCGCCGTTGTGCAGCACCTGGTTGACGGCGGTGGTGACGATGTCGCCGGCCTTGGCGTCGTCGGGGGTGCGCTCGACGGTGGGGATGCTGCGGACCAGGTCGGCGAACAGCTTCATGGCGGGCTGGCCGGCGTAGTAGGGGGCGGGCTGCTGGAAGTACGGGTCGTCCAGGGCGGGGAGGTAGGCCGGGAAGAGTCCTTCGTGCTGCATCATCGAGACCTGGTTGGCCTTGTCGGCGAGCAGGAAGGAGAGGAACCCCCACGCGGTCTCCGGGTTCCCGCTCTGCGCGGTGACGCACAGGGTGGAGCCGCCGCTGTTGGAGGTGCGGGTGCCGCCGGGGGTGAAGGCGGGCAGCGGGACGACGCCGAACTTGCCGGAGAGGTCGGCCATTTCGGCGGTGAGGGTGCCGTCCCACCAGGCGGCGGTGGGGGTGGTGGCGGCCTTGCCGTCGTGGGTTCCGGAGACCAGGCCGTCCCAGCCGTTCTCGAAGTCGACCAGGTCGCGGTCGACCAGCTGCTTCATCAGCGTGAGGGCGCGCTCGGCGGCGGGGGTGGCGACGGCGACCTTGCCGTCGGTGAACCAGGACTGGCCCTGCTGCTGGAGCAGTTGGGCGAAGAGGGTGTCCTGTTTGGAGTCCATGATGAGCAGCTTGCGCCCGGTGGCCTGCTTCAGGGCTGCCCCGGCGGTGAGGTAGTCGTCCCAGGTGGCGAGCGTCGCCGGGTCGATGCCGGCCTGCTGGAAGTGGTCCCGGCGGTAGAACAGGGCGCACGGGCCGCTGTCCCAGGGCAGCCCGCGGACCCGGCCCTTGGCGTCCGTCACGGTGCGCCACGTCGCCTCGGCGTACTGGGACTTGAGGCTCTCGGCCCGGCTCGTGAGGTCGACCAGGCCGTTCGGGAAGTTGCCGAGGTAGGTGGGGAGCCTGCCGCCTTCGACGGTGAGGATGTCGGGGAGTCCGCTGCCGGCGCCCAGGCCGACGGTGATCTTGTCGTAGGCGTTGTCGTAGCCGATGTCGACCACCTCGACGGTGGTGCCCGGGTGGGCCTGCTCGAAGACCGTGCCGAGCCGCTGCATCGCCTTGGCCGCCACGTCCCAGGACCAGATGGTGACCTTCCCGGTGAGGGCGGCACTCGGGCCGGCGGCCAGCTGTTTGGCGCCCGGCCCGCCCGCCCCGCCGGTGGCGCAGCCGGTGGCTCCGGTCAACAGCATTGCGCCGCCCGCGAGTCCGGCGCCGAGCAACCGGCGGCGGCCGAGGACCGGGGTGGATGTTCCTCCCCCGTAGGGGAGTTGGCGGTTTTTTCTGGGCCGGGTTTCTGCGGACATCTTGCCTCCCGACTGGTGAATGCCGAATGCTGTATACAGAACTCAGCATGCACAGTGCCGTCAAGGCCTGTGACCGAAATCGCGGAAGGTGCCAGGATGACCGCACGCGTTCCCCGGACCCACCCGTACATCCCCAACTCCGCCCCGGACATCCGCCGTTCGATGCTGGCGGCGGTCGGCGCGCAGGACGTCGAGGAGTTCTACGCCGACATCCCCGCCGGGCTCCGGCTCGACCGCCCGCTGCGACTGCCCGCGCCGTTCACCTCCGAGGCCCGGCTGACCGCCCACCTGGAGGAGCTGCTCGCCCGCAACACCGCCGTCCCGCCCGGCCGTTCGTTCCTCGGCGCCGGCTGCTACCGGCACCACGTCCCGGCCGTGGTCGACGAGATCGTCAACCGCGCCGAGTTCCTCACCGCCTACGCCGGGGAGCCCTACGAGGACCACGGGCGCTTCCAGGCGCTCTGGGAGTACCAGTCGCTGATGGCCGAGCTGCTGGCCGTCGACGTGGTCAACGTGCCGACGTACGACGGCTTCCAGGCGGCGGCCACCGCCCTGCGGATGGCCGGCCGGGCCACCGGGCGCCCCCGGCTGCTGCTGGTCGGCGAGATCGACCCGCACCGGCTGTCCCGGATCCACGACTTCGTGCGGGGCGTGCACCCGGTGGAGCCGGTCGCCGCCGACCCGGCCGCCGTCCGGGCCGCGCTCGCGGGCGGGGACGTCGCCGCCGTGTACGCCCAGCTGACCGACTTCTCCGGCCGGATCGACCCGGCCCTGCCCGAGTACGTCGAACTCGCCCACGCCGCGGGCGCCCTGGCCGTCGTGCACGTCAACCCGCTGAGCCTCGGCGCGCTCGCCCCGCCCGCCGCCTTCGGCGCCGACCTCACCTGCGGCGACCTCCAGCCGCTCGGCCTCCACCCCGGCTACGGCGGCGGCAACGCCGGCTTCATCGGCTCCGCGGACGACCAGCGCCTGGTCGCCGAGTACCCGAGCCGGCTGTTCGGCCTCACCCCGACCGAGGTGCCCGGCGAGTACGGCTTCGGCGACGTGGCGTACGAGCGCACCTCGTTCGCGCTGCGCGAGGAGGGCAAGGAGTGGGTCGGCACCGCCGCCGCCCTGCACGGCATCGCCGCCGGGGTCTACCTGTCCCTGATGGGCCCGCACGGCATGCGCGAGCTCGCCGGGACCGTCCTCGCCCACACCGCGTACGCCCGGCAGCGCCTCGCCCGGGTGCCCGGGATCCGCCTGGCCGACCCCGCGGCGGTGCACTTCGCCGACTTCACCCTGCACTACCCCGACGACCGCCCCGCCCGGGCCGTGGCCGACGCCCTGCTCGCCCGCGGCCTGCACGGCGGCACCCCGGCCGGGCCGCACGAGGGCCGGTACTGCGTCACCGAGCTGCACACCCAGGCCGACCTCGACCACCTCGCCGACGCCCTTGAGGAGATCGTGAAGTGACGGACCGTCAGGACAACCCTCCGGCCACCGACGCGAGGATCGCCGCCAAGCCCGCCCTGCGCCGCTTCCAGCAGGCCCGCTGGGACGAGAAGCTCGTCTTCGAACTGGGCGCCCCCGGTGAACGCGGCGTCCTGCCGCCGCTGCCCGAGCCCGGTGTCACCGCCGCCGTCGGCGACCCGGTCGGGCTGCTGCCCGCCGCGCTGCGCCGCAGCACCCCGCCGGGGCTGCCCGAGATCGGCCAGCAGCAGGTGCTCCGGCACTACCTCCGGCTCTCCCAGGAGAACCTGGGCGCCGACCTCAACGTGGACATCGGCCAGGGCACCTGCACCATGAAGTACAGCCCCAAGGTCAACGACACCTTCGTCCGCGACCCCCGGATCGCCGCCCTGCACCCCGCCCAGGACCCCTCCACCGTCCAGGGCGTCCTCGAACTCGCGCACCGGCTGGAGCAGTTGCTCAAGGAGATCTCCGGGATGGACCGGGTCAGCCTGCAACCGGGCGCCGGCAGTGCCGCGATCTGGACCAACGTCTCGGTGATCCGCGCCCACCACGCCGCCCGCGGCGAAGCGCAGCAGCGCGACGAGATCATCACCACCGCCTTCTCCCACCCCTCCAACGCCGCCTGCGCCAAGACCGCCGGCTACCGGGTGATCACCCTCCACCCGGACGCCGACGGCTACCCCGACATCGACGCGCTGCGCGCCGCCGTCGGCCCGCGCACCGCCGCGCTGCTCGTCACCAACCCGGAGGACACCGGCATCTACAACCCCCGGATCGCCGAGTTCGTCCGGATCGTGCACGAGGCCGGCGGCCTGTGCGCCTACGACCAGGCCAACGCCAACGGCATCCTGGGCATCACCCGGGCCCGCGAGGCCGGCTTCGACCTGTGCCACTTCAACCTGCACAAGACCTTCTCCACCCCGCACGCCTGCGGCGGCCCGGCGGCCGGCGCCTGCGCCGTCACCGCCGAGCTGGCACCCTACCTGCCCGTCCCCACCGTCGAGTTCGACGGCGAGCGGTACCGGCTGGAGTACGACCGGCCGGAGTCGATCGGCAAGATCCGGCCGTACCTGGCCGTCGTCCCCAACCTGGTGCGCGCCTACGCCTGGATCATGTCGCTGGGCGCCGAGGGCCTGCGCGAGGTCGCCGAGACCGCCGTGCTCAACAACAACTACCTGATGGACCGGGTGCGGCGGATCCGCGGCGTCTCCGTCCCGTACGCCAAGGGCCGGCCGCGGGTCGAGCAGACCCGCTACAGCTGGCAGCAGCTCAACGAGGACACCGGCCTGCACAGCGAGGACCTCGGCCTCCGCGCGGCCGACTTCGGCACCCACTACTGGACCAGCCACCACCCGTACGTCACCCCGGAGCCGATGACCCTGGAACCCACCGAGTCCTACTCCCGCGCCGACCTCGACGAGTACGCGGCGATCCTCGCCGAGGTCGCCCGCGAGGCCTACGAGGACCCGGAGACGGTGCGCACCGCGCCGCACCGCTCCACCGTGCACCGGATCCGGCACGAGCCGCTGGACGACCCGGCGGTCTGGTCGGTCAGCTGGCGCGCCTACCGCCGCAAGGTGCTCGGCGAGCGGCCGTGACCACCGCCCCGATCGGGCTGGTGGTCAACCCGGTCGCCGGGCTCGGCGGCCGGGTCGGCCTCCGGGGCAGCGACGGCGCCGACGTCCAGCGCCGGGCGCTCGCCCTCGGGGCCGTCCCGGCGGCGCTGCAGCGCGCCGAGGCGACGCTGCGCCGGCTGCCGCCTCAGGTCGAACTGCTCACCGTGGCGGGCCCGATGGGGGCGTGGTCGGTCCGGGCCGCCAGCCGCGATGCCCGGGTGGTCCACCGGCCCGACCGGGAGACCAGCGCCGCCGACACCCGGGCGGCGGTGCGCGCCCTGGTCGCGGCCGGCGCCGGACTGCTGCTGTTCTGCGGCGGCGACGGCACCGCCCGGGACGTCCTGGACGCGCTTGGCCCGGACCCCCGGACGCCCGTGCTCGGCATCCCGGCCGGGGTCAAGATGCACTCCGCCGTCTTCGCCCTCCACCCGCGCGCCGCCGCCGAGGTGGCCACCGCCTGGACGCGCGGCGCCACCCGCCCGGAGAGCGCCGAGGTGGTGGACCGGGACGAGGCCGCGCTGCGGGCGGGCCTGGTCTCGGCCCGGCTGTACGGCCGGCTCACCGTCCCGGTGCTGCCCGCCCGCGTCCAGCAGCGCAAGACCGGCAGCAGCGGCCCCGACCCGTCCACCGCGACCGGGATCGCCGCCGGGCTCGCCGACCGGGTCGGGCCCGACGGCCTGCTGCTGCTCGGCCCCGGCAGCACCACCCACGCCGTCGCCGCCGCGCTCGGCGCCGCCGGGGCCAGCCTGACCGGCGTCGACCTGATCCGGCTGCGCCCCGACCGGCCGCCGCTGGTCCGGCTCCGGGACGCCCGCGCCGACCAGCTCCGCAACCTGCCCACCGCCCCCTGGATCGTCCTCTCCCCGATCGGCGGCCAGGGGTTCCTGCTCGGCCGCGGCAACCAGCAGCTCACCCCCGCCCTGCTGCGCGCGGCCGGCCGGGAACGGTTGCTGGTCATCGCCACCGAGGCCAAGCTCGCCGCCCTCCAGGGCCGCCCGCTACTGCTGGACACCGGTGACCCGGAGCTGGACGACGCCCTCTCCGGCCACGTCCGGGTGATCACCGGCCGCCGCTCCGGCGCCGTCTACCGGATCTCCGCCTGAACCCGACGCCCGAATCCGACGCCCGAACCCGACGCCCGAACCCACCGCCCCGCCCCACCGACCGACCCGCCCCCGCCCGACGTCCTGCAGAGGAGCTCCCCCCCATGATCGACCTCCACGGAAAGCGCGCGATCGTCACCGGCGCCGCCGCCGGCATCGGCCGCGCCACCGCCGCCCTGCTCGCCGAACTCGGCGCACACGTCGTCCTCGCCGACCTCGACGCCGACCACGGCGAGCAGGCGGCCGCGGAGACCGGCGGCACCTTCGTCCGCTGCGACGTCTCCCGGCGCACCGACTGCGAGCGGCTCGTCCGCACCGCCGTCGGCCACCACGGCGGCGTGGACGTGCTGTTCAACAACGCGGGCATCATCCGGCGGTCCACCGTGTGCGAGATCACCGACGACGACTGGGACGCGGTGATGGCCGTCAACGTGCGCTCGATCATGCTGCTCAGCGGGCTCGTCGTCCCCCTGATGGCCGCCGACGGCGGCGGTTCCATCATCAACACCGGCTCCGGCTGGGGCATCAAGGGCGGCGCCCGGGCCGTCTCCTACTGCGCCTCCAAGGGCGCCGTGGTCAACATGACCCGGGCGATGGCCATCGACCACGGGCCGGACAACATCAGGGTCAACTGCGTCTGCCCCGGCGACACCAACACCGGCATGCTCGCCGAGGAGGCCCGTCAACTCGGCGAGAGCGCCGAGGCGTTCTACACCGACGCCGCCGACCGCCCGCTCGGCCGGATCGGCCAACCCGGGGACATCGCCCGCACCGTCGCCTTCCTGGCCAGCGACGCCGCCGCCTTCGTCAGCGGCGCCGTCATCGCCGTGGACGGCGCCGGAACCGCCTGACCGGCCGCACCGTCCGGCCCCCGTCCGGGGCCGGACGGTGGCCGCGCTGCGGCCGGACGGCGGCCGGTACTCTACGGGACGAACGAGGAAGGGAAAGCCCGATGGCCATCGAGCGGCGTCCGCTGCGCGAGCAGGTGAAGGACGAACTGCTGGAGCAGCTCGGCCGCGGCCGGTTCACCCCCGGCGAGTCCATCAACGAGGTCCACCTCGCCGAAGAACTCGGCGTCAGCCGGACCCCGTTGCGCGAGGCCCTGATCAGCCTGGAGCGCGAGGGCATCATCACCAGCGAGCGGGGCAAGGGCTTCCGCTTCACGCCCACCGGCAAGCAGGAGTTCCTCGACCTCACGGCCATCGTGATCGCCCTGGAGTCACTGGCCCTGCGCACCTCCGACCCCGCCCACCTCGCCGCGATCGCCCCCCGTCTGCTCGCCGAGGCCCGCGCCTTCTCCGCCCCGCAGGCCCCGCACGGCACCATCGAACGCCACGACGACGCCTGGCACGCCCTGTTGCTCTCCGGCTGCGCCAACACCCGGCTGCACGAGATGATCGAGTCGCTGAAACTGACCCTGCACCGCTACGAGCGGATGGTGGTCGGCGACCACGAGATCCTGCGCCGCGCCGCCGAGGAGCACGAACGGATCGCCCAGTGCCTGCTCGACGGCGACCTCGACCGCGCCGTCAGCGCGCTGGAGGCCAACTGGACCAGCGGCATGGAACGCATCCTGGAACGGCTCCCCCCGGTCGGGGCGCGCTGAACCCGCCGTCAGTCCAGGAGTTCGGCCGCTCCCGGGGTGAGCCAGTGCAGCCGTCCGGCCAGGCCGGCCGCCTCGAAGTGCGCGGTGGTCTCCGCCCGGCCCTCGGTGAAGTGCTCCCAGGAGGAGTAGTGGACCGGGACCACCCGGCGGGCGCCGAGTGAGACGGTCAGGGCCGCCGCCTGGACCGCGTCCATGGTGATCAGCCCGCCGCCGCCGAAGGCCCCGATCCGGGCGGCGCCGAGGTGCAGCAGGGCCGTGCCGATGGTGAACTGCGCCCCGATCCGGTCGAGTTCGGGGATGTGGACGGTGTCGCCGGAGACGTAGAGGGCCTCCTCCTCGCCGGGCACCTCGACCACGAAGCCGGTGACGTCGCCGACCGGGCCGTGCTCGCCCGGCGTGCCGGTGATCCGCAGGCTGCGGCCGCCCACCGTCAGGGTGCGGGTCTGCCAGGGCGCCAGGCCGAGCGCACCGCCGCCGAGCCGGGCCGCACCGCTGACCGTGGTCAGCACCGGGCGGTCGGCGAGCAGGGTGCGGCCGGTCGCGTCGAGGTTGTCGGGGTGCTCGTCGTGGCTCAGCAACACCGCGTCCACCGGCGGGAGTTCGGCTGCCGCCAGAGCAGGGCCGCCGGTGCTGCGCAGCACCACCGGGTCGTGCCGGTACTCGGCGGGGGCCGGGTCGAAGACCGGATCGGTGAGCAGCCGCAGGCCACCGACCTCCAGCAGGACGGTCGCGGTGCCGATGTGGGTGGCCGTGATCTTCATGGTGCTCCTCGGTTCGTCGTGCGGGGGTTCAGGGTTCGCTTCCTGCCGCGGCTCAGGGTGTGTTGACGCGGAACCGGCGCCGGTAGTCGCCCGGGGTGGCGCCGAGGTGGTCGCGGAACACCCGGTGCAGGGTCTCCACCGAGCCGAAACCGCAGGCCCGGGCCACGCCGGGCAGCGGGTGGTCGGTGCGCTCCAGCAGCCGGCGCGCGGCCTCCAGCCGCAGCTCCTCCACGTACGCGCCGGGCGTGGTGCCGGTCTCGGCCCGGAACACCCGGGCGAAGTGCCGCTCGCTCATGGTGAGCCGGGCCGCGAGCACGGGCACCGACAGGTCGGCGTCCAGGTGGTCGCCGATCCAGCGGCGCAGTCCCCGCAGGTCGGCCCGGGCGCCGCCGGGGTGGGCCAGCGGGACGCTGAACTGGCTCTGCCCGCCCGGGCGTTGGAGGTACATCACCATGATCCGGGCGATCTCCAGGGCGAGGTCGTCGCCGTGGTCCTCGGCCACCAGGGCCAGGGTGAGGTCCATCGAGGTGGACAGGCCGGCGCTGGTCCACATCCGCCCGGAGCGGACGAACACCGGGTCGGGATCCACCTCGACGGCCGGGTGGTCCGCGGCCAGCCGCTCGGCGGTCGCCCAGTGGGTGGTCGCCCGGTGGCCGTCCAGCAGTCCGGCGGCCGCCGTCACGTGCGCGCCCGCGCAGACCGAGGCGACCCGGCCCACCCCGGGCCCCACCTCCCGCAGCCAGGCCACCACCGCCCGGTCCACCCACGGCACCGGCCCGTGCGGGCCCAGCTCCACCCGACCGGGCACCAGCACCGTGTCGGGCCTCACCCGCGACCGCTCCAGCGTCCGCTCCACCAGCAGCGGCACCCCGGAGAACGTCGGCACCGGCCCGCTGCGTTCCGCGCACAGCCGCACCTCGTACCCGGGCCGCTCCGGCGCCAGCAGCCGGTCCGCGAGCGCCAGGATCTCGGCCGGGCCGGTCACGTCCAGCGCGTTGACCCCGGGGAAGACCGGGATCACGACCAGGTGCGGCAGGCGGGGTGCGTCGTCCATGCCCCCACCTTCGCCCGGCGGCGGGCCTGGCGGCAATGACGGACGTCTGCAGGATCCCGCCACCGGCCCTCGCCCGCTCCGAACCGGCCGGACGACCGGGAGGACCTGGCCGGACGAACGGCCGACCTGGCCGGACGACCGGAACGACCGGGACAGCCAGGACGACCGGACGGCGCGCCCGGCCTACGCCGATGGTCCGGGTCCGCTCCCGCCCTCCGCCCGATTGCCCCTCCCCCGGCCCGGCGCCGCAGGATGGCCCCATGTGGGCGAAGTGGATCGACTGCCGGGTACGCCCCGGTGCACACGCGGCGTTCGCCGCCGGACAGCGCCGCTGGTCGGCCATCGCGGACCAGCCCGGACTGCTCGGCCAGCTGGGCGGCTGGTCCGGCACCGACGGCCGGGCGCTGCTGCTCGCCCTCTGGACGAACGAGGCCGCCCACCGCCACTTCCTGCACGAGCGCCACGACGAGGTCGCCGCCCGGGCCGACCAGCAGGACAGGTGGGACTCCCTCCGGATCGCCTCAGGCCCGGTGGTCCTCACGCTGCCCGGCGCGGCCCCGTCCCTCCCCGACGCCCTCCGACGGGCCGCCCTGCTCCGCGTCGCCGACTGCGAGCTGCGGCCCGGCCGCACCGCGCACTTCCTCACCGTCCAACGCGAGCTCTGGGCCCCCGGCATGGCCGCGACCGGCGGCCTGCTCACCGGCAGCGTCGCCCGCCTCGGCCCCACCCGCTACCTGGTCACCACCCTGTGGACCGACCCCGCGGCGCACACCGCCTACACCGCCGACACCCTCCCCGCCCTGCGCGCCCGCGCGAACGTCCCCGCCGACGTCGCGGCACTGACCGGGCACGCCCTGCCGCTGCACCCCGACTGGCGGGTCCTGCCGCCCTCGGCCCCGGAAAGCCCGTAGCGGCTCCGGCCGACCCGTCGCGGCCGCGGGCCGCGGAAATCCGTTGGAGGTGCCGGGCGGGAACCGGGTAGCGTCCGGTCCCGATGACCGCCACCTGGGACACCATCGCCGACTGGTACGCCGAACTCCTGCGCACCGGCTCCCCGTTGAACGACTTCAACCGGGACGCCCTGCTCGCGCACCTGCCCGACCGGCTGCACGGCCTCCGGGTCCTCGACCTCGGCTGCGGCGAGGGGCTGATCACCCGCGCGCTGGCCGCCCGCGGCGCCACCGCCCTCGGCATCGACCCGACCGCCCGCCTGATCGACCACGCCCGCACCACCGCCACGCCCGGGCCCGGCAGCGCGGTCTACACCGTCGACGACGGGTGCGTGCTGGGGACGGTCGCCGACCGGTCGGTGGACTGGGTCACCGCCGGGCTCTCCCTGAACCACGTGCCCGACCTCGACGCCGCGCTCACCGCCGCACGGCGGGTGCTGAAGCCCGGGGGCCGCCTGGTCCTCAGCCTCCCGCACCCCTGTTTCGAGGCGCCGCACGCCTCCTGGACGCAATCGGCCGACGGCGCGGTGCGCCGGGTGGTCGGCGCTTACCTCGCCGAGGGGTTCCGGCGCTCCGACGACCCCGGGGCCGTCCGCCGGGCCGGTTACCGGCACCGGACGCTGTCCACCTGTCTGACCGCGCTGCTGCGGAGCGGCTTCGCCCCGGAGGCCGTCGACGAACCGGCGCCGCCCGCCCCGGTGGTGGCCCGCTCACCCCGACGCGCCGGGCTCCCGCCGTTCCTGCTCATCCGGGCCCGCGCCCCGCACGACCCGCCGGGTTCAGCGGGCTGAGCCCGGCGCCGGCCCGTCCCGGTGCGGGCTGCCGATGCGGAGCAGGTTGCCGCTGCGGTCGACGAGCGCGAACTCCCGCATCCGGTAGGAGGTTTCGGCCACGTCGGTCAGTCTGCTGCCGGTAGTGGGATCGGCCGGCACGCCGATCCGCGCCCAGTCCCGGTGCAGGGCGTCCGCGTCGCGGACCTGGACGTAGCAACTGCCCGCGGTGGCCAGCGGATCCACCCCCGGATCCCGGCGGAAGTGCAGCTCCACGGTGCCCCGGACCAGGATCAGGTAGCCGTCCGGCCCGTCCCAGCGGCCGCGCTCCTCGAAGCCCAGGCGGCCGTAGAACTCCAGCGTCTCGTCCAGGTCCCGGCTCGGCAGGACCGGCACCGCGTACTCGTCCATGCGATCACCTTACCGTCCGCCCCCGCCGCTGACTTGACGTACTGTCAGAGATCTGCGCACAGCACGCGTGACGACGGACGAGAAGAGGACCGACATGCCCCGCCCCGCCCACATCGCCATGGTGAACGTCCCGGCGCACGGCCACGTCCACCCCAGCCTGGAGGTGATCCGGGAGCTGGTCGCCCGCGGCCACCGGGTCAGTTACGTCAACGACCCCTCGTTCACCGAGCAGATCGAGTCCACCGGAGCCCGGTTGGTGCCCCACGAAACGGGCCTGGCGATCCTCAAGGGTGCCGCGGTCCGGCCCGGCGCCAACATGCACGGCCTGCTCTTCGACGAGGCCCGGGCGATGCTGCCGCGGATGCGGGAGGCATTCGAGGACGACCGGCCCGACCTCGTCCTCTACGACTTCATGGCGTACGCGGGACGGGCCCTGGCCGAGGGCTGGGGCGTGCCGTCCGTGCTGCTCGCGCCGTCCCGGATCGCCTGGGACGTCTCCGACTCGGAGGCGTTCCAGACGGTCGTGAAGGCCCTCAAGGCGGAGGGGATCCCGGAGCGCTTCGCGCAGTGGCTGGCCGAGAACGGGGTGCCCGCGCACGACCTGTTCGCCTACATGATGCGGCCCCGGCGCGGGGTCGTGCTCATCCCGCGGGCGCTCCAGGCCGGGATCGACCGGATCGACCCCGAGGTCTACGCCTTCGCCGGGCCCTGCCTGGGCGACCGGGAGTTCCAGGGCGGTTGGACCCGGCCGCAGGACGCGCAGAAGGTGCTGCTGATCTCGCTCGGCTCCGCCTTCACCCACCAACCCGCCTTCTACCGCGCGTGCCTGGAGGCCTTCGGCGACCTGCCCGGCTGGCACGTCGTGCTCCAGGTCGGCCGGGCGACCGACCCGGCCGAGCTCGGCCCGATCCCGGCGAACGTCGAGGTCCACCCGTGGGTGCCGCAGCTCGCGGTGCTCCGGCAGGCCGACGCGTTCGTCACACACGCCGGGATGGGCGGGTGCAGCGAGGGCCTGTACTGCGGGCTGCCGATGGTGGCGGTGCCGCAGTCCGCCGACCAGTTCGAGAACGCGGACCGGCTGGTCGAACTCGGCGTGGCCCGCCGCGTGGACACCGACCGGGCCACCCCCGAGGCCCTCCGCTCCGCCGTACTGGAGCTGACCTCCGACCCGGCGGTGGCCGCCCGCCTGACCACGCTCCAGGCGGAGGTCCGCGCCGGCGGCAGCGCCTCCCGGGCCGCCGACCTGATCGAAGCCGCCCTGGCCTGACGGCCGACGCCGCGGCCCCGCCGCCCGGGGACCGGGGGGCGGGGCCCGCCCGGGCCCCCCCCCCCCCCCCGGCCGTCCGTGCGGTCAGACCAGCAGCTTGTCCTTGGCCTTCTGGTACTCCTCGGCGGAGATGGCGCCGCGGTCCCGGAGGTCCGCCAGCCGCGCCAGGTCCTCGACGTGGCTGCGGCCGCCCCCGCCGCTCCCGTCACCGCCCTCCGCCGGTGTCCCGGCGGCGGCGTCCCGGATGTAGGCGCGGACCGCCGCATCGGCCTTCTGGGCCTGTTCGACGTCCCGCTTCCCCATGTCCTGGCCGCGGACGATCAGGTACGCCAGGATGCCGATCAGCGGCAGGATGATCACCAGTACCAGCCAGCCGGCCTTGCCCCACCCGCTCAGGTCGTGGCTGCGGAAGATGTCCGTGATGATCTTGAACAGCAGGAAGAACCAGAGGATCCACAGGAACAGCTCCAACATCGTCCAGAAGATGTTGAGCACCGGGTAGTCCACTGCCAGCGATGCGGCCAAGGCGTTGGTGTCCATGGGATGAGTCATACCATCGCAAAACGGACATGGCCGCGCGGTGTTCCGCCGTTCCAGTGATCTTCGGGTTCAGGGGGAATAACGGGAGGTCCTGGTGACCTCAGCCCCGCCCCGCCCGCCGGCGCAGCTCCACCGCCAGCCCGATCAGCTCGCCCCACCAGGCGTCGTGCCCGGACAGCAGCAGCCGCTGCGCCTCGGCGACCGGGACGGCCCGGACCTCGACCACCTGCTCGCCGTCCGCCGGGTTGGTCGGCGTGGAGTCCAGCTCCACCTCGCCCCAGCCCCAGAGCCAGGCCTTGTCCGGGTGCGGCTGCCACGGCCGGTACGGCACCGCGTCCTCGGTGTGGCAGCGGTGCGCACCCAGCCAGCCCGGCTCGCCGAGCAGTCGGGCGCCGGCCTCCTCGCGCAGCTCGCGCGCCAGGCAGTCGGTGACCGACTCGTCCCGCTCCCGGGTGCCGCCGGGCAGGAACCAGTGGTTCCGGTCGTCCCGGCAGAGCACCACGCCGCCGTCCGCGAACCCGACCAGGTGGATGTTGGTGACCAGCCCGTCCGGCGGCAGCAGGGTCGAGAACTGGGCGTCGTAGCGGCCCCAGGCCCAGTACTGCGGCGCGTGCAACGCCGGGAACAGGGCGGCGAGTTCGGCGGCTTCGGAAGCCGCGGCGGTGTCGGCTCTGCCGGAGGCGTCGGTGTCGGTGCGGTCCGTGGTGTCTGTCATTCCGTGATCGTAGTGCCGGCCGGGAAACGGCGGGGGGCGCCTTGGTGGACGAGGGCGATGTCGGAGGTGGAGATGGCGCGCGGTCGGCGGCGGTGCTGGTCGGTCGGGGCGTCGACCCAGCTGCCGAGCGAGATCTCGGCGGTGATGCCCGGTCCGAAGCCGGCGATCAGGCCGGTGGTGCCCTCGGTCGCCCCGCCGTCGGCGAACAGCCGGGCGAGGGCGTCGAAGACGACGGCGCTGGCGATGTTGCCGCGCTCGGTGAGCGTGGCCCGGCTGTAACGGAACCGCTCCGGCGGCAGGTTGAGGAAGTGGCACAGGTCGTCCAGGATCCGCGGGCCGCCGGCGTGCACGATGTAGAAGCCGAGCCCGGAGACGTCCCAGCCGTGCTGCCCGGCCAGCGTGCGCAGCGCGGGGGCGAGCATCTCCATGGTGCCGGGCACCCGCTTGTCCAGCTGGAAGTGGAAGCCGGTGTCCTTGACCCCGTAGGAGATCCAGTTCTCGGTGTCCGGGACGAGGTGCGAGCCGTTGCGTTCGACGTGCACCCCGGTGCCGCCCTGGCCGCGCATCACCACGGCGGCGACGGCGTCCCCGAACAGGCCGTTGGAGAGCAGCGAGCCGACGCCGAGGTCGCTCGGCTGGTAGCAGAGGGAGCAGAACTCGCAGGCGACGATGAGCACGTTGGCGCCCGGGTAGGCGCGGCAGAAGTCGTGCGCGCGGTTGACGGCGGCGCCGCCGGCCGCGCAGCCGAGCTGGGCGATCGGCACCTGGCGGGTGTCGGAGCGGAAGCCCATGGTGTTGATCAACCAGGCGGTCATCGAGGGCATCATGAAGCCGGTGCAGGACACGTAGAGGATCAGGTCGATGTCCCGGGCGCCCAACTCGGCGTGGCCGAGGGCGCGTTCGACGACCTCGGGGACGCGGCGCTTGGCCTCCCGCTCGTACACCTGGTTGCGGACGGTGAGGCCGGGGTGGGTGAGGGTCTGCTCGATCGGCTGGACCAGGTGCCGGGTGCGCACCCCGGTGTTCTCGATCAGCCTGAGGGCCAGGCCGAGTTGGGGGTGGCCGGCGTGCAGGGTGCGGGCCAGGTCGAGGGTCTCGTCGAGGGTGATGACGTGCTCGGGTACGGCGATGGCGGGGCGGCAGAGTACGGCCATGGTGATGGGTCTCCCCAGGGTCGGGCTTCGGCGGGGTGGGGGAGCGGGCTACCAGGCGACCGGCAGGGTGCGCGGGAAGCGCCAGATCGAGCCGGAGTTCCAGTCGAGCTCGGCCGGGTCGACGGCCAGTCGCAGGCCGGGGAAGCGGCGGAGCAGGGTGCCGACGGCGACCTGGAGCTCCATCAGGGCGAGGTGCGAGCCGAGGCAGCGGTGCTGGCCGTGGCCGAAGGTCATGTTGACGGGCCCGGCGGTGCGGTCGAGGTCCAGCTCGTCGGGGCGCTCGTAGACCGAGGCGTCCCGGTTGGCGGTCAGGTAGGAGACGTGCACGGGCTCGCCGGCCCGGATCAGCACGCCGCCCAGCTCGACGTCCTCGGTGGCGACCCGGGCGATGCCGACGCCCTGGCGGAACGGGATGAAGCGCAGCAGCTCCTCCAGGGCCGTCGGCAGGGTCTCCGGCCGGGCGCGCAGTTTCGCGAGCTGCTCGGGGTGGGTGAGCAGGGTGTAGGTGATGTTGCTGAGCTGGTAGGTGCTGGTGTCGTGGCCGGTGACCAGCAGGACCATGGCCGTGACGGCGAGTTCGTCCGGGTCGAGCAGGTCCTCGCCGTCGCGGGCGGTGGCGAGGGCGCTGATCAGGTCCTCGCCGGGGTCGGCGCGGCGTTCGGCGGTGAGCGCGGTGAAGTAGGCGCGCAGACCGGCCTTGGCCTCCTCCTGGCCCTCCCTGCTGCCCGGGCCCATCCGCATCATCGCGACCGCCCAGCCGCGCAGCCGGTCGCGGTCCGGTGCGGGGATCTCCAGCAGGTCGCTGATGGTGTGCAGCGGGAGCCGGGCGGAGAGGAAGTGCGCCAGGTCGGCCGGGGCACCGTGCTCCGCCATCTCGTCGAGGTAGCCGTCGACGACGGCCTGGGTGCGGGCGCGCATCCGCTCGACCTGGCGGTTGGTGAAGCCCTGGGCGACCAGGCGGCGGAGCCGGTTGTGCTCGGGCGGGTCCATCAGGTTGATCGACTCGGCCTGGGCGATCGCGGCGGGCGTCATCCGGGGGAGGTCCCGCCCGATGCCGGCGGCGCGGCTGAACCGGCGGTCGGTGGTGACCAGTTTGACGTCCTCGTAGCGGGTGGCCAGCCAGGCCTCGCCCTCGCCGTGCGGCAGCCGGATCCGGGCGACCGGGGCTTCGGTGAGCAGGCGCTTGAGGAGCGGGTCGAACTCCAGGCCGTCGGTGTGGTGGAAGGGGCAGTCCCACACGGGGGTGGTGGTGGTCACGGGCCCGTCCAATCCAGGGTCTTCGTCATGCGGGTGTCATGAGGGTGCGGTGCCGCCCGAACGGTGCTCGGTACGCGGTGAGTTCGGGCGCGGACACACAGATGTTCCCCCATGAACTGGCAAAGATGTGAATCCGATGAACTCTTCCCCCTAATGAGTGAGATGGATGATTGTCATGCGAATTAACCCGCTCATGGGGCGAGTTGGTGATCAGCTGTTCGCACCCGGTGCGACCGGGTCGGTCTCGTGGGGGCACCACCGCTCGGGCCCGGTCGCGCGGGTTCAACTCGGCGGGGATCCGGGCCACATGGGTCCTCCCGTCGACCCGTCGGTCCGGCCCGGCGGAGCCCGCCGCACCGTTGCGCCGAGTGCGTGACGGACACGAGGCGCCCCCGACCGGGACCGCAGGTGCTGCGCCTATCATCGCGCCATGGCCACCGCTGAGCTGATCCGCATCGTCTCCCGCTCCTCGCCCATGGCACTCGCCCAGGTCGACCGGGTCCGCGCCGAACTCGCCGCGCTGCACCCGGGGCTGCGCACCGAGGTGGTGCCCGTCACCACCTCGGGCGACCGCTGGACCGGGGACCTCGCCGCCCTCGGCGGCAAGGGCGCGTTCACCAAGGAGGTCGACGCCGCGCTGCTGGCCGGGGAGGCCGACCTCGCCGTGCACTGCCTCAAGGACGTGCCCGCCGACCGTCCGCTGCCCGCCGGTACCGTGTTCGCCGCCCACCTGCGCCGGGACGACATCCGCGACGCGCTGGTCCACCCCGGCGGCCTGACCCTCGCCGAACTCCCGCCCGGCACCCGGATCGGCACCTCCTCCGTCCGCCGCATCGCCCAACTCGCCGCCTCCCAGCCGCACCTGGAGTGCGTGCCGATCCGCGGCAACGCCAACAGCCGGCTGGCCAAGCTGGACGCCGGGGTGGTCGACGCCCTGCTGCTCGCCGTCTCCGGCCTGGAGCGGATCGGTCTGCCGGAGCGGATCACCGAGGTCCTCGGCGTCGAGGCGATGTGCCCGCCGATCGGCGCCGGCATCCTGGTGCTCCAGTGCCGGGAGGACGACACGGCGACCGTCGAGGCCGTCAGCGGGCTCGGCCACCACGACACCTGGCGCGAGGCGGCGGCCGAGCGGATGTTCCTGCACGTGCTGCAGGGCCACTGCAACAGCCCGATCGCCGGCTTCGCCGAGGCCGGGGCGGACGGCCGGCTCTCGCTGCGCGGCCGGGTCTTCACCCCGGACGGCAAGCGGGTGCTGGACGCCCACGAGTGGGCGGGCGCGCTCGACCCGGAGGACCTCGGCACCTCGGTCGCCCTGGCGCTCAAGCGGCAGGGGGCGCAGGAGCTGATCTCCGGCATCCCGCACTGAGCCGTCCCCCACTGGCCCGTCCCGCGCCGGCATCCCGCACTGAGCTCCCGCGCCGTCCCGCCCCGGCTCCCCGGGTGATCTCTTTGCCCCGATGAACTGTTCCTGCGCTCCCTCAGCTGAGATGATTCCGGCCGGGGAAGAGGCAATTGACGGTGCATCACGCCCGGGGGTGGACGTGGAGGCGTTGAGGCCCACCGATCCGACGGTGATCGGCGGCCGCTACCGGCTGCTGGCCCGGCTCGGCAGCGGCGGGATGGGGATCGTGTACCTGGGGCGGTCGCCCGGCGGGCGGCTGGTCGCGGTCAAGTGCGTGCACTGGGACCTCGCCACCGATCCGCTGTTCCGGCGCCGCTTCACTCTGGAGCTGGAGGCCGCCCGGCGGGTCGGCGGCTTCCACACCGCCCAGGTGGTCGACGCCGACCCGGACGGCGACCCGCCCTGGCTGGTCACCGCCTACATCCCCGGCCCGTCCCTGGAGGCGGCCGTCGCCGCCCACGGCCCGCTGCCCGAACCGGTGCTGCGGGTGCTCGGCGCCGGGCTGGCCGAGGCCCTGGCGGCGATCCACGCGGTCGGGCTGGTCCACCGGGACCTCAAGCCCTCCAACGTCCTGCTCGGCGACGACGGCCCCCGGGTCATCGACTTCGGCATCGCCCGGGCCCTCGACGGCGCCTCGATCACCCGCACCCAGACCGTCATCGGCACCCCCGGCTACATGGCCCCGGAGCAGATCGCGGGCGAGCCGCTGAGCCCGGCCTGCGACGTGTTCAGCCTGGGCCGGGTGCTCTGCCACGCGGCCGGCAGCGACCCGTACGGCGGCGGCAACCCGCAGGTGCTGCTGTACCGGATCATGCACACCGAGCCGGACCTCGCCGGCGTGCCCGAGGCACTGCGCCCGCTGGTCGCCGCCTGCCTGGCCCGCCGCCCGGCGGACCGGCCCACCCCCGCCCGGCTGCTGGAACGGCTCGGGCCGCCCGGGTACGACGGGCCCACCGGCTCCTGGCTGCCGGAGCCGCTGCGGGCGCGGCCCGCCGTGCCGGAGGTGCCGCTGCTGGAGCCGCGGGCCGGGTCGCAGGTGGGGCCGGTCACCGGCGCCTTCGGGCCGCCCGTCCCGCCGCCGGTGCTGCCGACCCGGGTGCCGACCGTGCTGGGCGGGGACCCGTACCGGGTCGACGGCTGGGCGCGGACCGAGGAGGCCGGGGCCCGCCGCCGGGCCCGGCGCCGGCGCTGGGTGCTGCTGCCGAGCGCGCTGGCGCTGGTCGCGGCGGGGGTGGCCGTGCCGCTCTACCTGGCCCGGGACGAGGGCGGCCCCGGCCTGGACAACGGCGGCTTCACGGTCGCCAAGGACGACGGCAGCCCGCCGGACTGCGTGACCGGCGGGAGCGCCGGGGGCTTCGGCGGCGCCGCCCCCGGGACCGCCGCGCCGAGCCCGAACCAGGGCCCGCCCCCGTCCGTCCCGGCCGGCACCCCGCACCCGGCCGGCCTGCTCACCCCGGCCGACCGGGACACCCTGACGCTGGGCAGGTCGCTGGTGCTCAGTTGGGGCAGGACCGGGGCGGTGACGAAGGTCTTCACCAAGCGCGGCGACCAGCCCTGGCAGGGCTCCGGCTGGCTGACCTCCGCCGACTGCACCTTCAAGCCCACCGAGGCCGGGGTCTACCAGTGGGCCGTGGTCGTGGCCAACACCTCCACCGGCAGCATCGGCAGCGGCTGGAGCACCTCCCGCTACCTGAACGTCCAGACGGAGCAGAACCAGGGCACCAACCCGGTCAAGGCCGCGCCCTCGGCCCCGCTCCCGGTCCTCCCGGCGGACCAGCAGGTGGTCAGGGCCGGGCAGCCGGTCGACTTCAGCTGGGCGACGGCCGGCACCAGCTCGACGGTGAACATCCTGGCGCCGGGGACCGACGACTGGGACCACCGGTCCTGGCAGTCGGGGCAGAGCCTGACCTACACGCCGAAGACGCCCGGGGTGTACCTCTGGACGGTCTTCACCACCGGGCCGGGGGACTGCACGGGCGGCCCGATCAGCACCGGCACCTGCGAGAGCGGCGGGAGCGAACAGCGGTACCTGATCGTCCAGTAGTGGAGATCGGCGAACGGCCTTCCGCTCCGTACCACCAAGCTCGCTCGGCGTACGAAGCGGCCCGGCCAACTCGTGCGCCGTTCCGGCCAGTTGCGTGTCAGGTACACGGCGTCACGGTGCCGGTCCGCCTAGCATCGATGCGCCCCGACCGCCCGGCGGGGCGTTCGCGGTGAGCGAGGGGACCGAGACGGCATGACGGTGCGGATCATCCGGGGCCAGGGCGTGGACGCCTGCCCCCAGGGATACTGGGCGCTCTACGACGACGTGGAGTTCAACAAGAAGGGCCCGGCGGACATCCTGATCGGCGACGCCTCGGTCTCCAACCTGAAGGAGGTCGGCTTCAACGACCGGGCCTCCTCGTACGTCAACCGCACCGGCCAGGTCGTCGTCCTGTACGACGACGCCGGTTACGGCGGCCGCCGGATCGGCGTCCTGCCCGGGCGCGCCGAGCGGCTGGTCGTCAACGAGCGGACGGTCCGCCCCTACATCTTCAGCAACGAGGAGGTCGGCGACATGAACGACGCCGTCTCCGCGGTGGAGGTGCAGGGCGGGGCGCCGGCCCGGCGGGGCCCGGTGGCGGGCACGTACGCGGTCACCAACGTGCACAGCGGCAAGGTGCTGGACGCGCTCAGCGACGGCTCGGTGCTCCAGTGGAACGGGCACGGCGGCCCCAACCAGCGCTGGACGCTCGCGCCCGTCGGGGACGGGGTGTACACCCTGACCTGCGTCTCCAGCGGCAAGGTGCTGGACGTCAGCGGCGGCAGCACGGAGAACGGCGCCCGGGTGCAGCAGTGGACGGGCAACGGCACCGCCGCCCAGCGGTGGCGGATCACCGGGGTCGGGGGCGGGGCGTTCCGGATCCAGTGCCTCGGCAGCGACAAGTACCTGGACGTCCTGGGCAAGCGGACGGACGACGGCGCCCCGGTGCACCAGTGGGACCACGACGACAGCGACAGCCAGCAGTGGCGGCTGGAGCCGGTGGGCTGAGGGCCACCGTCGGCCGGTCGGGCGGTCAGCGCTTGAGGAACCGCAGGTAGAAGGCCACGAACACCAGGACGATCCCGATGTTCACCAGCAGCCGCGGCCAGAAGTGGTTCCGGAAGAACAGGAAGTCCACACCGACCACGAGGGCCACCATCGCGAGCACGTAGATCACGGCGATCGTCTGTCGAGCCATGCTTCTGTTGTACCGCGCCGGGGCCCCCGTCGAACCGGTGCGGGCCGATGCCGGGCGTGGTGGCGCGTGCTCCGGGCCACCGGCTACTGGTCGAGCAGCGGGAAGAGCCGGGCCACGGCGGCGACCGGACGGGCCCCGGCGGGGCGGGCGGCCGGGTCGTCGTCCCGGTGGCGGTAGCGGGCGAGCAGTTGCCGGACGGCCTCGCCGACGGCGCTCAGCTCCTCGGGGGTGAGGTGGACGACGGCGCTGAACGCCTCGTCCTGCCGCCACTCGGCGGGGGCCTCGGCGCGGCGGGCCAGCCAGCGCTGGTGGCTCTCGTCCTCCAGGCCTCGGGCCAGGTCGCCGAACTCGTCTGGTGGGACTGGTGGTTGGGCTCGGGGGAGGCGCCAGGGGCGGGCCCGGCCGTCGGTCGCCGGGGCCTCCTCGATCAGCCCGTAGCGGGCGAGCCGGCGCAGGTGGAAGGAGCACAGGCCCGAGCTGTGGCCGAGTCGGGCGGCGGCCTCGGTGGAGGTGACGGTGCCGCGTTCGGCGAGCAGCTCCAGCAGGGCGGTGCGCACGGCGTGCTCGGGGAGGGTGCCGGATCTGACGGTCTCTTCGGTCTCTTCGGTCACTTTGCAAAGTCTGCTACTTTGCAAAGTCGACAGCAAGCCCATCCCGTGAAGGAGCCCCAGGTGTCCGAGCCGAGCGACCGTCCGACCGTCCTGCGGATCACCGAGGTGGGGGAGTCGATCCTCGGCCGCAGCTGCCGCACGGCCGGCCCGGAGGACTTCGGCAGCCCCGAACTGGCCCGGCTGATCGACGACATGTTCGCCACCATGTACGTCGCGGACGGCTGCGGACTCGCCGCCAACCAGGTCGACGTCGACCTGCGCCTGTTCGTCTACGACTGCCAGGACGACGACGGCGTCCGGCACGTGGGCCACGTGCTCAACCCGGTGGTCGAGGAGCAGGAGCCCGGCCGCCGGCTGATCGAGGCCTCCGAGGGCTGCCTCTCCGTCCCCGGCGCCAGGACCGAACTCGCGCGCCCGGAGCGAGCGGTGGTGCGCGGCGTCGACCAGCACGGCGAGCCGGTGGTGGTCGAGGGCACCGGTTACTTCGCCCGCTGCCTCCAGCACGAGACCGACCACCTCAACGGCGGCCTCTACCTCGACCGGCTCTCCGCGCGGGATCGCAAGCGGATGCTGAAGCAGACGGCGGAGCGGCGCGACAAGGTCTTCGCCCAGCGCGCCGCCAAGGCAGCGAAGCTGGCCGGGTGATGGCGGAACCCGTACACCTCGCCGCTGTACGGGCGTCGTACGACACCGTGGCGGCCGACTACCTGCGCCTCGTCGTCCCGCCGGAGGGCATGGACCCGGTCTCGCGGGCGATGATCGGCGCCTTCGCGGAGCTGGTGCGGGAGTCGGGCGGTGGCGAGGTCGCCGATGTCGGCTGCGGGCCGGGGCGGATCACGGCGTACCTGCACGGCCTGGGCCTGTCGGCCTTCGGCGTCGACGTGTCGGGCGGGATGATCGGGCTCGCGCGGCGGGCGTACCCGGAGCTGCGATTCACCGTCGGCTCGATGGGCGCCCTGGACGCGGCGGACGGCTCGCTCGGCGGGATCCTCGCCTGGTACTCGGTCCATCACACCCCGCCGGAGCAACTGCCCGTTCTGTTTGCCGAGTTCGCGCGCGCACTGGCGCCCGGTGGTCACCTCTTGCTGGGCGGCCACGCGGGCGACGAGGAGCGGCACCCGACGTCGGCGTACGGGCACCCGGTGTCCTACGCCTCGTACCTGGTCCCGGTGGGGCGGTTGGTCGAACTGCTGGAGCGGGCCGGCTTCGGCGTCACGGCCAGGGTGGAGCAGCCGAACGCCCAGAACGCCGACCGCTCACACGTGTGCTTGGTGGCGCGGACGCCTCAGAACGCGGGGGACTGAGCGCGGGCGAAGTCGACGAAGGACTGCCAGGCGGCGGGGGAGAAGGTGAGGTGGGGGCCGGTCTTGTCCTTGGAGTCGCGGACGTGGACGGCGGTGGTGGTCTCGGCGACCTCGACGCATTCGCCGCCCTCATTGCCGCTGTGGCTGCTCTTGCGCCAGGCGATCTCGACGCACTGGCCGCCTTCGTTGCTGCTGTGGCTGCTCTTGAACCAGGCAAGCTGCATGTTTTCGACGGTACGCCAATGGCCCACCACCCGGAAGGTGGTGGGCCATTGGGGAAGGTTGATCAGACCTCGGCGGTCGCGGCGAACTCCACGAATGCCTTCCACGCCGTCGGCTCGAAGGCCAGTTGGGGGCCGCTCTTGTCCTTGGAGTCACGCACGTGGACGACACCGGGGGTCCCGGCGACCTCGACGCACTCGCCGCCCTCATTGTTGCTGTAGCTGCTCTTGAACCATGCCAGCTCAGTGTTCATCGTTCTCCCAGGATCTTCTCGACCAAGGCCAGGGACTCCTCGGGGCCGTAGGCTTGCGCCCTGAGGATGTTGTAGCGCGCGTTCATGATCTGGACTTCATCCGGATCGGAGATCAGCCTACTGCTGGTCTGCACTTCAATGTAGGCATGCTGAGGCTGACCCTTCGGTGTGATCAGGATGAACGGTCCGCCCATTCCAGCGTGTTCGATTTTATCCAGCGGCAAGACCTGGACGACCATTCCCCGCATACGACCGACATCCAGGATTCGACGGAGCTGAGCTGCGTGTACCTCCCACCCTCCCAGGGGCCGGCGCAGCACGCTCTCGTCGAGCACCCAACTGAACATTCCCCGAGGCCACTGAGTCAGGACCTCCTGCCGCGCCATTCGTGCCGCGACCCTCGCGTCGATCACGTCCTCTGACAGTGGTGGCTGCCTCATTGCGTAGGCCGCTCGTGCGTGCGCCTCGGTTTGCAGCAACCCCGGGATACCGTGGGTGGCGAAGTTATGGGTCTCGATCGACTCGGGTTCCATGGCGGCGTAGCCCCGGAACCAGGCCGGGTGCCTCAGCCGTGCCTTCTTCCGTGCGTTGATCACGTCGTCCCTCGTGATGGCCAGCAGGCCTCCGGCATTGACGACCTTGTCCACCGCGATAAGGATCTCCGGCTGCGGCGTCCGGACCCCGCGCTCCACCGCACTGACCATCTGCTCGGTGTAACCGATGCGTTCGCCGAGTTCCTTCTGCGTCATGTCGGCCTGCTCCCGCAGGAGCTTGATCTGCTTCCCGAGCGCCCGGAAGAAGTCCGAGGCTTCGCCCAAGTCCTCCGGGAGTTCGACTCGAACGTCGTCGCCCGACTCGCTCTGACGCGCAGCGCACATACCAACCACCCCGCATGAATTCGGCCAGCCCAACTAAGGCGGCCCGTGTTCGGACAGCCACTCTCTGTGCGCCTCATCCCCATGGTCAGGGTACGTCCGCGCCGCCACGCTTCTACCCATGACGACCGAAATCCCCCTCGACAGACCCCGCCGTCACACCGCTCTCCTCGCCGCCACGCCCAAGGGTGCCGCCATCTGCCGCCGCATCTCCCGGCGCCAACTCGCGGCCTGGGGGCTCAACTTCAGCCACACCGAGCCCTTCTACTCCGCGCTCCTGATCGTCGCGGAGCTGGCCGCGAACGCGATCACGCACGGACGCGTTCCGGGGCGCGGGTTCGAGCTGCACCTCTGCCTCACCACCACCGTGCGCCGGGGCACCACCCTTCGCATCGAGATCAGCGACTCCAGGGGTGACCGGCTCCCCGTCCTTCCCACCGTCCACATCCCCCATGCCCAGTCCGGGCGCGGCCTCACCCTCATCGACGCCCTCGCCGACCGCTGGGGCACCATCCCCCGCCACCCCAACGCCAAGACCGTCTGGGCCGAACTCGACCTCACCGCCCCCGATGCCGCCTGAACCCCGCGATAGCCCAGCCCCGGGCGGCGCGACGCTCTGCACGATCCTGCCCTTCGTGCTCCTCATCGCCCTGCTCGCCTGGGCCTACCCGCTCACCACCGGCCACCACGACCACCCCAACCACCGGACCTCCCAGCCCACTTCGAGCCCCACGGCCACCCCCTGACCCACTCCCCGCCTGCGCCGATACCCGTGCGGTATCGGCGCATCGGCATGGGCCTTGGGCGGTGGTGGGCGTGGCGGTGGCCGGCCGCGACGGTGGGTCGCACGTCGCTGAACGGCGGGCCCGGGTCACAGTAGGGCCTTCACCGTCGCAGGTGTCCTGGTCGTCGACTATCGTCCCGCCATGGACCCGCTCACGTTCGACTACGAGAACCTGCATCTGCGCGTGGACCAGGGGGTGTTCGAACTGTTCGACGCGGGCAGGTCCGAGCTCCGGGTGCCGCTGCGGTGGCTCGGAGCCCTGGTGCACTACAAGAAGACCGGCAAGCCCGGCGAGCTGTTCATCGGCACCGTACGCGATCCAGACGCCCCGCTGTACGGCACGGACCCGGCCGCCTTCCGGTACTCCACCTCGCCCGCGTTCCGGGTCCCGCCCGCCGATGAGCCGCTCTTCCGCGCGTACTTCACCGAGGTGGCCCGGCTCGCCGACCGGAGGGCGGTCTGACCCTGGACCGCGGTGACCTCGGCGAGGTCGTCCTCCGGGACGAGCGGCACCGCGTCGAGCAACCGGCACCAGGAGGTGCGACCCGGTTCGAGAGCGGCGACGAACGAGTACGGTCGGCCCGGGATCATCGGGTGCTGGTCCCGGCCCGGCCGCAGGTGGGGCGCCGGCTGTCGTGGTGTCAGGTTCGTGTGCCAGGAGGCCACGCCCAGCAGAACCCTGTCCTCCAGGGGCAGGCACACGGCCGTCGTCGTGCCCGACCGGTGCGAAATCCCTTTGCCGGGCGTGGCCGGACGGCCGGAGACTGGGGCCATGCTCGGATTCGTCAGGACCGACAACGAAGCCCTCGTTTCGTGCTTGGGCGACCCGCACCGCGCCGTGGCGGCCTACTGGGAGCTGCTGCGGCGCAACGAGGACGCGCTGGATGCCATCCGCGCCGGCCTGTCCCATGCAAGCGCCGCGGTCCGTGAGGGCTGCTGCCGTCTCCTGGATCATCTGGTCGACACCGAGTCCATGGGTCAGCTCATCGCCATGGCCGACGATCCCGACGCCCGGGTCCGGATCGCCGCCTTCCACGCCCTGGCCTGCGACCGGTGCAAGGGCGACACGTGCGCCCCGGGCGCGGACCGGGTCCTCGAACCCGCACTGCGGCACCTGGCTTGCGACCCCGATCCGCAGGTCCGGCTGAGGGCGGTCGAGCTGGTGGGCAAGTTCGTCCACAGCGATGCCCGGGCCCTCGCGGCCGTGGAGGAGTCCCACGCCGAGGACCCGAACCCGGCCGTCCGGAAGAAGGCGGGTTGGTTCGCCCCGGGAGGGACCGTCTACCGACGAACCGCCCCACACGCCTCCCGATAACGGGGCGGCCCTCAGGGGTTCTCCGGGCGATCACGTGTGCAGTCCGCCGGTCGAGTCGACCGGGCCGCCCTGGCCGCCGGCGCTCGTGGACCGTCTTCCACGGGCTGAACGGCGGGATCGGCCCGCCCCGGGATCGGAGCAGCGACCAGGGCCGATGACCGTCACACGACCGGGCGGACACGTCCTGGCCGGGCCGGTTGGAGCAGGAAGTCGGACAGGCCGACTTCCTGCTCCGCCATCGCCGCCGGTGCTCACCGTCGTTCGCCCATCGGCATTCCGGCGAGGCCCGCCTCGACCGCCGCCGGCCGTGCTTTCCTGGCGGGTCGGATCAGAACCAGTCCGTGCAGGAGACGCCGCCGTAGGCGTCCACGACGTCGCAGGCCCGGGACTGGATGTCGGCGTCGTTCAGCATGGTCGTGAAGTACGGTCCGGAGCCGTTGGCCGGAACGTGCAGGACGGCGAAGTCGGAGGAGGTGTTGTTCCAGACCGAGATGGTGTCGCCCACCCCGTTCATGCCGGAGGCGCGGCGGGCCCAGACGGCCCGGCAGGAGGGGCTGTAGCGCAGTTCGACGCCGAACGACGAGGTCTTGACCGTCCGGGCGTCGTTGGCGCAGGTCGTGGTGGAGGGGTCGAGCGCGTTGCAGCCGGCGGCGTAGCAGCTCGTCGCGGCGAACGCGGGCGAGGCGCCGGCGCCCAGCAGCAGGCCGGTCACGGCCATGGCCATGGTGGCACCGGTGGTCGCGATGCGGCGGGTCGTCAGGCGCATGGAGGGGCTCCTTCGGGGAAACGTCGTGCGGGATCCGCGACGGAGAGTGTCGCGCCCGGCGCTCGCCCGTGTCACCGGCTGCGCGTCCCCGCCCGTCCCGGGACGCCCGCCCGCATCCCGGGGACGCCGCCGGGGCGGGGCGCGGGATCAGCTGGCGCCGTCCGTTCGGTGACGAACGATCAGATCCGCCACGGCGGCCGGGCGGCTCAGGTGGGGTGAGTGGCCGGTGTCCCACGTCTCCGTGCGCGAGCAGCGCCCGGCGAAGCGGTCCGGAAGCGGAGTGGCGATGGTCCGGTCCCGCAGCCCGCGGACGTAGACCGACGGGGTGTCCCGCCAACTCACCCGGGTGGGCGTGGCGTTGAAGATCGACGGAGGCTCCGGGCGGAGCAGCTCCATCGCCCGCGCGGCGGCCGGCTCGTCGACGTCGCCGTAGGGCTTCGCCCGGGCGTCCTCCGGGTCCGGGCGGAGCCTCCCGTCCGCGTCCGGCAGGACGACCAGCCCCTCGCCGGGCTCGCCGGGGGTCTGCGCGAGCACGGTGGCCGGGGACTCGTCGACGTCGAGGATCCAACTGCTGAGGAAGACCAGCGCGGCAGCTCCGCGCACCGTCCCGGCGGTGACGCCCCCGAACGAATGGCCCACCACCACGGGCGACTTCGACGCGGACGAGACGATGGCCTCGACCGTCGCGGTGCTCTCGGTGAGCGACAGCCCGTAGAGGTCGGGCACCTCCACGGAGAGCCCCCGGGAGTTCAACAGGGCGGCGAGTTCGGCGTAGTGAGCGGGCTGGTGCCAGGCCCCGTGAAGGATGATCACGTCAGTCATCTCCGTACACTATCGCCCAACTGTTCGGCCTCGCGCCACAGTTGGTGGGGTCGGAGACCGCTCAGCGCGGTGGGCGTCGCCACCGGAGGCGGCGCACCAGGCGCTGGAGTGCGGAGGCTTCGGGCTCGGGGCCGTCGGGCTCCGGGTCTTCGGGCTCGGGGTCGTCGAAGTGGAGCGGCGCCGGGGGCAGTTCGGCGACGAGCACGCCGTCGTCATTCCGCTCCCTCCGTGCTTGCAGCCCATCGTCGCGCAGGCGCTCGGCCCAGTGCGGATGGAGTGCGTGGAGGAGGGTGGCCTGGCGCGCCAGTTCGCGCTCATGCCGGCGTCCGGGATCCCCGGGATGGTCGCAGACCCAGAGGTAGGCGGCGTTCTGGGTGGCGGCCTCGAAGGCCCAGTAGAGGAACTCGTCGGGATCGCGGGTCTGCCGCTCGAACACCAGCTCCCCGCGCTCGAAGTACTGCTGGTGCAGCACGCCGTCCAGGCCCACCGCCATGGCCGGGGCTCCACCCTCCAGGCGCCCGAACCGGGGGCGCTGGTAGGGCGTCAACCGGAGGGCCGAACTCATGCGTTCGATCTCGGTCTCCAGGGATGCCTGCATCCGTTCGCGTGCGGTAGTGCCCATGGCCGCCTCCTTCCTCTCGCCCGCCCGGCACCGTAACCCGCTCACGCAATTATCGTCAATCTGACGCAAACGGGGGTCCGGCAACCCGCCGCAGGCCCGTGAACCCGCCGGGCGCACCGGGCCGTCGTCCCTCACACACGGACCATGCACTGCCGTGACCAGGCTTTTTCTTCACCAGGAGCGTTCATGCACCACCGGTTCACCCGGTCTCTCGCCGCCACCGCGGGGGCCCTGGGCCTCGCCCTCTCCTTCATGGCGCTGCCCGGTGCCGCGAGCCCCGCGCGGGCCGCGGACGTCGACGACACGGCGGCATCGGCGGCGCTGATGGCCGCGCAGGAGCCGATCGTCGACGCCGCGAACGAGACCAACACCCTCGCGAAGGGCGACGCGGGGTCGGACTTCGCCGGGATCACCGTCTCGGTCGAGGACCACGGCTACACCCTGTACTGGAAGGGCGGCACGCCCCCGGCCCCGATCGCCGACGCGATCAAGGCCCACCAGGCGCGCGGTATCCAGGTGAACGTGGTGCCCGCGCGCTACAGCGCCAAGGAACTGATGGACCGCGGGCTGGCGATCACCGCCTCCGGCGCCCGGATCGGCGGAGCCCAGATCACCTCCGTGAGGCCCGGCAACGACGGCAACTCCCTGTCCATCGGCGTGAACGAGCAGCAGCTCCCGCCGCGCTCGAACGGCTCCGCCGCACTGAGCGCGGCGGCACTGCCGGCCGACCTCACCGGCGGCATCCCGATCACGGTGACCGCCGAGGCCCCCTCCGACACGACCGCGGCCCAGATCATGGCCCGGGACAACACCAAGGGCCCCCTGGTGGGCGGCATGTTCCTCAAGATGGGCACGCAACTGTGCACGTCGGGCTTCGGGGTGAAGTCCTACGGCTCCCAGAGCACCGCAGGTGTGGACCAGTACTTCCTGCTCACCGCCGAGCACTGCGGCCCGGCCGGCACCAAGGTCTACAGCAACGACGGCAACCAGATCGGCACCGTCGTCGACACGAACCCCACGTACGACATCTCACGGATCCTGGTCAACCGGGCCTCGCCGGACATCTGGACCGGCGGACCGGTGCTGTCCAGCTCCCAGAGCATGAACGCGGTCCACGGCACGGCCGACATGCTGGCCGGCGAGACCGTCTGCGTCAGCGGATCGCTGATGGGGGAGGTGTGCGGCGGCCGGGTGACGAGCGTGCGGAACATCGTCCTGCTCGGGGACCACTACCGGGTGGTGGCCCAGGTCACGCAGCTCTCCGGCCGGCTCATGGCCGGCAAGGGCGACAGCGGAGGCCCCGTCTACATGAACGGGGCCAGGGGCATCATCGCCACGGGGATCCTGTCGGGCACCCACCTCGGCGAGAAGTGCAAGAACCCCTACGGCGGGACCCGCCTGGCCTGCTCACCGACCGTCTGGGTCGCCGACGTGAGCGGCGAACTGACGCTGGACAAGGGGAGCGTGGTCACCTGGTGACCCGCTCCCGGCGCTGACCGCGCACCACCGACCCGGCGTTGGAACCGGGAGGAGCAGGAAGTCGGCCCCGCCGACTTCCTGCTCCTCCATGCACTGCCCTTCCGGGCCGCCCCTTCCCGCTACGGGGTGAGGGTCAGCTTCGGCCGCGGCTTGAGGCTGGTCAGGCACAGCACGTACTTGTCGCTGCGCCGCTTGTACGTGAAGTAGCTGTCCGCCTCGGGGTACTTGCGGCACTCCGTCTCGCCGTCGGTGGTGTCGTCGGCCCGGGCCACGATGCGGGCGTCCGCCTGCGGGTCGGAGCAGGGGACCACCTTGACGTCCGGGTTGTTGTCGTTCAGGCCGGCCATGGCGAGCGGGCTGCTGTTGTGGATGCACTCGCCGGCCTTCGCGAACTCCGGGTCGTCCTTCAGCAGGGCGAAGAGCAGCGCGATCAGGACCACCGGGATCAACAGGCCGACGACCGTGGGCCGCAGGTAGACGGGCTTGCCGGTGTCCATCGGCGTGCCGGGGGCGCCGGGCAGCGGCTCCGCCAGCTTGTTGATCTTCAGTCGCTGCGGGATGTTGAGCAGCATGACGATCGGGTTGACGATCATCGACGGGATGCCCCACCAGCCCTGCCAGAGGCTGTCGGAGGTCATCTCCCGGTGGGTGGCGATGCCGCAGGTGCGGCAGAACGGGCCCCGCCGCTTGAGGTAGCGCAGCACGACGATGAAGCCCTGGTGCCCGCGGATGGTGGCGTCCACGGCCGGAACGGAACCGCAGACGGTGCAGGTGAGCTGCCCCTCGCCGTACCCGGGCGCCCCTTCCGCCGGGGCGGTGGAGGCGGACTCCGCGGGCGCGGTGGCGTCGGGCAGCTCGGCAGACTGAGTGGAAATGGTGAATCCCCCGTGGTGATCAAGAAAGTGTGCCGGTGAAACCTACCGCCCCCGAATGCCAAGAACAGGTCATCGGTCGCCCAAGGGGCAGAAGGTCACCGAACCGTGATCACAAATCGGTCATTCGTCGTTCGTCGGCTTCCGAGGGCGGCGGCGCCAGGGGTTGACGCTGCGATAGGCCGAACACCCCCCCGCCGTAGGGCCGGTGGGCCCAGGGCGTCCCGGGCCCACCGGCCGTGGGGGCGTCAGTCCCGGCGGCGTCGACCGCGGGCCGCCACCACGGCGACGGCGCCGCCGAGGCCGATCAGGGCGAGGCCGACCAGGCCGAAGACCAGCGAGCTGCCGTCCATGCCGGTGTGGGGCAGTTCACCGCTGCCGTCGCCGTCGCTGCCTGCCTGGTCGCCGCCCGCCTGGTCGCCGGTCGGGCTGGGATCGGCGGCGCTCGGGGTGGTCCCACCGGCGGACGGGGAGGCCGTGGCGGGATCGGTCGCCGTGGTGGATGCGGACGCGGGGGTGGCCGTCGCTGCGGCGGTGGACGCCGGTGACGTCGGGCTCGGTGCGGCCGGTGTCGGCGAGCCCGTGGCCGGGGCCGGGGTCGGGCCGGGTGTCGCGCTGCAGTCCGGGAGGTCGCCGTCGAACGGGTAGCTGTGGAGTTCGTAGCCGCCGCCGCTGCTGGTCTGGAGCAGGTTGCCGGCGAGGTAGATCCGGCCGTTTATGCCCGGCTGGGAGAGGGTGATGGTGCTGTCCGGGTTGCCGGTCATGACGGAGCCCTGGAACTGGGCGCTGCCGGTGATCTCGGCCTTGGTTGCGGTCGGGAAGTTGTACATCAGCTTGGGGCGCAGCTCGGTGGCCTGGTCACCCTCCTGGCCGGTGCCGGTGTAGGTGTTGATGAGCTGGTCGTCGCCGAGCATGTTGACCACGACGGTGGCCCCGACCGGGATGTTCTCGAAGACCAGGCCGATCTGGCCGCCGGTCGGTGAGGCGAGGTTCTGGGCGACGTTGAAGACCTGCTTCGTGCTGACGCCGTCACCGGTGAGGGTGGCCTGAGACGGGTCGATGACGACGGTGCCGGTCTGGACGGCTTTGCCTACGCAGGCGGAGACCGTCTCGATCTGGGGCAGCGCGTCCTGGTACTGCGTGGTGGCGTTAGGGTCCTGGATCGCCTGGCCGGTCGGTGCGACGATCACGTCGCCGGTCTTGCTGCCGGCGTAGCGCAGGTTGCCGAAGGCGTCGGGGCCGCCGACCACCATGCGGTTGCCGGCCTCCGCGGTGACGTTGCCGCCGACGGTGACGAAGTCGCTGCCGTCCGGCGGCACGACGTGCGAGCCGACACCGACGACGCTCATGTTGAAGAGACCGCCACCGTCCTTGTTGACGTCCAGATTGCCCAGGACGACGATCTTGCCCTCGGCTTCGGCCGTGCGGCCGGTGGCGTCGTAGTTGCCACCGACGAAGACGTTGATGGAGGCGTCGCGGTGGGTGATTGGGTCGTTGTTCGGCTCCGGCCAGGTCGCCGGACAGTCGGGCCCGGTGCAGGCGCCCAACGGCGGGGCCAGCGGAGCGGCCGAACCGACCGTCAGCACCGTGGTGAGGGGTAGGGCGGTGATGGCGGTGGTGAGCGCGATCCTGGCGGCCCGGTGTCTTCCGGTGGCGCGTGGTCCTGTGGCGGTGGTGGCTATGCGGCCCGGGGGACGGGTGGTCTGACGCATCGACGGTTCCTTGGTGCATGGAAAAGGGCAGGCCGGAGCGACCTGCCGCACTCTGTGACATCTGCTGACGATCGAGCAGATAGGGAACATCGAACACCAAAAAGGACCATTCGTACCCGGCCGACCGGCGGATCTCACGGGATCCTCATTCGATCCTCATACGAACCAAGCGGTAGCTCACCGGGTCGCCTGCGTCGGGCGATAGGCTCACCGGGCCCTGGACCCACGTCCGCGAGCCCGCAACTCCGGCCGAGAGCAAGGGCCTTGAACGCGACCACCGGAACCGAGGAGCCCCGCATGCCCCGAACCCACCTGGAGGTCTTCCAGGGCTACGTCTACGCCGGTGCGATCAGCGCGAACGCCGACGCGCTCGCCGAGTGCTTCACCCCGGACGGCGTCTTCGAGGCGCCGCTCGTGCCCGAGGGCGCCGACTTCCCCCGGCGGCTGGTGGGCCGCGAGCAGATCCGCACGGAGATGGCGGCGTACTACGCCCGGCGGGTCGGCGACGGCCTGGCGCCGAACCTGGAGAAGTCCGGGTTCGTGCTGCACGACACCGCCGATCCGGACGTCTTCATCGCGGAGATCGACACCTTCTTCGACCCCGACGAGACCGTCTCGCTGGTCCAGATCTTCCGGCTCCGCGACGGGCGGATCGCCCACCTGCGCGACTACTTCACCCCCGGGCTGGTGAGTTCCGACACCCCGTGACGCGGGCGGTAGCCGAGCGCCTCGCCCGCCCGGGCGGACACGTACACGCGGTCGATCGAGGCCGGCAGCGCCCACCCCCGGCGGCCGAAGCCGGCCGTCACCTCTGGGAGCCGGGCAGTGATCAACCCGGCCGGTTCGTACCGCAGTTGCCCGAGGTCCTGCTCGCTCCACGGGTACGGCCCGGCGATGTTCAGCACCCCTGCCGCGTCGCCCTCGACGGCGAGCAGGTGGGCCTCCGCGACGTCGGCGAGGTCGACGCCCCGGTAGAGCCGGTGCCGGGCCTCGACCTCCGGCGGCTCGGGGAAGCAACGGGCGATCCGCAGACAGACCGCGCTCATCCCCTTTTCCGCCCCCTCGCCGAGCACCAGGCGTTCCGCGGCGAGCTTGGTCTCGTCGTAGACGTCACGCGGGCGGCACGCCAGCTCCTCGGTGACCCAGACCGCCGCACCGGTCGGCTCCAGCGCGTGGCCGTACACCGAGGTCGAGCTGGTGTAGACGAGGCGGTGCACGCCGGCGGCGGCCGCCGCCTCCAGCAGGTTCCGCGTCGCGCCGACGTTGACCTCGTGGAACTCGGCGTCCGGGCGCACCCCGACGTGCGGCGCGTGCAGCGCGGCCGTGTGGACGACCGCCCCGACCCCGTCGAGCGCCCGGCGCCACCACGCCCCGTCATCGCGCAGATCGGCCACCACGGACGTCTCGGCCGACGGCCGCCGGTCGACCCCCACCACCGTCCGCCCCGCGGCCCGCAGTCGGCGCACGATCGCCGAACCGACCAGTCCGGCGCTGCCGGTGACCATGACCCGCATCGTGATCCCTCCCCGGGTGGACAGGCCCTCGAGCCTACGAGCTCCGGGACATCCCCGACAGAAGATCAGGGATCACCGGCGTCCCGTCCCTGATGATCCCGGCGGCCGGCTTCGGAAGACTCCTCCTGCGGGCCGGGGGGACGAGCCGCCGGCCCGGAGGACGAACGAACAGTCTGGAGATGCAGCACCCGTGAACGCCACTCCGCACCGCACCCGTTGGGCCGTTGTCGCCGCCGCCGGCGCCCTGGCCGTCGCGCTGACCGTCGGTGCGGGCACCCCAGCCCTCGCCGCGGCGCCCACCGACCCGGCGGCGCCCACCGCCACGGCGGCGGCCCTGCCCCCGCTGGACCCGGCCGCCGTCCGGGCCGCGCTCGACGCGCGGCCGGCCGCCGACGTCTCGGCCGCCTTCGTACGGATCACCGGCACCAGCGGGCACTTCGAGGGCATCTCGGCGGAGGACGGGATGGCCGTGGACACCCACGGCCGGTTCCGGATCGGGTCGATCTCGAAGATCTTCACCGCCACCGTCGTGCTCCAACTCGCCGGTGAGGGAAAGCTCGACCTGGACGCCGACGTGCGCCGGTACCTCCCGGACTTCCCGTACCAGGGCGTCCTGGTCGGCCAACTGCTCAACCACACCAGCGGGTTGCCCAACGGCGACAACGGCCCCTGGGGCGACGGCACCACCGGCTGGTTCGAGGCCCACCGCCTGGACTCCTTCACCCCCGAGCAGGTCCTCGCCACCATGTCCGGGGACCCGCTCGCCTTCGCCCCGGGCACCGAGCAGCAGTACAACGGCATGAACACCTTCGTCGCCGGACTGGTCGTCGAGAAGGTCACCGGCCGGCCCTACGCCGACGAACTCCGCCGGCGGATCATCCGGCCGCTCGGCCTGCACGACACCGCCCTCCCGGACGGCGACGACCCCGCCCTGCGGCACCCCGCCACCCACCCCTACCTGACCGTCCCCGACGCCGACGGCGGCTCGCACCGCGCCGACGTGACCGAGCAGAGCCCCTGGCCCTGGGCCGAGGGCGGCATGGTCTCCAGCGCCTCCGACCTGGACCGCTTCATCACGGCACTGTTCCGGGGCCGCCTGCTCCCGGCGGCCGAGCAGGAGCAACTGTTCACCGTCCCGGACGTGCCGGTCGCCCCGCACAACAACCACTGCCCGGGCGGCAAGGCGTGCATGAGCATGGGGCTGGAGCGCCTGTCGGCCAACGGCGTCACGGCCTGGGGCAAGACCGGCTCCCGGCCCGGCTCCACCAGCGGGGTGTTCGCCACCCGCGACCTCTCCCGCAAGGTGGTCTACTCGGTCGACCCGACCGCCCTGAACGGCGCCGAATCGCCGTACGTGCTCGGGCTGGTCGCCGCCGGGTTCGGCCTGAAGTCCGTCGTCTGACGGGACGCCGGATCACCCCCGTGCGAAAGCCCCGGACCAGGTCCGGGGCCGTGTCCTCGCCGCCGACCGCCGCGCGCAGGAAGTCGGCCGGTCCGACTTCCT
>NZ_JBFBGS010000047.1:0-79029 GCF_040684795.1 Kitasatospora sp. NPDC089797 | reverse complement strand
GGCCCTTGAGGGTGATCAGCGAGCGGATCACGGCCTCCCGGTAGGGGCCCTGGTAGGTGCACTGGTCGGCCCAGTCGCGCCAGAAGTCGGCGGTGGCGTCGAGCATCGCCTCGGCGTCCGGGACGGCCGGGGGCTCCAGGTGGGAGGCCTGCCAGGTGAGGGCGAAGGCGATCCGCTCGCCGGCCCGGACGGTGAAGTCGGCGTAGGTGGTGAGGTCGCGCCCGTAGGTCTCGGCCTCGCCGTCCAGCCAGACCGAGTCGGGCCCGGCGACGGCGACGGTGCGGTGGCCGCCGTCGGCCTGCTCGACCCGGTGCACCCAGGGGACGATCCGGCCGTACGAGAAGCGCATCCGCAGCGCGGAGCGCATCCGCACGGTGCCGGCCACGCCCTCGACGATCCGGATCACCTGGGGGACGGCGTCCCGGCCGGCCAGCGGGCGCGGCGGCATGAAGTCGATCACCCGGACGGTGCCGCCCTGGGAGTCCCACTCCTGTTCCAGGATCAGCGAGTCGCCCCGGTAGCGGCGCCGGTCGGCGGGCAGGGCGGGGGCGGCGGCGGTGGGCGGGGGGACGCGCAGGTCGGCGGTGTCGGTGAGGCCGGCCCGGCCGGTCGTGGCGGGTGCGGCGTCCGGGGCGGGGACCGCCGCGACGGCCTCGGCCGGGCCGATCCGCCAGAAGCCGTGTTCATCGGTGCCGAGCAGGCCGGCGAACACCGCCGGCGAGTCGAAGCGGGGGAGGCAGAGCCAGTCCACCGCCCCGTCCCTGCTGACCAGGGCAGCGGTCTGCATGTCCCCGATGAGTGCGTAGTCCTCGATACGGCCGGCCACGTGGATCTCCAGTTCGCAATGTGGTCAGGGCATCGGCGAACCAGGGAGCGAGCGGTCTGCGGGGCCGGAGGTTCACCCCGGGACGTCCGGCCCGCCGGGGGGTGGTGGCGGGCCTTGCTGGAGTGTCCGCGCGGGGCTCGGACGAGCCCCTGAGGGTGGGTGGGGATGAGCTGTTTGACGGGGAGGTCCGGTCGCGCATCGGGGACCGGGAGTGTCCTGACGCTCCCACGCCCTCCGCGTGCTCGTGCTGTCGCGATGCGTCCGTGCAGCTTACGACGGACGAAAGGGGCGAAGCACGCGGGCGCAGCCTCGTGTGGCGCCGCAATTCGGCGGAAATGCCGTGCATCGCGGTGGCGCGGCGCAGGATGGTCCGGAAGGATCAGCTCCGGGTGGCCGTATCGGAGGGGCCGGTATGGCCCGGTCGGAGTACTCCCGGCTGGCCCGGTCCGGTGGTGGTGCGACCGGTGTGACGTGTGCGGCGGATGATGCGCCGGTGGTGCGCCCGGCGCACGCCCCCGGAGTGCTCCGCGCGGCCCGAAAGGCGTCCGGGTCAGGTCACTGTTACCCTGGTATCCCGTGGACCGGCGGGATCAAACGCCCCGGACCAGCCGAACCGACGACCCTTCGAGTGCCGAGCACCTGCCGGCCTCCCGTCGCCCGGCGAGCCGCGAGCCTCCCGCCCACGTCACTTTCGACACGCGACCCACGGGAGCCCCCTCTTGGCACAGCCCCATTCCGGCAAGGCAGCGAACGGCCGCGCCGTGACGACCAAGCACCTCTTCGTCACCGGGGGTGTCGCCTCTTCGCTCGGAAAGGGGCTGACCGCCTCCAGCCTCGGCGCGCTGCTCAAGGCCCGCGGCCTGCGCGTGACGATGCAGAAGCTCGACCCCTACCTCAACGTGGACCCGGGCACCATGAACCCGTTCCAGCACGGTGAGGTCTTCGTCACGGACGACGGCGCCGAGACCGACCTGGACATCGGTCACTACGAGCGCTTCCTCGACACCAACCTGCACGGCTCCGCGAACGTCACCACCGGCCAGGTGTACTCGACGGTCATCGCCAAGGAGCGCCGCGGCGAGTACCTGGGCGACACCGTCCAGGTCATCCCGCACATCACCAACGAGATCAAGTCCCGGATCCGCCGGATGGCGACCGAGGACGTCGACGTGGTGATCACCGAGGTCGGCGGCACCGTCGGCGACATCGAGTCGCTGCCGTTCCTGGAGGCCGTCCGCCAGGTCCGCCACGAGGTCGGCCGGGACAACGTGTTCTTCGTGCACGTGTCCCTGCTGCCGTACATCGGCCCCTCGGGCGAGCTCAAGACCAAGCCCACCCAGCACTCCGTCGCCGCGCTGCGCAACATCGGCATCCAGCCCGACGCCATCGTGCTGCGCGCCGACCGCGAGGTCCCGCAGGCGATCAAGCGCAAGATCTCGCTGATGTGCGACGTGGACGAGGAGGCCGTGGTCGCGGCCATCGACGCCAAGTCGATCTACGACATCCCCAAGGTGCTGCACGGCGAGGGCCTGGACGCCTACGTGGTGCGCCGCCTGGACCTGCCGTTCCGGGACGTGGACTGGACCACCTGGGACGACCTGCTGCGCCGCGTCCACGAGCCGCAGCACATCGTCAAGGTCGCCCTGGTCGGCAAGTACATCGACCTGCCGGACGCCTACCTGTCGGTGACCGAGGCGCTGCGCGCCGGCGGCTTCGCCAACAACGCCCGGGTCGAGATCAAGTGGGTCACCTCGGACGACTGCGAGACCCCCGAGGGCGCCCGCGAGCAGCTGGGCGACGTGGACGCGATCTGCATCCCCGGCGGCTTCGGCGACCGCGGCGTCAACGGCAAGGTCGGCGCGATCACCTTCGCCCGCGAGAACAAGGTCCCGCTGCTGGGCCTGTGCCTGGGCCTGCAGTGCGTGGTCATCGAGGCCGCCCGCAACCTGGCCGGCCTGCCGGAGGCGAACTCCACCGAGTTCGACGCCGCCGCCAAGCACCCGGTGGTCTCCACCATGGCCGAGCAGCTGGCGATTGTTGACGGCAAGGGCGACCTGGGCGGCACCATGCGCCTGGGCCTCTACCCGGCCAAGCTCGCCGAGGGCTCGATCGTCCGTGAGGTCTACGCCGGCGAGCAGTACGTCGAGGAGCGCCACCGCCACCGCTACGAGGTGAACAACGCCTACCGCGCGGACCTGGAGAAGACCGGCCTGCAGTTCTCCGGCCTCTCGCCCAAGGGCGACCTGGTCGAGTACGTCGAGTACCCGCGCGAGGTGCACCCGTACCTGGTGGCCACCCAGGCCCACCCGGAGCTGAAGTCCCGCCCGACCCGCCCGCACCCGCTGTTCGCGGGCCTGGTCAAGGCCGCCATCGAGATCAAGACGTCCGCCCCGGAGTAATCCACGGTCGTTCACCGGACGGCGGCCCCGCGATTCCCGCGGGGCCGCCGTCCGGCGTTAGATTGTGTCGTACTGACGAAAAGGGGAGAGCGATGGACGAGCAGAGCGACCTGGCGATCACCGACGCGGCCGAGGAGTGGGCGGTCCGGGACACGACGACGCCGTTCCAGGGCAAGGTCACCGGTGTGCGCAGCGAGGAGGTCCGGATGCCCGACGGCAGCTGGGCCCGGCGCGACTACCAGACCCACCCCGGCTCGGTCTCGGTGCTCGCCCTGGACGACAAGCAGCGGGTGCTGGTGCTGCGGCAGTACCGCCACCCGGTCCGCCAGCGGCTGTGGGAGCTGCCGGCCGGCCTGCTGGACGTGCCCGGCGAGAACCCCTGGCACGCCGCGCAGCGCGAGCTCTACGAGGAGGCGCACTGCCGGGCCGACACCTGGCGGATCCTCGCCGACTACTACACCTCCCCGGGCGGCACCGACGAGGCGCTGCGGATGTTCCTGGCGACCGACCTCGCGGAGGCCGAGGGCGAGCGCTACGCCGCCGAGGGCGAGGAGCAGGAGATCGAGGTCGCCTGGGTGCCGGTGCCCGAACTGATCCGGCTGATCCAGGCCGGACGGCTGCACAACCCGACCCTGGTCACCGGCACCCTGGCCGTGCACGCCGCGCTCACCTCCCCGGACGGCCTGGACGGGCTGCGCCGCCCGGACGCGCCGTGGCCGGCCCGGCCCTTCGAGGCGTGAGCGGACCGGCCCGGTTGATTCCTTGGGGTGATTTGCCGGTTCGTACGACCGGATGTCACCTCGGCTGAGCCGGACGGTCGAACTACGCTTCGCAGACAGGGCGCCCGTCGCGGGCTGCCCGCTTTTTGCGCCGGGCGCTGAGCGCGGGACGACGTCGGGAGTGGCACGGGTGGCGAGGAAGACGGCGACGATGGACCCCGGCCCCGACGCGCCCGCCGGCGCCGTCCCCGGGCTCGACCGGTTGCCCGCCGGGCCCGCGCTCTTCGCCGGCCGGCGGGCCGAGCTGGCCGCGCTGCGGGCGGCCGCCGCCCGGCGGGTGAGCGGTCGCTGCCCGGTCCTGGTGCTGGCCGGGCGGCCCGGCTCGGGTCGCACCGCGCTCGCCGCCCGCTTCGCCCGGACCGTCGCCGCCGGCTACCCCGACGGCGTGCTGTTCGTCCGGCTCTCCGCCCCCGACGGCGGCCGGGTGCCGCCGGGCCGGGCCGCCCGGCTGCTGCTGGAGCAGCTCGACCCGCAGGCCGCCGTGCCGCTGCCCGGCACGGTCGAGGACGGGCGCGACGAGCCGGGCAGCGTGGCCCTGCGGGAGGCACTGGCGGGGCGCAAGGTGCTGCTGCTGCTGGACGACGTGCGGGACGCCGGGCAGGTGTGGCCGCTGCTCGCCGACGAGCCGGGCTGCCTGGTGCTCGCCACCACGGCCGGGCCGCTCACCGGGATCGAGGACATCGACCCGGTGATCCTCGGCGGACTGGACCGGTCGGCCTCCGGGGACCTGCTGGCCGACCTGGTGGGCGGCACCCGGATCTCCTGCGACCCGGTCGGCGGGGCCGACCTCGCCGAGGCCTGCGCCGGCCGGCCGGCCACGCTGCGGCTGATGGCGAGGTGGCTGCGCGGCAATCCGAAGACCGCGGTCACGGACGCGGCGCGCGAGCTCAACCGGGTGGTGGGGGAGGAGTCGGCGGCCGCGGGCGACGGCGCCGACGGGGGCACCGGGAAGGGCGGCCCGGGCGGGGGCCGGTCGGCGAAGGCCGGGAGGGGCGGGAAGCCGCCCGGGACGGCCGGGGCCCCCAGGAAGAAGGAGGGTCCGGGGACGGCGGAGCACGAGGGCGGGGAGCCCGTCGCCGCGGAGCCGGTCGCCGCGCCCGAGCCGGCCGGCGACCCGTCGACCTGGGTGAAGCCGGCCCCCGAGCCGGCCGAGCCCGTGCCCGTCCCCGACAACGACCCGCTGCTGGGCGCCTTCACCCTGGTGTACCGGGGGCTGCCGACCGCCCAGGCCCGGATGCTGCGCACCCTCACCCTGGCCCCGGCGCAGACCGCCGACCCGCGCACCGCCTCCGCCCTGGTCGGCTGCCCGGCGCCGGAGGCGGCCGCGACGCTGGCCGCGCTGGCCGATCGGGAGCTGCTCGGCGCGGAGGCGCCGGCCGCCGACGGCACTGCGCGCTACCGGGTGCCCGGACGGCTCTACCCCCGGCTGGTCCGGCTGCGGGAACAGGAGGACCGGCCCGCCGAGACCGAACTCGCCCGGGCCCGGCTGCTGGAGCGGATGGTCCGGCTGACCGAGTCGGCCCGGGCCCTGCTCGACCCGGCCGACGGCCCCGGCCCCGACCCGCTGCCGGCCGCGCTGCGGCTGGGCACGGCCGACCAGGCCCGGGACTGGCTGCTCGGCGAGCGCGAGCTGCTGCTCGGCGCGGTGGCCGACGCGATCGGCCACGGCGACCTGGACGGCTCGGCCGGCCGGCTGGTCACCGCGCTGCTGCGGGCGCTGCCGCTGACCGGCGCGGCCGCCCCCGCCGACCTCTACCGGCTGCACGAGCTGGTGCTCACCGTCGCCGAGCGCAACGGCCGCCCCCGCCGGGCCTCGGCCGCGCTGCTCAACCTGGGCGACCTCCAGGTGGCGGCGGGCCGCTGGGAGCAGGCCGCCGCGCACTACCGGGCCGCCCTGGAGCACGCCCGTGCGGTCGGGGACGAACCGCTGTGCGCCCGGGCCCTGGAGGGCGCGGCGGGCTGCCACCGGGCGCTTGGCGACGCGGTGCGCGCCGCCGACTGGTACGGGCGGGCGCTCGGCCTGCGGCAGTCGCTGGGCGACCACGCGGCGGAGGCCCGGCTGCTGGCCCGGGTCGCCGAGGCGCACACCGCGCAGCGCCGTTTCGAGGAGGCCGACCGGGAGTACCGGGCCGCGCTGGCGGTGCTGCGCAGGATCGGCGACGAACGGGGCCGGGAGGCCGTCGGCACCGCCCTCGCGGACCTGCGGGAACGCGTCGACGGCGGGTGGTGAGGGGGGTTTCGGGGGTATCGTCGAAAGTGCCCGGTTACGACACCTATGACAGGTAAGTTCCTGCGGAAGCCTACGAACCTGCCAATGTGTTCGGCGAAATTATTCGATTTGGAAGGCTGACAGGCCGCCTGGGCTTCATTACACTCGAACTCAGTCGCGCAGCGATCCCCTGCCCCGGCATGTCCGGAGGCTTCCCCACGTGCGCGTCGCCCACCGGTCTTCTCCGGTCGGGACCCCCATGGCAAGAGGACGTGTTCAGTCGTGAAGGTCGGCATCCCCCGCGAGGTCAAGAACCACGAGTACCGCGTGGCCATCACGCCCGCCGGCGTGCATGAGCTGGTCCGCAACGGACACGAGGTCTACATCGAGGACAACGCCGGTCTCGGCTCCTCGATCCCCAACGAGGAGTACGTGGCCGCCGGCGCCACCATCCTCCCCACCGCCGACGAGGTGTGGGCCACCGCCGACCTGCTGCTGAAGGTCAAGGAGCCCATCGCCTCCGAGTACCACCGGCTGCGGAAGGGCCAGACCCTCTTCACCTACCTGCACCTGGCGGCCGACCGGGCCGGCACCGACGCGCTGATCGCCTCCGGCACCACCGCCATCGCGTACGAGACCGTGCAGCTGGGCAACGGCGCGCTGCCGCTGCTCGCCCCGATGTCCGAGGTCGCGGGCCGGCTGGCCCCGCAGGTCGGCTCGTACCACCTGATGCGTCCGGCCGGCGGCCGCGGCGTGCTGCCCGGCGGCGTGCCCGGCACCCACCCGGCCAAGGCCGTCGTCATCGGCGGTGGCGTCTCCGGCTGGCACGCGGCCACCATCGCCATCGGCATGGGCTACGACGTGACCCTGCTGGACCGCGACATCAACAAGCTGCGCGAGGCCGACCGGATCTTCGGCACCAAGATCAAGGCCATCATGTCCAACTCCTTCGAGCTGGAGAAGGCCGTCCTGGACGCCGACCTGGTCATCGGCGCCGTGCTGATCCCGGGCGCCAAGGCCCCGAAGCTGGTCACCAACGAGCTGGTCTCCCGGATGAAGCCGGGCTCCGTGCTCGTCGACATCGCCATCGACCAGGGCGGCTGCTTCGAGGACTCGCACGCGACCACGCACGACGACCCGACCTTCCAGGTCCACAACTCGGTCTTCTACTGCGTGGCCAACATGCCGGGCGCCGTCCCGAACACCTCCACCTACGCGCTGACCAACGCCACCATGCCGTACGTGCTGGAGCTGGCCAACCGGGGCTGGAAGGAGGCGCTGCGCCGTGACGAGGCCCTCGCCAAGGGCCTGAACGTGCACGAGGGCCAGATCACCTTCCCGGCCGTCGCCGAGGCCTTCGGCCTGGAGTCGGTCACCGTGGAGAGCGTGCTCGCCTGAACTCCCTGACCGCACGGCGGTCGTTCGCCCCCGATCCGATCGCTTCGGATCGGGGGCTTCGCCGTGCCCGTGGGCGGCGGCCGGGGCGGGCGGGTCGCTCTGTCGTCAATTTCCGACGGTCGCCTCACCCGACCCCGACGGCGCGCAGAAACGTTGGGGTCATGGCCCTGCTCAGACCTTGACAGGAGCCCGCCCGATAGTCGACACATCGTGCCCACTACCGTGGATTGTGTTGCTGCGAACGCCTTGAACGGCCTAGAGTCGCAAACCGTCGGCATGCTGCCACGCTGACGAATCGACATAGAGTCCTGGATGCCCAAGGAGGTAAGACGACTTGTGAATGAGTCGACAATTGCTCCCGGGGGTGGTCAGCCAGGACTGGCGGAGCTCACCGCCGGCCAGCCGAGTGAGGAGTCCGGGGCCCGGCAGCCCTCCGTGGGCTCGGCCGAGGTCGGCTCGGTCGCACTCCGTACCTTCGAAGCACGCCAGAACACAGCACAGGTGACCACGGTGACCGATCACGACGCCGACTTGGCGGCCTACGGCCTGGCCTACGGCGAGTTCGCCTACGGCGCCTACGACGACCCGGACGCCGAGTACGAGCCGGACCCGGAGTACGCCGCCACGCTGGCCCCCGACGCCGCGCGCCAGCGCCGCGAGCGGGTCGGCCCGACCGGCCGGCCGCTGCCGTACTTCCCGATCCCCGCGCCGGTGGCCGAGCACGGCCCCGCCCAGATCATCGCCATGTGCAACCAGAAGGGCGGCGTCGGCAAGACCACGTCGACCATCAACCTGGGCGCGGCGCTGGCCGAGTACGGCCGCCGGGTGCTGCTCGTCGACTTCGACCCGCAGGGCGCGCTCTCGGTCGGCCTCGGCGTCAACCCGATGGAGCTCGACGTCACCGTCTACAACCTGCTCATGGAGCGGGGCCTGACGGCCGATGAGGTGCTGCTGAAGACGGCGGTCCCGGGCATGGACCTGCTGCCCTCCAACATCGACCTCTCCGCGGCCGAGGTGCAGCTGGTCAGCGAGGTGGCCCGGGAGTCCGCGCTGGCGCGCGCCCTGAAGCCGCTGCTGCCGGACTACGACTACGTCATCATCGACTGCCAGCCCTCGCTGGGCCTGCTGACGGTCAATGCGCTGACCGCCGCTCACAGCGTGATCGTCCCGCTGGAGTGCGAGTTCTTCGCGCTGCGCGGGGTCGCGCTGCTGACCGAGACCATCGAGAAGGTGTGCGAGCGGCTCAACCCCGAGCTGCGCCTGGACGGCATCCTCGCGACCATGTACGACTCGCGCACCGTGCACAGCCGTGAGGTGCTGGCGCGGGTCGTCGAGGCGTTCGGCGAGCACGTCTTCCACACCGTCATCGGGCGGACCGTGCGCTTCCCGGAGACCACCGTCGCCGGCGAGCCGATCACGACGTACGCGACCAATTCGGTCGGTGCCGCCGCCTACCGCCAGCTCGCCAGGGAGGTGCTCGACCGGTGCCGCCCCGCCGAGTGAGTCTCCCGGGTGCCGACGAGCTGTTCCGGACCACCGGTGGGATGGCGCTGTCGCCGTCCCTCGCGCCGCGTCCGGCCGCCGAGGCATCCAGACCGGAGACCGCGCGGACCGTCAACGGCACGGACGGCGCCGACGGCGCCGAGGCCGCCCAGGGCGGCCAGGACGACCGGCAGGCGCCGCAGGAGCAGCAGTCGGCCGCCGCGGTGCCCGCACCCGCGCAGCCGCCCCTCCAGCGGGCGGCCGGGCCCCAGGGAGCCGCGCCGGGCGCAGCCCCGGCCGGGCCGACCGTCACCGGCGGCCGCGGTGCCGCCGCCGCGCCGGCCGCCCGCACGCACGCGGGTGCCGCCGAGGAGCAGGCCGGAGCCGGTGGACGCGCCCGGACCCGCAGCCGCGCGCCGCGCCGCCCGAGCGGGCGCGAGCGGCACGACGAGAAGATCACCGTGTACGTGTCCGCCGAGGAGCTCATGGACCTGGAGCACACCCGGCTGGTGCTGCGCGGCGAGCACGGGCTGGCCGTGGACCGCGGGCGGATCGTCCGGGAGGCCATCGCGGTCGTCCTGGCCGACCTGGAGCAGCGGGGCGAGGCCTCGATCCTGGTCCGGCGGCTGCGCGGCCGCTAGGGCACCGTGCCGCCGGTGTGCTCTGCCGCCGGGGAGCGGTGGTGCCGGGACGTGCTCGGTGGGCCCGGTCGGGCCGGGTGAGGTCTGCACGGGGTCTGCGCGGGCCCGTGGGGGGCGTGCGGGGTTCCGGGTCCGTCGGGTCGACGGAGGGCCGTGGGGCGGGCGCTGGGCGCCGTCGGTGGAGCGGCCGTGGGCCTGCCGGGTGCCGGGGGCGTCGGCCGGGGCGGGCGGCGTGTCGGCGGCCCGCGGACGGGAGGACCGGCGCGCGCGGGTGAAGATGGACCGCCATGCCGAGCACCACGAAACCAGCCACCACCACCGTGAACGCCACCGAGGAGGAGTCCCGGGGCGGCTTCCGGGTACGGCTGGACAACTTCGAGGGCCCCTTCGACCTGCTGCTCGGCCTGATCGCCAAGCACAAGCTGGACGTCACGGAGGTGGCGCTGGCCACCGTGACGGACGAGTTCCTGGCGCACATCCGGGCGATGGGCCCGGACTGGGACCTGGACGCGGCGACCGAGTTCCTGGTGGTCGCCGCCACCCTGCTCGACCTCAAGGCGGCCCGGCTGCTGCCGGTGGCCGAGGTCGAGGACGAGGCCGACCTGGCCCTGCTGGAGGCGCGTGACCTGCTGTTCGCGCGGTTGTTGCAGTACCGGGCGTACAAGCGGGCGGCGGCGCTGTTCGGCGAGCGCTGGGCGGCCGAGCTGCTGCGGCGGCCCCGGGCCGTCGGGCTGGAGCCGCGGCACGCCGAACTGCTGCCCGAGGTGGTCATCACCGTCGGACCGGAACGGCTCGCCCGGCTGGCGGCCGGGGCGATGGAGCCCCGGCCGGAGCCGGTGGTGTCGGTGGAGCACATCCACGCCCCGCCGGTGAGCGTGCGGGAACAGGCCTCGCTGGTGGTCGGCCTGCTCACCGGCCTCGGCGAGGCCTCGTTCCAGCAGCTGGTCGCCGACGCGCCGGACACCCTGGTGGTGGTCGCCCGCTTCCTGGCGCTGCTGGAGCTGTACCGCGAGCGGGTGCTGGACTTCGAGCAGCCGGAGGCGCTCGGCGAGCTGCGGGTGCGCTGGGTGGCCGAGGAGGGCCGGGGCGCGGTCGAGGTGACGGACGAGTTCGACCGGCCGGCGGGAGGGACCGGGCGGTCCCGGGAGGAGGACGGGCGACGATGAGCGACGGGAACGAGGGCGGGCGGCCGGTGCGGCGCCCGCTCGGGCTGCCGGGGCGGCCGCGGGCCGAGGAGTGGTTGGAGCCGGCCTTCGAGCTGCTGCCGGAGCCGGTGGCGGTGCCGGAGCCGGTGCGGGAGCGGGAGCCGGGGGTGGTGCCGGAGCCGGGGAGCGGCGAGCTGCGGGTCGTGCACCAGAAGTCGGCTCCGTCGACTTCCGGTGCGGCGCCGGTGGAACCGGAGTCCGCCGGGCCGGGGCTGCGGGCCGAGCTGGAGGCCGTCCTGATGGTCGTCGACGAACCGGTCGGGGAGGAACGGCTGGCCGGAGTGCTGGAGCGGCCGCGGGCCGTGGTGGCCGGGGCGCTGCGCGAACTGGCCGCCGAGTACACCGCCCAGGGGCGCGGGTTCGACCTGCGGCTGGTGGCCGGCGGCTGGCGGTTCTACAGCCGGGACTCCTGCGCCGGGGCCGTCGACCGCTTCCTGCTGGACGGCCAGCAGGCCCGGCTGACCCAGGCCGCGCTGGAGACCCTGGCGGTGGTCGCCTACCGGCAGCCGGTGTCCAGATCGCGGGTCTCAGCCGTCCGCGGTGTGAACTGTGACGGCGTGATGCGTACCCTGGTACAGCGAGGACTGGTGGAAGAGGCCGGATCCGAGCCCGAAACAGGTGCGATCCTGTATCGGACGACGAACTACTTCCTGGAACGGATGGGGCTCCGCGGCTTGGACGAGCTGCCGGAGCTCGCTCCCTTCCTGCCCGAGGTCGACGACGTGGAAGCGGAGTCCCTGGAGGGCACGATGATCGCGGAGGCGGTCGCCGCCGCTGCCGCGCAGGCCGCGGACGGCAGTGGCGAGGCCGATCGGGCAACGCCTGATCGGTAGGGGGAGGTGAGGTCGGCCGAAACGACCGCACATCCCAGACGGAACGACGTACGGACACTTTGATGCGTAGCAGTGGCAACGGCAGGAACGGCAGCGGCGGCGGCAGCGGTCGCGGCGGACAGGGCGGGGGCCGGGGCGGCTCCTACGGCGGCAGCGGCAGCGGCGGCGGTCGCGGGGGCTCGTACGGCGGCGGCAGCGGCAGTGGCGGCGGTCGTGGCGGTTCGTACGGCGGCGGTTCGGGCTCCGGCTCGGGTTCGCGCGGTGGTTCGTACGGCGGCGGCAGCGGCAGTGGCGGCGGTCGCGGTGGTTCGTACGGCGGCGGTTCGGGCTCCGGCTCGGGTTCGCGCGGCGGTTCGTACGGGCGGGACGGCGGGCGTCGGGACGACCGGCGCGACGACCGTCGCTACCCGGACCGCCCGCTGCGGCCCGAGGAGCGCAAGTACGACCGCCCCGAGTACGGCGGCGGCCCGAACGCCACCCCGGCCCGCGGCGGCTTCTCCGGCCGTCGCCCCGGCCCGGCCCCGCGTCCGCGCCGGGAGGGCCAGGGCGCCCCGGGCGACCCGCGCCGTCAGCCGCAGCGCTCGCGCGAGCTCCAGGCCAAGATCGAGGACGCCGTGCTCGCCCGGCACGACAAGCCGGCCGTCAAGCTGCCCAAGACCTTCGGCGAGCCCGAGGGCGAGCGCCTGCAGAAGGTGCTGGCCCGGGCCGGCGTCGGCAGCCGGCGCGCCTGCGAGGAGCTGATCGAGCAGGGTCGGGTCTCGGTCAACGGCCAGCAGGTCACCGAGCAGGGCAAGCGGGTCGACCCGGAGAAGGACGAGATCAAGGTCGACGGCCTGACCGTCGCCACCCAGTCCTACCTGTTCTTCGCGCTCAACAAGCCGGCCGGCGTGGTCTCCACCATGGAGGACCCGGACGGCCGCCAGTGCCTGGGCGACTACGTGACCAACCGGGAGACCCGGCTGTTCCACGTCGGCCGGCTGGACACCGAGACCGAGGGCATCATCCTGCTCACCAACCACGGTGAGCTGGCCCACCGCCTGACCCACCCCAAGTACGGCGTGACCAAGACGTACCTGGCCGCCATCCAGGGCCCGATCCCGCGTGACCTGGGCAAGCAGCTGGCCCAGGGCATCGAGCTGGAGGACGGCTACGCCCGCGCCGACAGCTTCAAGGTGATCTCCAACGTCGGCAAGAACTACCTGGTCGAGGTGACCCTGCACGAGGGTCGCAAGCACATCGTCCGCCGGATGCTGTCCGAGGTCGGCTTCCCGGTCGAGAAGCTGGTGCGCACCCACTTCGGTCCGATCGCGCTCGGTGACCAGAAGTCCGGTTGGCTGCGCCGGCTGACCAACCCCGAGGTCGGCCAGCTGATGCGCGAGGTCGGCCTGTAACCTCCCGGTTCACCGGCTGTTCGTCGGAGGGTCCCCCGTCCGTGGTGGCGGGGGACCCTTCCGTGTGTGTGAGCCCGGACGCAACCCCTGGTCACGGCCTTGTCAGCGCCATGATCCGTGGCTGAGGATGGCCACCGGACCATCGCCCCGCCGAGTGGCGGGACTGCGCCAGGACGGGCGCCGGAGGGGGTGTTCCGGGGCGAACAGGGGGAGACGACGTCGTGTCCGATGCAGCACTGGGGCGGTCCGCCGGACACGCGCTCGGCCCGTTGGGACTGGCCGAGCCGGACGGGCAGGTGTACGCGGCGCTGGTGGCCAGTCCGCAGTCCACCGCGGAGGAGCTGGCGCAGAGCTGCGGCCTGACGCTCCAGCAGGGCGTGCGGGCGCTCGACCGGTTGGCCCAGCAGGGGATGGCCACCCGGGCGCCGGTGGACCGGGAGCGCTACCTGCCGGTCGCCCCGGACGTGGCGATCGGGACCCTGATCGGCCACCGGGAGTCCGAACTGCGCAACGCCCGGGCCGAGATGCACCGGCTGATGGACGCCTTCCGGGAGGCCTCGCGCTACACCGACCCGGCGCACTCGGTGGAGGTGCTGACCGGCGGCGAGGCGATCGCCCAGCGGCTGGAGCACATCACCGAGTCCAGCCAGTACCAGGTCCGCGGCTTCGACCGGCCGCCCTACATCCAGGACCCGGTGGCGGGGATGCCGTTGCAGCGGCGGCGGCTGCGGGAGGGCCTGAGGTTCCGGACCGTCTACGACCGGGAGGCGGTGGCCTGGCCCGGACGGCTGGAGAAGAACATCCTGGTCGGCGTCGCGGACGGGGAGGAGGCGAGGGTCCGGCCGACCCTGCCGATGAAGATGATCATCTCGGACGACCGGATGGCGATCATCCCGATCAGCGTCGGCGACAGCGTGCTCGACGCGGCCTACGTGATCCACCCCTCGGCGCTGCTCCAGGCACTGGACACGCTGTTCGAGGCGGAGTGGGAGCGGGCCGTGCAGCTGCAGGCCGCGATCGGCACCGGGGACGCGGCGCCGGAGCCGGAGGCCGACCACCGCAAGCTGCTCGGCCTGCTGGCGGCCGGGCTGACCGACGAGTCGATCGCCCGCTCGCTGGGCTGGAGCGCCCGGACCACCCAGCGGCGCTTGCAGGCCCTGATGCGCTCGCTGGGCGCCACCACCCGCTTCCAGGCCGGCATGGCGGCCCGGGAGCGGGGGTGGCTGTAGGGCCCGTCAGCTCCAGGGGCTGAGCGAGGCCCAGCGGCCGTCCGGGCCGCGCTCGACCTTCTCCAGGCCGACCACGGCGGTGCGGTTCAGCCGCCCGTAGATGTGCGGGAACAGCACGTCGGGGGTGGCGCCGGGCGGTGGGGCGCCGTGGGCGGCCTCCCACTTGACCATCGGCTCCACCAGTGCCTCCTCGATCAGCAGCACCATCAGCGGGTCCGGGGTGTCGGCGAAGAAGGCGTTGGCCGCCGCGAGCACCGTCTGCTCGTCCGCCGAGCAGTGGATGAACCCGTCGGTGAGCAGCGAGGCGGTGGCGTACGGGCGGCCCGGGTCGGCCAGCCAGTCGTCCAGGGGAGCGAGGTGGAGGATCATGTTCCTTTTCTACCCGTCTTTCCGGTCCTGGGCGGTCGTCACGTCCTGAGCGGTCGTCACGTCCTCGGCGGTCGGCAGGAGCCCTCCGGCGTCACAGCCCGGCCACCTTGGCGGAGGCGGCGACCTCGTACACCAGGGTGAGGCTGCGCCGGGCGCCCGGGCCGAGCGGGACGTCCCAGCGGACGATGCCCTCGGCGTCGAAGGAGTCCGGCGCCGGGGAGCACTGCTCCTTGCGCAGCCGCACCTCGACCGCCGCCACCTCGGAGACCGGCACCCGTTCGCGCACCGTGACCAGCTGCTCGTCGTGCTCCTCCGGGCCGGAGAAGCGGGACAGGTGCAGCCGGACGGTGCGGGTGGTGGTCCGGCGGCCGCTCAGCGCGGCGGTGCTCCGCTGCTCCTCGGCCTCGCGGACCACCCGGTAGTCGTCCGTGCTGCCGAAGGACAGCTCGGCGTCGGCGCCCGCCGCGGTGAACCGCAGCTCGCCGCGGCCGGTGAACCCGCTGCCGCGGACCAGCTCGACCGGGCCGGCCAGCAGCGGGTGCCCGGCCGCGTTGCGGAACCTGACCACCTGGGTGACCAGCGGGGACAGCTCGGGGGCGCAGGCGTACTCGCTGCTCGCCGGGCCGGTGAAGGCGCCCAGCGGGATCCGGTGCGCCCGGCCGTCGGAGGGCACGGTGGCCGGGGCGGGGGCGGGCAGCACCCGTACCTCGCCGCCGTCGTCCAGACCGGGGACGGCGGCGTCCGGGCCGAGCGTGGCGACCTCCTCCTCGCGCAGCTCGACCTCGACCGTGCGGCGCTCCTCGTCGGTGCGCTCGCGCAGGGTCAGGAGGTCCGCGGTGAGCGCCGGCGGGTCGGTGGCGAGGGCGGAACGGGCGGTGGAGAAGGTCAGCCGGGCGCCGGTCCAGTCCTCGCCGGTGCGCTGCCAGACCACCGCCTCGGACTCCAGGCGCAGCCCGCCGGCGTCCAGGGTGGCGCGGTAGGAGGGGCGCCACAGGGCGCAGGGCACCAGGTGGTGGACGGTCAGCCCGGTCGGGCCGGGCCGCTCGGCCTCGACGGTGAGCTCCAGGTGGGCGAGCAGCTCGGCGGGCTCCTCCTCGGCCCGGTCCAGGGCCAGCAGGGCCTGGGAGCGCTCCTGGTCCAGGCGGCGCAGCCGGGAGTGGACGGCGCGCAGCTCCTCGCCGTAGCGCTCGCGCTCGGCGTCCACCCGGTCCAGCTCGCGGGCCCAGCGGGTGCGCTCGATCTCGCCGACGCCGGCGCCCTCGCCGACCTCGCGGAGCAGGTCCGCGGAGAGCTGGGCGAGCAGGGCGAGACGGGCCTCCAGCCGGGCCCGGGTCTGGTCCGTGAGGCGGTACTCGGCCTCCAGCCCGTGCAGCCGGTGGCGTAGGGCGGAGTCCTCCGGGCCGGGCGGCAGCGGGGCGCGCGGGGTCCAGGTGCGCACCAGCCGGGCCTCCAGCACCCGGCTGCCGGGGGCGGTGGTCTCGGCGCGCAGGGTGCGGTCGACGGCCAGCGCGGTGAGCGGCCCCAGCCGCAGCCGCTGGACGCCTCCGGCGAGCTCGACGGTCACCGCGCGCTCCACCTGGGCGCGGTCCTCCAGGCAGGTGACGGCGGTGACGGGGAGGGGGACGGTCGGTTCGGTCACTGTCAGTTCCTCCGGTTTCCGCCGACGATGGCCTTTCCGGCCGGGATCTTGATCTGGTAGCCGCCGTCCAGCTCGGCCCGGCCGCCCGGCGGCAGTTCGACCCGCCAGAGCCGGGTGCCGGCCGGGAACTCCGGGTGGCCGGGGCCCCCGGGGGGCGCCGGGTGGTCCGGGCCGGGGCCGGGGGCGGTCGGGGTGTGCCAGTCGGCCTGCTCCTCGATCCGGATCTCGGCGTCGGAGGCGACCGGCACGCGCTCGCGGACCTCGACCGTGACGGCGCGGCCGAGGCGGTTCGCCAACCGGACGTGCACCCGGTGGTCGAGCACGGTGCTGTTGCCCTTCAGCATGCCGGTGGCGGACTCCCGCAGCTCGGTGCGGCGCGCCACCTCGACGCTCTCGCTGACGCCGACGCCCAGGCTCCTGGTGCCGCCCGGGGCGAGCGTCGGCAGGGCCGCGGTGAGCAGGAACTCGTCGTCCACGGTGACCTCGACCGGGCCGGCCAGCACGGCGCGGTCGGTGCGGTTGGCGAGCACCAGGGTCGCGTACACCTTCTCCTCGACGGCGGGGACGGTGACGTACTCGGGGCTGGCGGCGAGCGGGATCGCGTCCACCGTGACGGTGTGCCAGGTGCCGTCGGAGGGGATGTCGGCCCGGGCGGCGGCGTCGAAGCGGTGGTCGAAGGAACCGGCCGACTCGCGGGGCGGGACGGCGTGGCGGGGGAGGGCGAGCGCCGCCAGGCGGACGCTGCCGGGGCCGCCGGGGCCGCCGGGCTGGAACCGCTCCAGCTCGGCGCGCTCGATCCGCTCGATCCGCTCGGGGCTGGGGCGCAGGGTGCCGCGGTGCCCGGCGGGGGCGTCGGGGCCGGCCAGCCGGAGGTCGGGGTAGTCGAGCAGGACGGCCTCGGGGGTGGTGGCGGTCGGGGCCGGTGGCGGGGGCGGGGTCGCGCTGCGGAGCCGGGCCCGGTGGGACTCCTCGGGCGGGAAGGCGCCGAAGGCCTGGGGCATCGGCGGGCCGCCGGGGCCCTGGGGCATCGGGGCGGCTGCGGCGACCGGCACCGGGGCGGGTGCGGGGGCGCCGGGTGCGGGCGCGGCGCCGTAGCCGGCGAAGCCGGGTGGCGGGGGTGCGGGGGACGGGTGCCGGGGGCTCGGCTCGGGGACGTTCAGCGAGCCGCCGGCACCGTACGGGCCGCTGGATGAGTCGGCGTACGGGCCGTCGTAGGAGCCGGCGTACGAGTCGGTGGAGGAGTCGGCGTACGAGTCGGAGGGCGGGGTCTCGTCCAGGAGGAACGCGGGGCGGGCGCTGCGGGCCGGGGCCGCGAGGCGGTGGGCGTGCCGGGGGGCGACGGCGGCGGACACCGGGACCGGAGCGTCGCGGCGGGGGACGGGGCGGTCGACCGCGGCGGTGTCGTAACCGGTGAAGAGGTCGGCCAGGCCGGCCGGGGGTTCGCGCCAGCCGGAGGGCGGCGGGGCGGGCTGGCTGCGGCCGATCCGCAGCGAGGCGAGTCTGGGCAGGTCGGTGCGGCGGTCGAGGTCGGCGGTGGACAGGGCGAGCCGGACGCCCGTCCAGTCCTCGCCGGTGTGCTGGGCTACGGCGGCGCGCAGGACCAGGTGCGCGGTGTCGTCGCCGGTGCGGTGGCTGAGGCGGTAGGTGGGCACCCAGCGGGCGGCGGGGACGCCGTACTCCAGCTCCAGCTCGATCCGTTCGGGCTGCTCCTGGCGCCCGCCCGCGGTGCTCAGGGTGAGCAGGACGGTGTCGGCGGTCCCGACCGGGTCGGTCCGCTCGGCGGTGGACGCCCGGTCCAGCCGGTCGGCGGCCAACTGGCGCTCGTGGTCGGCGAGTTCGATCTCACGGGTGAGCTGCTCGGCCCGCTCCTGGAGTCGGGACAGCCGCTCGTCGACGAAGTCGGCCAGCTCCAGCCAGGCCTCGGCCGGGGTGCGGCGCAGCGGTTCGTCGCGGCGGCGCTGCGGCGGGACGGCGCGCAGGGCGGCGGTCTCGGTGATCGCGGTCCGGACCAGCCGGTGGCGTTCGTTCAGGGCGCTCTGGCGCTCCATGGCCTCATCCAACTCGCGCCGGAGCTGCGGGAGTTCGTCGGGCTCGCGGAGTTCGGCGAGGGTTTCCAGCCGGGCCTCGACGACCGCGGCCCCGGCCGGGCCGGCCAGCACCCGGGCGCGCAGCGAGTCCGGGTGCAGGGAATCGGGCAGGCCGGTCAGCCGCAGCCGTCCGCCGGGCGGGAGGGGGACGGTGGCCCGGCGTCGGCACACCGCGCCCTCGGCGTACACCACGACGGAGTCCAGGACCGACGGGTGGGCGGGTACGGCCGGCGGTTTCGACGGCCCGGTCTGACCGCGGTGCTGGTCGTCCAGCTGATCGTCCATGCGCATCCCCTTCGTTCGCGTCCGGTGCGCCGCGGCTCGCCCCGCCGTCCGCCCGGGCGGCCAGTCTGCCCCGCCCTGGGTCGGGCGTCGCCGGATTTCCCGGCGCACGGCGTGTGGACCACGGCCGTTGTACGGCCCGTGCACCGGTGGGGACGAGGGCCGGGGGCGCCGCGGTTGCCGTCGGGGCACGGGAGGCCGACGGGGCCCGGCGGGCTTGCCGGGGCCGGTCAGGCTTGCCGGGACCGGACGGGCTCGCCGGGGCTGGTCGGGCTTGCCGGGGTCGGGGGTTTCCGGCGGTCGTCGGGTGGGAGGATGGGCACGGGTGCTCCCGGTCGAACCGGTCGCTCCCGGTCGACCCGGTACCCGTCGCGACACCGGCACCTGTTGAGAACCGCCCTGTTGAGCACCGCCCGTGCGAACCGCCCCGTCGAGAACCGTGATCGAGGAGAGCCACCCGTCATGCGCACTGCCGTTGTCGTCGGCACCGGACTGATCGGCACCTCCGCCGCCCTGGCCCTGACCGCCCGCGGGCTGACCGTCCACCTGGAGGACGCCGACCCGGACGCCGCCCGCACCGCCGAGTCGCTCGGCGCCGGCATCACCGAACCGGCCGAGGGCCCGGTCGACCTGGCGATCATCGCCGTCCCGCCGGCCCTGGTCGGCAAGGTGCTCGCGGACTGCCAGCGCCGCAACCTGGCGCACTGGTACACCGACGTGGCCAGCGTGAAGTCCGGTCCGGGCGGCGAGATCGCCGCGCTCGGCCTGGACACCGTTCACTACATCGGTAGTCACCCGATGGCGGGCCGTGAGCGCTCCGGTCCGCTGGCCGCCCGCGCCGACCTGTTCGAGGGCCGCCCCTGGGTGCTCACCCCGACCGCCGACACCGACACCGACACGCTCAACGCCGCGCTGGAGCTGGTCGCGCTGTGCGGGGCGGTGCCGATCGTGATGGACGCGGACGCGCACGACCGGGCCGTGGCCCTGGTCTCGCACGCCCCGCAGCTGGTCTCCTCGCTGGTCGCCGCCCGCCTGGAGCACGCCGACGAGACCGCCATAAGGCTCTCCGGCCAGGGCGTGCGCGACGTGACCCGGATCGCCGCCTCCAACCCCGGGATGTGGGTCGACATCCTGTCCGCCAACGCGGGCGCGGTCGCCGACGTCCTGGCCGAGGTCGCCAACGACCTCGACGACACCGTCACCGCGCTGCGCGCCATGGCCGCGGCGGGGGAGGGCGAGCGCCGCTCCGGCGCCGAGGGCATCGAAGCGGTGATGCGGCGCGGCAACACCGGCCAGGCCCGGATCCCCGGCAAGCACGGCGCCCCGCCGACCCGCTACGAGACCGTCGCGGTGGTGCTCGGCGACCAGCCGGGCGAGCTGGGCCGGCTGTTCGGGGAGGTCGGCGAGGCCGGGGTCAACATCGAGGACGTCCTGATCGAGCACTCGGACGGGCAGCAGGTCGGCTTCGTCCAGCTGTCGGTGGCGCCGACGGCCGTCAAGCGGCTCGCGGCGGCGCTGCGCACGGGCGGGTGGAGCGTCCGGGACTGACACCGGCCGGGCGGGTGCCGGAGGGGAGCGGGCGGGGCCGGAGGGGGAGTGGGCGTGATCATCGAGTTGCCGCTGGGGGAGACCCGGCACGGGGTCGTCGGCCGACCGGTCGACCTCGGGAACGAGCGGTTCCTGCGGGCGGTGGTGGGCGGGGAGTTCCGGATCCGTCACCGCAGTGTGACGGCGATGGTCGAGCGGCCCCGGCCGCGGCCGGCGCCGCTCGACCACCGGGGGGCCGCGGAGTCCTTCGGCTTCGGCGAGTCCGTCGGCTTCGGCGGGCCTGTCGGGCCTGTCGGGCCCGCCTGCTTCGCCGAGTGTGTTGAGCCCGTTGAGTCCGTTGAGTCCGTTGAACCCTTTGAACCCTCTGAACCCGTTGGACCCGTCGAGCCCGAGCCGACCTGCAGCCTGCTGCTGCGCGCCGCCCACGCGGCCTTCGCCGAGCACGTGCCGCTGAGCCTGTCGCCGGACGTGTTCTGGTACGCGGTGGTGCACGAGGTCGCGGTGCACGTCCGGATGTACCCGCCGCGTTACCGGGCGCTGCTCGGCGCGGGCGGCCGGGGGCGGACGCTCGTCGTGCGGGACGACTCGCTGGCGGGGGCTGGGGGCGCTGAGGGCGCTGAGGGGGCAGGAGCCGCGGGAGCGGGAGCGGCGGACGGCTCGCCGGTGGGTGGGGAGGCCGACTGGGCGCGGTCGGTGCGGCTGGTCCGGGAGCCGCTCGCGGCGGCGCTGGGCGCGGAGCTGGTCGAGCTGTTCCAGCCGTCGTTCTCGACCACCACACCGGACGACGTCTCCACGGCGCTGGTGGCGCTGATGGACGTGGTCAGCCCGTACTTCGACTTCCGTTGGGAGACCCGCTGCGGCATCCCGCGGATCCGGCTGGAGGGCACCGCCGGGGACTGGGCGCTGCTGGCGGACCGGGTCGGCGGGCTGGCCGGGCGCTTCGACTGGCTGGCGCCGTGGTTCGCCGAACTGCGCCCGGTGCTGGCGGAGATCGCGGCGACGGCGGCCGGCGGTCCGGTGGACGACCGCTTCTGGCGCTCGCTGTACAAGTGGGAGTCGTTGTCCGGCGGCCCCCGGGTGACCGGCTGGCTCACCGCCCTCTTCGCCCACACCCAGACCCCGGACGGGCCCCGGCTGCGGCAGACCTTCGGCTGGCGGGAGGCCGCCGGGTCGGCCTACCACCGGGACGCCTTCGCGGTGAGCGACTTCCCCTCGCACCTGTCGACGGTGCCGTTCGTCTGGGACCACCTGGGCGTCGAGCGGTCGATGCTGTTCGTCGGCGGGGTGCTCGGGATCGAGTGGGACGGCGAGTACGTGCGGCCCCGGCTCGGGAACGCGGTGCTGGAGAACGGGGGCGGGCTGTGATCGTCGACGTCGAGGCTCGGGTCGAGGTCGAGGTCGAGGTCGAGGTCGCGGTCGCGGCTCAGGTCGAGGTCGAGGTCGAGGTCGAGGCCGGGCTCGGTGCCGGGGAAGGCGGGGCGCTGACCCGACCGGGGCGAGGTCCGGCGGCGGTCCATTAACCTTGAGGGAGACATCCCCGGCCGTCCGCCCGCGCAGGCGTCGGCTTCCATGCCTCAGCAGGCTCAAAGAGAGGTTCGCTCCCGTGGACACTGCCGACCGAGCGCACGCCCCGGTCGTCGTCGCCATCGACGGACCCTCCGGCTCCGGCAAGTCGACCGTCTCGCGGGCGGTCGCCGCCCGGCTGGGGCTGAGCTTCCTGGACACCGGTGCCATGTACCGGGCGATGACCTGGTGGATGCTGGCCAACGACGTCGACGTGCACGACCCGGAGGCGGTGGCCGTCGCGTGCGGCAAGCCCGTCATCGTGTCGGGTACGGACGCCGACGGTCCGACCATCACCGTGGACGGGCAGGACGTCTCCGGCCCGATCCGCGGCCCCGAGGTGACGGCGCAGGTCAGCGCCGTGTCCGCGGTGCCGATGGTGCGGACCCGACTGGTGGAGCTGCAGCGCGGCTGCGCCGAGGTCGCGGAGCGCGGCATCGTCGCCGAGGGCCGGGACATGGGGACCGTGGTGTTCCCGCGGGCCACCGTCAAGGTGTTCCTGACCGCCTCCGAGGCGGCCCGGGCCGAGCGCCGGGCGGCCGAGCTGCGGGCCAAGGGCGTCGACGAGGCGACCATCATCGCGATGGCTGCCGACCTCGCGCGCCGCGACGCCGCCGACTCCTCGCGGGAGACGGCGCCGCTGGCCCAGGCCGCGGACGCGGTGCTGGTGGACACCAGCGAGCTCACCCTGGAGCAGGTGATCGACCGGATCGCCGCCCTGGTGGAGGAGCGGGCCGGGCTGTCGTCGGTCTGACCTCTCCGGTCGGGCCTTTTCGGTAGGGCCTTTTCGGTCCGACTCCGGTCGGGCCGTGCGGGTCCGGCCTCCAGGTTGATCAGCCGGTTCCGGTCAGATCAGCCGACCATCGAATGAACCGCGGGCCGTCAAGGCGCCGCGGCGGAAACCATCGCGCTGCCCCAGCGGGGCAGGTACGCACGGCGCGCCCCTGGGAAGGGCCGGGCCGGGAAACGGAACAGACGAACATGACCGCAGAGCACTCCGCCTCCGGGCCCGGTGAGCTGGACGCCGCCGACTATGCCGAGTTCATGGCCCTCGCGGCCGAAGAGGGCTTCGACCTCGACGCCTTCGACGGCGAGGACGGCGCCGAGCACGTCCGACTGCCGGTGCTGGCCGTCGTCGGCCGCCCGAACGTCGGCAAGTCGACCCTGGTGAACCGCATCATCGGCCGCCGTGAGGCGGTCGTCGAGGACAAGCCGGGCGTCACCCGCGACCGGGTCACCTACGAGGCCAGCTGGAACGGCCGTCGCTTCAAGGTGGTCGACACCGGCGGCTGGGAGATCGACGTCCTCGGCATCGACGCCATGGTCGCCGCCCAGGCCGAGCTGGGCATCGAGCAGGCCGACGCGGTGCTGTTCGTGGTGGACGCCAAGGTCGGCGCCACCGACACCGACGAGGCCCTGATCAAGATCATCCGCCGGGCGGGCAAGCCGACCGTCCTGTGCGCCAACAAGGTCGACGGTCCGTCCACCGAGGCCGAGGCCGCCTACCTGTGGTCGCTGGGCCTGGGCGAGCCGTTCCCGGTCTCCGCACTGCACGGCCGTGGCTCCGGTGACCTGCTGGACGCCGTCATGGACGCGCTGCCCGAGGCCCCGCCGCAGACCTTCGGCGACGCCGCTCCCGGTGGCCCGCGCCGGATCGCGCTGATCGGCCGGCCCAACGTCGGCAAGTCCAGCCTGCTGAACAAGGTCGCCGGCGAGGAGCGGGTGGTCGTCAACGAGCTGGCCGGCACCACCCGTGACCCGGTCGACGAGATGATCGAACTCGGCGGCAAGACCTGGAAGTTCGTGGACACCGCCGGTATCCGTCGCCGGGTCCACCTGACCGCCGGCGCCGACTTCTACGCCTCGCTGCGCACCTCCGCCGCCCTGGAGAAGGCCGAGGTCGCGGTCGTCCTGATCGACGCCAGCGAGACCCTCGCCGAGCAGGACACCCGGATCATCTCGATGGCCGTCGAGGCCGGGCGCGCCGTCGTCGTCGCCTACAACAAGTGGGACCAGCTCGACGAGGAGCGCCGGTACTACCTGGAGCGCGAGATCGAGCGCGACCTCGTCCAGGTGCAGTGGGCCCCGCGCGTCAACGTCTCGGCCAAGACCGGCCGGCACATGGAGAAGCTCGTCCCGGCGATCGAGACCGCGCTGGAGGGCTGGGAGACCCGCATCCCGACCGCGCGCCTGAACGCCTTCCTCGGTGAACTGGTCGCCGCGCACCCGCACCCGATCCGGGGCGGCAAGCAGCCGCGCGTCCTGTTCGGCACCCAGGCGGGCACCCGGCCGCCGCGCTTCGTGCTGTTCGCCTCGGGCTTCCTGGAGGCGGGCTACCGGCGCTTCATCGAGCGTCGGCTGCGCGAGGAGTTCGGCTTCGTGGGGACGCCGATCTCGATCTCGGTGCGGGTCCGGGAGAAGCGGAAGAGGAAGTAACGGCTGCAACTACAGCTGTAGCTGCAGTTGTCGTTGTCGTTGCAGGTGTCCGAGGCGGTACGCGACTGCGCGATCTCCCGCCTGCGGGTTCGAGGGCTCCGTCACCGGTGGTGGCGGGGCCCTCGGCCGTTGTCGGGATCGCGGGTGCGGGTGCGGACGTGGGTGTGGGCGCGGCGAGGACTCAGTGGCCGCCGGTGCGGCCCGGGGGGAGCGAGAGCATCTGGCGGTGGCGGCCGCCGGAGGGCGGCGGGGCGGCGGCGAGGCCGGTGACCGTGCCCAGGACGGGGGACGGGGCGGGCGGCGGGGGCGGTGCCGGCGCCGGGTGCGGGACGGCGCCGAGGTAACCGGCGGCCACCCAGCCCTGGCCGTTGGTGAACTGGGGGGAGGGGGCTGCGGCCTGGCCGTGGCCGTCGTTGCCGGGGGCGGCTTCGGGCTGGCTGCCGTGGTGCCCGCTGTGCCCGTTGTGCCCGCCGTGCCGACCGGGTCGGCCGTCGGTGAGGTGCCCGTTGTGCTGGTGTCCGCCGTATTGGTGGCCGGTGAGGTGACCGGCGTGCTGGGCGGCGTTGGCCGGGGAGTGCTCGGTGTGACCGGTGGGCGGGGAGTGCTGCGACTGCGTCGGCATGAACTGGGGCAGGCCGGACGGCTGGCCCGCGTAGGTGTGGAAGACCTGCTGCTGGGGCGGGTACTGGCGTTGCTCGCCGAGCAGCGGGTAGCCGTCGCGGATCGCGAAGCCGGTGAACAGCAGGTCCTCCTCGCCCGAGCGGTCACCGGGCAGGGCGCGGAACAGCCGTCGGTACTCCGAGTACAGCTCGTCGTAGATCGGGGTCGTCGAGTGCGGGTGCTCCGCGTCGTACGACGGGCGCATGCCCGGGATCGGGCGAGGGGCGGTGGCCGACCGTCCGGCGGGTGCGGAGACGTCGTAGCTGTACACGTAGGGGCCAACGAGTGAGAGGCGGCGGGGATGCGGGGCGCTCGGGGTACGGCCCCGGCGGGGCGGGTGGATCCGGGCCTCGGGGGTCTGGACCCCCGGAGCCCGGGACCGGGTCTGAGCGTTGGACCTGAGCGTCGGGTCTGAGGCTTGGGCCAGAGGGTCGGGTCTGAGGCTTGGACCTGAGCGTCGGGGCGGACGGCTGCCCGGCGGAGGCGGTCCGCCGGGCCGGGCCCGTCGGACGCGGTCACCGTCGGACGCGGTCACCGTCGGACGCGGTCACCGTCGGACGCGGTCACCGTCGGACGGGCCCGGGGGCGTCGGATCAGGTGCCGGCCAGCGGGAGGGAGGCGGCGACCACCTGGCCGAGCGCGACCGCCCGCTCCAGCGCCTGGCGCAGCAGGTCCTCGCGGGGCTGGCGGCCGACCATCCCGGCCGGGACGGCGTACATGGTCACCTCGGAGAGCTGGCTGGCGGCCATCCGCCAGGCGTCGGTGACCTGGAGCGGCTGGTGCGCCTGCCACCAGCCGGTGCTGCCGCCGGCCGCGGCGGGCTGCAGGATCGCGTGCAGCTTGCCCATCGCGACCAGGACCGACCAGCCGGGCAGTTGCTCGGGCGTCTCGTCGAGGTCGGCGACCGGCTGGAAGCCCGCGTCCTGGAGCAGGTCGAGGAACTCGTCCTCGCCGGAGGTGCTGCCGGGGCGGCCGACCGGCCCGGTGGGCTCGACCACCAGGGAGGCGTGGCCGACCTTGCCGTGCAGGACGAGCCCGCAGGTGATGCCGAGGATGGCGGCCTGTCCGGGGGCGGTCGGCTGCGCGGGTGAGTCGGAGGGGGAGGCCGGGGCCGGGAGGGTGAGGTTCGGGGCGGCGACGGGGGCGGTCGCGTCCAGGCCGGCGGGCTGGGTCTGGCTGATGCTGCGGACGGCGCCGACCAGTTGCTCCTCGGCGACCGGTACCACCTGGGACGGGATGCAGCGGGCGTGGGCGAAGGCCAGCACGGCCGTCTCGTCGCCGACGAACAGCACGGTGCTGGTGGGCTCCGCGTGGGTGTCGCCGGGGGTGCGGCAGGAGGTGCATTCGTAGCTGTCGGGGGCGCGGTCGCCGCCGAGCAGGCGGTCGGCCTCGTCGTCGCCGATCTCGGACCGGACCTCGTCGCTGACGTCGAGCATGCGCGGCACGGGGACTCCTCGGATGGGTGCGGGTGGGTCATGGGGGCGGACTAGGGGAGGTCGGCATGCCCAACGGGCCCTTGTGTCAGGCGTCACGGGTGGTCGACGAGGCTGACGGGAATTGCCCCGGATCCGACCGCGCCGCGTGTTCTCGTGGTCGCAATCTGTCGATGTCGGTGTCAGGACTGCCGGATTGAAACTGTGGGGTGGGTCACGCCGTCGCGATGTTTGATCTAGGAATCGATGGTCAAATCCGACATTTCGGGCATGAATATGTGGCCATTACCGGCGGTAACCCTTCGCTGAGCTGGGCAGACCCGTGGAGTTTTGGTTTCACCGCCTACCGGCTCGTAGCTTCTTTGGCGGCGCAACGAGCGCCACCCGGGCTCACCCCCGACGCACCGCCCACCGGCCCCGGCCGGGCGCGGCAGGTGCCCGCCGACACGATCGCTCGAACAGGTCGTCGGCGAGCGGCTGGGTGGCCGGGGCGGCAGCGGCACGTCCGACACGTGCACGGCCGTCCGACGGACGCGGCAAGCGAACGCGGCCCTCTCCAGGGCCTGGTTCCGCATGCCCGCCCGGGGCTGTCGAGAGGAACCTCATGACCTTCCGTAACGAGAACGCCGCTGCCACCACCACCGCCGCCACCAAGCGCAACCGCGTTCGGATGGCCGTCGTGGCGGGCGCCGCTGTCGCGGCCCTGCCGGTGGCCGGCCTCGTCACGGCCACCTCGGCCTCCGCCGCCCCGGTCTCCACCTGGGACGCCGTCGCCCAGTGCGAGAGCGGCGGCAACTGGGCCATCAACACCGGCAACGGTTTCTACGGCGGTCTGCAGTTCACCTCCAGCACCTGGGCCGCCTTCGGTGGCAACGCCTACGCCGCGCAGGCCCACCAGGCCACCAAGGCGCAGCAGATCGCCGTCGCCGAGAAGGTCCTCGCCTCGCAGGGCCCCGGTGCCTGGCCGGTCTGCTCCGTCAAGGCGGGCCTGACCAAGGGCGGCGCCCCGGCCGCCGTCGACACCTCGGCCGGCACCTCCGCCGCCAAGCCGGCGCAGACCCCCGCGCCGAAGACCGCCACCCCGAAGGCCGCTGCCGCGCCGAAGGCTGACGCCGCGCCGAAGACCGCTGCGCCCAAGGCTGCCGCGCCCAAGGCCGACGCCGCGAAGACCGACGCCGCGTCGAAGAAGGACGCCGCCAAGTCCTGGAACGGTGCCAAGTCCTGGACCGGCTCCAAGGACGCCAAGCCGGCCAAGGGCGACTACACCGTCAAGTCCGGTGACACCCTGAGTTCCATCGCCGCCGCGCAGGGCCTGGACTGGCACGACCTGTACAAGAACAACGCCAAGGTCATCGGTGGCAACCCCGACCTGATCCTCCCGGGCCAGATCCTCAGCATCTGAGACCCGGTGAGCTGACCCCTGGTCGCTCGGATCGTCACGGCCGCTCCTCCGCCACGCGGGGGAGCGGCCGTCGGCGTTCCCGGCGCGTCGGGGCCGGCTGACGGACCGGCTCTCCGGCCCGGCCGGCCGGTCCGTCGGCGGGGGCGACCGGTTCGTTGGCAGGGCCGACCGGTCCGTCGGCAGGGCCGGTGCGGGAGGATGGTGGGGTGATCCAGGGTGAGCTGTTCGACGACCTGGGCGGGGGGCCGACCCGGGGCCGGAGCAGTGGTTCGGGCAAGGGCCCGGTCGGCCGCGCCCGGGTGCGGACCGAGCCGGCCCCCGGCGCCGTCCTGCTGCCCGGCTGGCTGGACCGGGCCGCGCAACTGCGCCTGGTCGCCGCCTGTCGGGAGTGGGCGGTGCCACCGGCCGGACTGCACAGCGTGCGGATGCCCACCGGCGGGCTGATGTCGGTGCGGATGGTGAGCCTCGGCTGGCACTGGTACCCGTACGGCTACGCGCGGGTCGCCGAGGACGGCGCGCCCGTCAAGCCGTTCCCGGCCCTGCTCGGGGAGCTGGCCCGGCGGGCGGTGGCGGACGCCTACGGCGAGCACGTCGACGGGATCGCGGGCGCGACCGCCTACGAGCCGGACACCGCGATCGTCAACCACTACCCGCACGGCGCGAAGATGGGCCTGCACCAGGACCGCGACGAGCGCGTGGACGCGCCGGTGGTCTCGCTGTCGCTGGGGGACGGCTGCGTCTTCCGGCTCGGGAACACCGAGACCAGGACGCGGCCGTGGACCGACCTGGAACTGCACAGCGGTGACCTCCTGGTGTTCGGCGGCCCGGCCCGGTTCGCGTACCACGGGGTGGTGCGGACGCTTCCGGGGACGGCCGATCCGGCGCTCGGGCTGGGGTTGACGGGGCGGCTCAACATCACGGTGCGGCAGTCGGGACTGGGGGCGTAGCGGGCGGCTGCCGTCCGTGGTGAGCGGTCTACCCGGACACTTTGCCGCCTGTCCATTCGTTTTCGGGTTTCGCTTACTCGTTCGAGTGAATCGGTGGCGGACGGCCGGTGAGCGGGAATGTCCCGGGCCGCCGGAGAATTCGAGTGAGCTGGAGAGCCGGACCGGAAGCAACGGAATCAACGGAACCGGCGGAGCGAACGGAACCAGCGGAACCAGCGGAACCAGCGGAACCAGGAGAGGGAGCGCGCCCATGGGTACCCCCGTCGACGACCTCGTCGATCTGCTCGACCTGGAGCAGATCGAACTGAACATCTTCCGTGGGCGCAGCCCCGAGGAGGCGCTGCAGCGCACCTTCGGCGGGCAGGTCGCCGGCCAGGCGCTGGTCGCGGCGGGGCGCACGGTCGAGGGCGAGCGCCCCGTCCACTCGCTGCACGCGTACTTCCTGCGCCCCGGGGTCCCCGGTGTGCCGATCGTCTACCAGGTCGACCGGATCCGCGACGGCCGCTCCTTCACCACCCGCCGGGTGCTCGCCATCCAGGGCGGCCGTTCGATCTTCTCGCTCACCGCCGACTTCCACAGACCGGAGGAGGGCAGCATCGAGCACCAGTACCCGATGCCGGCGGTCCCGGCGCCCGAGGAACTGCCCAGCGCGCTGGACGAGGTCGGCTCCCGGCTCGGCGAGCTGCCCCCGTTCATCACCCGCCGCCAGCCCTTCGACATCCGCTACGTCGAGCGCCTGCGCTGGCACAAGGACGAGCTGGTCGACGTCGAGGCGCGCAGCGGCGTGTGGCTGCGCACCAACGGCCCGCTGCCGGACGACCCGCTGATCCACGTCTGCGCCCTCACCTACGCCAGCGACATGACGCTGCTGGACGCCGTCCGCGCCCCCGTCGAGCCGCTGTGGGGCCCCCGGCACTTCGACATGGCCTCGCTCGACCACGCGATGTGGTTCCACCAGCCGTTCCGGGCCGACGAGTGGCTGCTCTACCAGCAGGAGTCGCCGATCGCCCACGGCGCGCGCGGCCTGGCCCGCGGGCAGATCTACGACCGGAACGGGCAACTGGTGGTGTCGGTGGTGCAGGAGGGCCTGTTCCGGCCGCTGAAGGGCTGACCGCGGCGTCCCGGGCCGTTCCGGGTCGTTCCGGGCCATTCCGGGTCGTTCCGGGTCGTTCCGGGTCGGGCGCCGGCCGGTCAGGGGCTGTCGGGGGCTGTCCCCGGCACGGCCCGGTGCCGCGTGTTGCCGCCGCATTGCAGTCTCCTTACGGCTCCGGCGGCGTGCGGGGGCCCGGGAATGATCCGCACCGGCGGGCGGTGTTGTGCAGGATGACCGATACGGACGGCCCGAACGGCGGGCCGTCCGCGGGACCGGACCGGGAGGGTTGACCGATGACGGCGACGGCCGCGGAGGACTGGAAGCACTGGAGTGACGGGCGGGCGGCGTCGGTGAGCGCGCCGCACGGCCAGCTGGCACTCACCGGCACGCACTGGCTGGGGCCCGAGCCGGCCGAGGTCCCGGGCCTGCCCGGGCTCTGGTGGGCCGACGCCGAGGGCGTCCGGGTGCGCGCCGCGGCGGCCGACGGCATCACCGTCGACGGCGCCGGGGGCACTGGGGGTACTGGGGGCGCCGACGGCCTGGTGGACGGCGAGGTGCTGCTGCGCCCGGACACCGATCCGGCCGCCGACACCGCCGCCCTGGGCGAGGTGCTGCTCGTCCCGATCGAGCGGGAGGGCGAGCTCGCCCTGCGGGTCTTCGACCCGGCCTCGCCCGGCCGGACCGGCTTCGCCGGCATCTCGGCGTACCCCTACGCGCCCGAATGGGCCGTCCCCGCGGTCTACACCCCCTTCGAGGAGGAGGGGCAGTCCGTCGTCGTACCGAACGCGGACGGCAAGGACCGGCCGCTGGCGGTCACCGGGCGGATCGAGTTCACGGTGGCCGGCGAACACCGCACCCTGACCGTCGGCCGCTCCGGGGCCCACCTCACCGGCGTCATCGCCGACGCCACCAGCGGGGTCGACACCTACCGCTTCCGCTTCATCACCCTGCCCGCGCCGGACGCGGAGGGCCGGACGGTCCTCGACCTCAACCGGGCCTACCTGCCGCCCTGCGCCTTCGCGGACCACTTCATCTGCCCGTTCCCGCCGCCGGGCAACCGGCTGGACTTCGCGGTGGAGGCGGGGGAGAAGCAGGTGCTCACCCGGTAGCGGACCGCAGGGCGCCCCCCCCCGCAGGGCACACGCCGCAGGGCGCCCCCGCCGTGGGGTGCGGCGGGGGTCGAGGCGACCATGGAGGGTTGTGACCACCAACCAACCTCCTGATACCTCGACCGCCGCCGACCCCGCTGCGCCCGGCGCGTCGGCGGCGCCCGCCGGTTCTGCCCTTCCTGTCGCCGGGGCACCGGAGGAGATATCCGGCCTCCCCTGGTACCGACGGGCCTTCGCCGACCTCAGCCCCCTGCGTGAGCACCCCGACTACCGCCGGGTCTGGTCGGGGCAGGCGGTGTCCTCCGTCGGCCAGCAGATGACCGCGGTCGCCGTCTCCGTCCAGGTCTACGACCTCACCGGCTCCGCCTTCGCGACCGGCCTGGTGGGCCTCTTCTCCCTCGTCCCGCTGGTCGCCTTCGGCCTGTACGGCGGCGCCATCGCGGACACCGTCGACCGTCGCAAGCTGGGCCTGGTCGGCTCGGCCGGCCTGGCCGTCGTCTCCGCCCTGCTCGCCGCCCAGGCCCTCGCCGGATTCGACCAGGTGGCCGTGCTCTACGCCGCCGTCGCCGTCCAGGCCGGATTCTTCGCCCTCAGCTCGCCCGCCCGCTCGGCGATGATCCCCCGGCTGGTCCCCGCCCACCGGCTCCCGGCGGCGAACGCCCTGAACACCATCAGCATGAACCTCGGCCTCACCGTCGGGCCGATGCTCGGCGGCGTCCTGATCGGCGCCTTCGGCGCCCAGTCCGCCTACCTCGTCGACACCGTCGCCTTCACCGGCACCCTCTACGCCATGTGGCGCCTGCCCGCCATGCGGCCGGAGGGCGACCGCAAGGGCCGCGCCTCCGTCCTCGACGGCCTGCGCTTCCTGCGCGACCAGCCCAACCTGCGCACCAGCTTCCTCGCCGACCTGGCCGCGATGATCTTCGGCATGCCCCGCGCCCTCTTCCCCGCGATCGCCGTCACCTTCTACGCCGGCGACGCCCGCACCGTCGGCCTGCTGGTCTCCGCCCCGGCCGTCGGCGCCCTGATCGGCGCACTCTTCTCCGGCTGGGTCGGCCGGGTCCACCGCCAGGGCGTCGCGATCCTGGCGGCCGTCTCCGCCTGGGGCCTCGCCATCGCCGCCTTCGGCGCCCTCCACAACCTCTGGCTCGGCCTCCTGCTGCTCGCGGTGGCCGGCTGCGCGGACACCGTCAGCATGATCTTCCGCAACACGATGATGCAGGTCGCCGCCCCCGACGAGATGCGCGGCCGCCTCCAGGGCATCTTCATCGTCGTGGTGGCCGGCGGCCCCCGCCTCGGCGACTTCGAGTCCGGCGCCGTCGCCGCCCTCAGCAACCCCGCCACCTCCGTCATCACCGGCGGGCTCGCCTGCGTCGCCTGCGTCCTCCTCCTCGCCGCCCGCCGCCCCGCCTTCCTCACCTACGACGCCCGCCACCCGACCCCCTGATCCCACCCGCCACCCGACCCCCGAAACCTGGCAGCGAGCACCCCCCGACGTGCTGTATTGTTTTCCACGTCGCCGGGACACCGGAGACAAGGTCGAGAAGCCCACCGGCAGAGCCCCCCAGGCCCCGCCGCACGGCGCCGAGACCACGGGACGTGGCGCAGCTTGGTAGCGCACTTGACTGGGGGTCAAGGGGTCGCAGGTTCAAATCCTGTCGTCCCGACCAGCGTTTTCGCAGGTCGGAGGCCGTTTTCACTGGAAAGTGGAGACGGCCTTTTTTGCTGTGGTGGTCACAGTGTGGTCGTGAACGCTCGTGCACATCCACGTCGTGGGGGCGCACTTGGGGGCGTGGAGCGTTCCAGTGCACCAGTATTGAGGCTTGTGCCCGTTTCCTTGATGTAGCTGTGTGTCATCGGTAGCTGGTCGTGTCTGCCGTCGGCGCCAAAGCGGCTATGGCTTCCGGGTTTTGGGCATGCTTGTGGCGCCGGTGGCGGGTCATGCGCTTGGGCGGACTTCGGTTGTCGGTCGGTGGTCCCGACAGCTCTCGGGCGGCGGTCGTGTGCCGGTTCTGCTGCGGCTGCCTGGCTGAACAGTGGGTTCACCGAGGCAGTGTCGTGGGTGGGGGTTTGCGTGCCGTCGAGGGCGCGGGCTTCGACGAGGTGGCGCAGGTCGTGGATGGTGGAGAACGTGGCGAGGCTGCCGTGCCGGCGGAGGCTCCAGGAAGCGGACGGTCGGCCCGGGATGCTCGGCGGTCGTCGGCGGTGACACCCAGGAACACGTCGACGGGCCGGTCCTGACACCACAGCGGCCGCGCCCGCCGCGAAGAGCGGCAGACGCGGCCGGTCTTGGCCTCAAGGGGGCGCTATGGCTTGCCCGCCAGGACGTACACCGTGAACGGGCCGGGACCCGTGTAGTCCACGACGATCGTGTGGCTCGGGCTCTTCATGTCCTCCTCCTTGGCTGGGGCCATGATGCCCTTCAGCGTGTGGGTGGGATCGATCGACCAGCCGGTGAGCTTGAGATCGGCGTCGGTGAACTCCTGGACACCGGGGTTCAGGTCGGACTCCTTGAGTCCGAGACCGGTGAGGAACGCATCGAGGCCCTCCTGCCCGGTCTTGAACGTCGTCCAGAGATCTCCGCCACCGCCGACCTTGTAGAACCCGTAGCTGACGTCGGTCGCGCCCGGCGGCACGGTCACGCCGTACGCCCGCCGTTGTTCGGCGCTGGGCAGCCCGAGAACCGTCGCGTCGGATGCATCGGACGACGCCGTTGTGGACGCGCCGCCGGCGGACGTGCTGCCGACCGTCGCGCTGCCGCAGGCCGCGACCGCCAAGAGCGAGGCTCCCACCAGGCAAGCGCGTATCAACTTCACCGGAGTTGTCATCCAGGCACTCCTCGCATAGTCGCCGAACCGAACACATCGAAGTCCTGAGCCAGCCCAACGGTGTTGAGGTGGGCGATCTCCGGCTGGGTCACCTTGATGTGGAGCTTGTGCAGGAGATCCCGACCCTCACTGGGGGTACCCCAGTCGTAGCGCTTGCGGATCTCCAGTTTGTATTCTGGCCCACCGTCCTTCCGGTTCACGCCGGAGACCCTCCACTGGAAGTTGTTCAGGGCGTAGAACCATCCGATGCTCGAGTCCCCGTCCTTCTCGTTGGCACGGCTCCTCTGCCAGCCCGAGTCGAATGTCTCCTTCCCGGCGGCGTCACCGGTCAGGTACTTCTTGACGTCGTTCTTGAAGGCCGGGATCTCGTTCATCATGCTGTCGGGGTGGAGCTCGAAAGGTGTTCCACTCGCGTCCAGGTAGTGGGCCAGCAGCTTGGCCGCCACGTAGAACGTGTTGGAGCCTTTGAGCCCCTCGAAGTTCAACCCCGCGACGACCTCGCCCATGAGGATCTTCACCTTCCGGTCATGCGGACCGGGTGCGTGCTTCTTGAACACCCTGTCCTCGGTGTCCGAATAGTCGTCACCGCTCTCCGCGATGAGATTCCTCATCTGGATCCGGTACTTCAGGGCTGTCAGCTGACTCGGGGTCGGGCGGTTGTCCTCCCAGCTGCTCCCATCCGGGCAGACGGTCGGGCCGGTGTTCCCGGGGCCGCCGCAGTTCTTCGCGGCGTTCTCCCGGTCCACCCGTTCCTTCAGCTCCAGGGCTCGGACGTCCGGGTCGTACAGCCCGGACGGGTCCGCCCTGTTGACCGGGTTGTTGTGGCTGTACGCGTAGCTGTTCCACTGCTGCGGATCGTTCGCCGCCAGCAGCGGGTCGGGGCTGAGGAAGCGGCCGGTGCTGGGCTGGTACTGGCGGGCGCCCAGGTTGGTGAAGCCGGTGGCGTCGTCCTTGAGGCCTCCGACGAATCCCTTGTCGCCGGCCCACGAGTTGGCGGTGCCGGAGCCGCGGAGGGCGCCGAAGGGGTCGGTCCAGCGGCGGTTCTCGCCGGTGGTGGCGGAGTCGATGGACAGGGTGCCGGTGTTGTGATGGTCGGTGAACTGGAAGGTGAGCTTGGTCGGGCCCTGGCGGACCAGGGCCACCCCGCCGGGAAGGGTGTAGTAGCGGCTTCCCGAGCTGGACTTGGCGTTCGTGTCGTAGACCAGTTCGTCGTCGCCCAGGTTGACGGTGACGCTGCCGGGGTTGCGGCGGACCAACTGGTTGCCGTCGGCGTCGTAGACGTAGCTGGTGGTCGCGCTGCCCTGCTTCATCGTGGCGAGCTTGCCCTCGATGTCCCAGGTCATCTCCGCGCCGTTCGCTGCGTCCACCGCGTTCCAGGTCTTGGAGTCCCACTTCGGGCTCCAGCCCGGCCCGTAGACCATGAACTTGCCGTCGTCCTGGACGACCGCGAAGAACTTGCTGTTCGGGCCGACCCACGACTGGGAGGACCACAGCGGCACCCGCTGCGGGTCGTAGACGACGAAGTTGCCGTCGTCCTGCATCGTCGCCCACGCACCCGGGTGGTTGGCGGTGTTGGTCGACCAGGTGATCAGACCGGTCCGCAGCGAGGTCAGCACCAGGTTGCCGTCCGGCTGCATCGTGAGCTGGGTGCTGTTGGAACGCACCGACTCACCGGAGTTGAGCACGAAGCCCGCACCCATGGCTTTGTTGGCACCCGGGTTGGAGATCTTCGTGGTGTTCCCGGCCGCATCGTACTGGTAGCCGCCCGGTGTGCTCCCGTTGTCGGGGAAGGTGGAGGTCACGGTCGTCGGCCCGTGCGGGCCGCCGGTGCCACCGCCCGTGCCGGTCGCGGTGGTTGATGTGTTGCGGGTGCCGGCGGCCGGGAAGGTCTGGTCGATCGTCAGGTCCTTCGACTGGTCGCCGGTCGGGTTGTGCATGACCAGCTTGGTGCGGTTGCCGACCGCGTCGTAGCTGTACTCCTGCCAGTACGGCGCGCTGCCGCCCACCGTCGTCTTCGCCGGAGCCACCGCACCACTGCTGGGAGTGGCGTTCGCGCACGCTCCCTGCCCGGCCACCGACGGGGTCGGCTGGTTCAGCTGTCCCGTGTCCGACCAGGCGGACGTGAGGCGCCCGAGGTAGTCGTACGTGAAACACTGCAGGTCTGTCGAGGCGGGGGTGTTGTTCGGGATCGTCCGGATCGCCGTGATCCGACCCGCCGGGTTGTACGCGTAGGTGGTGTTCTGGACGCTGCCCGTCGTCGCCGTCTGCTTGTCGACGTACTGGGTGAGCAGGCGCCCGGTCGGCTCGTCGTAGGTGTTGGTGGCGACGATCTGGGTGCCCCACGGATTCATCGTCGTACGGATGTTGCGCCCGTACGCGTCCCAGTCGGCCTGCCGCAGGTAGGTGTAGCCGGCGCCGCTCAGGTCGTTGAGCAGGCCGTACTTGTCGTAGTTGTAGGTGATCCACTCCTGGGCGAGGTCGCCGGCCGCAGCACGGCTCTCGGCGGTGATCGCTCCGGTGATCGGGTCGTAGTCGGCCGCGTAGTCGAAGGTCACCTGTCCGGTCTTGCCGATGTCGCTGCCGGGAATGGAGACGGTGGTCTTCGTCGGACGGTAAGCGGTGTCGAGCTCGGTGACGGTCCTGCTGTAGGCCGAACCGCCCGCCCCGCCGACATACCGGGTGGAGCCGGAGGTCTGGCCCTTGGCGACCGTGTCGTAGGTGAACCCGGTCAGCTGGTTCGCCGGGGCTACCGTGCCGCTGAAGGTGCCGGTCCGGCGTCCCAGCAGGTCGTAGGTGGTGGCGATGGTGAGGCCGCGGGCGTCCGTCGTGGTGGCGACTCGGCCCGCCGCGTCATAGGTGCGGGTCGACACACCGGTCTCCGGGTCGTCGGCCTTCACCTGGCGTCCGCGCTGGTCGTAGCCGTAGCTCCAGGTGTTGCCCGCTGCGTCCACCCGGGTCGCCGTCTGGCCGCCGGGCAGGTAGGTGTAGCTGCTGACGTCGGCGTCGGCCGGGTTGCCGGTCGCCGTCGGCGTCCGGTACTGCCACAGCTGGGCGGTGCGGCCGCGGGCGTCAGTGACGGTACTGGTTGCTGTCGCACCGGTCGGCGGCGTCACATCGACGCGGTCCGCACCGGGGTACGCGGTGGTGGTCGCGGTCTGAACCTTGCCCAGTGCCACGAACTGCGTGCTCACAGCCCGCCCCAGGCCGTCGAACTGGACGACGCTCGCGTTCGGTACCTTCGCGCCGTCCGGGATCCACCGGGTGGTGTTCGGGGCGTTCGTGTCGTCGTAGTAGGTGTTGTACTTGCGGTTGACCCGGCCCTGGGAGTCGTAGAACGTGTCTGTGATCATCCTGCCGTGGTAGGCGGGGGTCGCCGGGTCGCTCTGGGTCTGCACGACCCGGCCGAGGCCGTCCACGATCTGGACGGACGTGGCGTAGGCGTTGCCGCCGGACCGCAGTGACCTGCTGGTGACGGTGGTCGGCGCCTTGGTGCCGTTCATCGCGTAGTCGTACGTGAAGTTCGCCCCCGTTGTGGCGTCCCGCCCCGGCGTCCAGACCGCCGTGAGCCGGCCCAGTCCGTCGTACGCCTGGATGACCGTGCGCCCGTTGGGGTCGGTGGTCGTGAGCGGCAGGCCACGGGCCGGGTTGAGAGTGACGGTCGCCGTGCGGGTGGTGCCCGCGTCCGGTGCTCCGGCCGGGGCCGGAGCACCGGTGACCAGCTTGTTCGGCAGGTCGCCCGCGTTGGTCGAGCTGTACGCGGCCGTGCTGACCGCTCCGTTCGGGTTGGCGCCGTCGGTGACCGTCGGGTCGGTGGTCGAGGTGACCCGGCCGTACGCGTCGTAGCCGGTGGTCGCCGTGGTGACGAACTGCGCCGCGCCGTTGGCGTCGTAGCGGTCCAGCACCTGGCTGCCGGTCACGTCGGCCTTGGCGCCGGCCGTGCCGAACGCCTGCCCGTCGTAGAGCGTGCGAGTGTCGGAGACGGTGTTCGCGGGCGAGGCGTTCACCGTGCAGGCGTTCGCGCCTGAGATCACGAGCACCTCGGACACCAGCCCGGTCACCGCCTTGTTCGCGGCGGTCGCGTAGCGGTACCGCGTGCACACGTCCGGCGTTCCGTCGGCGGTGCTCAGCGAGGTGGTGATCCGGTTGTTGCTGTCCGGGTCCGTCGTGGTCACCGACGAGGTGGTCCGGGCTCCCGTCGTGGTCGCGGTCGTGGTGGTCGTGGTGGTCGTGGTCGCCAGGTAGCCGGCCTCCAGGTTCGGCAGACCGGTGCGCGCGTGCGTGGCGGTCGGCTTCAGATCGGCGCTGCGTTGGTAGGAGTTGACGGTGTAGGAGAGCGGGGCCGCGGCCGACACCGAGGCGTCGGCGTAGCTGTCCGTCTCCAGGACCTGGCCGAGGAGCCACTCCTCGTCGGGCTTGTTGCCGCTCTTCGCCCCGGCAACGGACGCCGTCCGCGTCTTGCCGTCCGCCTTGTAGTCGCCGTTCATCCCCTGGTAGTAGCTGGTGCTCGACTTGGCCTGCGGTCCGTCCTTGCCGGACCCCTTCACCGTGGTGACGGATGCGTAGCCGCGGAACTGGTCCCAGGTCCGGTAGTCGGACTCGACCAGGGCGCTGTCGTTGCGGTGCCAGGCGGCCGGGCCGTACGTGTAGGTGGTCGTCGTCGCCACCGAACCGGTGACCAGCGCGGCATTGGGGTCCACGGTGACCGTGTCCACCGGGTAGCGGAGGAACCAGTCATTCACCGTGGACTTCAGGCTCGTGTCGTACCACTTCACGGCGAAGCAGCTCATGGTGTTGTTGTCCGCCGAGGCCGGCATCCGGCCGGCGGTCCTCGAGCAGGACTCCTTGGTGTACGACACCAGGATCGATCCGCCGGTCTCGGTCGTGATCGTCGCCAGGCGCGGACGGTTGTAGCGTGGCCGCGCCGGCACCAGCCCGTCGACCCGGTTCGGCAGCAGCAGCTCCCCGAACGTCACCTCCGGTACTTCCTGCGCCGACTGACCGTTCGTGGTGTCCTTGCCCGTGCGCTTCACCGACTGCAGCCACGCGATCGGGGCGTTGTCCGTCGCGTTCTGCGGCGTCTTGAAGGAATGGACGAGGTCGTACTGGTCCACCGGGCGGTACGAGCTGCCCGAACGCACCGATGTGGTCATGGTGTTCAGCCACTTCGTGGACCAGAACGTCGGACCGTAGTTGGTGCAGGCGCCGCTGTCCGCGCACTGCTTGTCCATCGGGACGTCCGGCCAGTTGGCCGCGTTCGCCGCCGTGCGCTTCGACGGGTCGCAGACGGCGTCCCCGGACAGGCAGCGCTCGCCGGAGGTGAAGTCGACCTTCACGGCGGGCTGGTACGAACCGCCGGCCGCGAGCTGGTCGGACAGCAACTGCCCGTAGCCGATCGAGGAGAGCACGCCACCGCGGGTGTAGGACGCGAGCTCGCCCTTGCCCCCGTTCTGTCCGCCGCCGCGTGTGTACGAGTTGGTCTCGGGCGTGTACGAGTAGGTGGTCAGGTTGCCGTGCGGGTCCACGACGTAGTCGAGGTTCCAGCGCCACGCCATCTGGCACCACGAGCCCTTGCCCTTGGCCGCGCCGTAGCACGGGTCGCCCGCGTTCGGCGAGTACACCGGGACCGTCCAGGTGGACTTGCTCTCCGGCCCGGTCCTGGACGGAGAACCGTTCACCGCCGGAATCTGGTTGAGGCCGAAGTAGTAGGCCGTGCCCGACGCCGTTTCGGTCACCTTCAGGTACGAGCCGTTCCACGTACCGTTGTTGGCACCGGTCAGGAACTCGACCTTGGTGCCGTCGTCCTGCTTCAGCCGCCAGGTGCACTTCGACTGCTCGTCGGAGGCGGTGCCGCCCACACAGGACTTGTCGTCGGGCACCAGCTCGCCCGAGTGACCACCCAGTGACAGCGTCAGATTCGGCCCTCCCCAACACTGGTCGCCCGAACCCGGGACGCCCGCCTTGTCGCAGACGCGGTAGCTGCGCTCGACGAAGCCGGCACTCAGGTCCCAACCGTCGCCGATCCAGGACGCCTGGGCGTTCGTGGACGCCGTCTTGCCGTCCACCGACGCGGAGTCGTAGCCGAGCGCCAACGAGGGAGCGGAGCCGCCCAGCGTCGGTGGGACCACGAGCGGGTAGCTGTACGTGAACGAGCCGGAGGAACTCCCCGCCGCCCACGCCTGACTGGGCGCGAGCGGGGTGGCGCTGTAGGTGCCGGTCCCGCTGTCGGGCGCGCCGTCCAGTGCCAGCAGCAGCCGCGGCGCCGCTGCGGGAGCGGCTGACCTGGTCACACCCGCCGCCTTCGCCTGCGGTTGTGTCGACTGCCCGGTGGCCGGCAGGTCGACGTCCGCGACCAGCCGCCCGGCCTGCTCGTCGTAGTGTGCGGCCACCGGCGTGCGCGTCCGGCAGCCGTCCACGTCCGGAGTGGTCAGCGCGCACTCGGGCAGCACCGCGAGCCGGGCGCGGTGCGCGAAGTCGCCACCGAAGCCCACCGAGGCCAGGTCGAGCCCGACCCGCACCTTCCCCGACTCCGCCGCGCCGTCGTCGCGCACCAGCGACACCAGCACGCCCGAGGCGCCGGCGTCGGCCGCTGCCTTTTCGTCCGCCACCTGCACCTGGACGGAGGTTGCGGCTGGCGCCGTGTTCCCTGCGTCCGATGCGACCGATGCGACTGGGGCCAGCCACACCGGCAGGTCGCCGGCCTGCTTGGACGCACCCGCCTCCTTCGACGTGCCCGACGCTGGAGCCGCGTCCAGGGCCACCACCGCGCTGCCGTGCTTCGGTTGCGGCACCGCCTTCGGCGGCACCCAGTTGGACGAACCGGCCTGCGGCTGCGAAGCCTTTGGCCTGTCGGGCGCGCCCGGCACCGAGGACGTCTTCGGCAGCGGCGTGTTCGGCGGCGACCAGATCCTGTCCTGGCCGTCGGCCGACACCCCGAACGCGGGCACCACCGGTGTCAGCAGGCTCAGGACTGCCACGGAACTCACCAGGGCCAGCCGGGACCGCGCCCGATCCGGTGGCGGTCCCTCCCTGCCCGTCACTCGACGGAAACGGACATGCTTGATCAGCACCCTTACCCCCAGGCTGAATTGAGTCGGCCGCACACGATGCGGACGAAAGGCCCCGGCGGAGAGTAAAGGTCTGTTCACGTCCAGGTCCAGGACATTTCGCGTCCGCCGACGCTGTGAGACGCGTCACGCCCCCTTGGAATCGGGAACAGCCGGGCGAAAGGGGACAGGCTTGCAGGAAAGCGAAGTTGACGGTCCTTTTGCTGATGACGATACGTTGTTGATTCTCTCCGCACAGAACCTTTGCAGGCGCATATCCCTTCCTGCTCAGCCGTGATCAGGAGATCACTTTGTGGGGGAACCTCACCATGCCTGCCGCTTCACCCGGAGTCGCCCTCGGCGCGCGCCGTCCGAACATCCCTCGTGGCCGGCCATCGCCGCCGCGATCGGCCTCGCCCCGGTGCTGACCTCCGTCGCGCCCGGTGCGGCCGCCGACACCCCGCCACCGATCATGCTCAGCCACAACGAAGTCGTCACCTACGCCGAGGGTTCGCAGGCCCCCGGCAGCTACCGGGACGGCGAGCCAGGCTGCCATACCGCTCCTCGAGCGGATGTGCGACCAAGAAGAGATCAACGCCTCCCCAGGCCGGATCACCGGCGCCAGTGCCGTCACCGCCGTGCGCCAGGAGGACCGAGACCTCGAGGCCTCGGCTGTCGACAATCGTTGAACCCCTTGACTGGGGGTCATGTGTCGTCTGGATCCGGTCTGCGCGGCTTGCTCCCAACAGTGCACACCGGTCCGCCCTGTGTGCTGTGTGTGGAATCAGTGAGTGGTGATCAGCCGCGGCGGCTGTGCTCCACTTCGATCCGTCCCACCTGTTGTCCGGTTACCAGCTCCCGCAGTTTGGCCCGCGTCTCCGGGTCCGTGGAGTACACGACCGTGCCGATCATTCCGCGGGTGAGCAGCACCTTGTAGGTGTTGCGGATCAGGCGGCTGATGTCGGCGTCGGTGGTGGACTTGCGGAAGACCGGGTCCTTGGAGGCCGTCCGGTCGGGGACCCAGTGGTCGGTGCGCCAGACGAGGTCCGGGCCCAGGATGACGCCGCTCCAGTCGTACTCGAAGCCCTGGGCGGTGTACACGCAGCCGACCTGGCCGAAGCCGGCCGGGTCGGTGGCCCACAGCGCGGCGGGCGGGGCGCCGGCGATCGAGCGGTCGCCGTAGACGTTCCACGGCCGGGCCCAGTCACCGATCTGCACGTCGAGGGGGAGCGGGTCGCCCGGGGCCACCTTCGTGGTCCACTTCCAGCAGTACCCGGCCGACATGCGGGCGCCGTAGCCCTCCGCGCGACGGGCGTCGAGGAACGCCTCTAGCTCCTGGGGGCTGTCCACGACCTCCAGGGCGACCTTGCCGTCGGGCTCCCAGCCGACCGGGCCGCCGGCCTCGAGGTCCAGGAGGCGGACCACCCAGTGCAGGTAGGCGTCGCTGCCGCCGCAGCGGAACTGGCTGTCCAGCTCGACCACCTGGCAGTCCAGGCCCTTCACGGCAGCCGCGGCCCGGATCTGGGCCACCGTACCCATCTCGCCCGGCCGGACGACCTGGTGCTCGTCCAGCAGGAACACCGGCACCCGGGCCGCGTCGATCAGTTCCTCGATCTGGGCCTTCCCGGTGCGCTGGGCGGCCCGGGTGTAGCGGTTGGCCGACGTTTCCCGGATCCGGTGCGCCTCGTCGCAGAGAAGCACGTCCAGCCCGTTGCGCTCGGCGGTCATGAAGCTGTTGAAGTACTTGAACAGGTCCTGCACCTCACGCTTCCGAGCCCCGGCGACCCGGCGCATGGTGGTGGTGAAGGAACTGGAACCGGTCGCGTGGAGGGCCGTGACACCGCGCCGGTACAGATCACCGAGGAGGGACAGCGCGATGACGCTCTTCCCGGTGCCGGGGCCGCCCGTGATGACGACGACCTCCTTGTGATCGGACTGCTGTGCCTGCCGGACGGCGCGCAGCACCAGCTCGTAGGCGACCCGCTGCTCGTCCAGCAGCACGAACTGCTCGCGCTCGCGGACCTCGTCGGCGGCGACCGCCATCAGCTGCTTGGACGGGGCCGCCTTGCCCGCGAGCAACTGGTCCGCCGCCTCCGCGCCGGGGACCGGCTTCAGCTTCGAGCGGAGGTACTGGACGAACTCCCCGCGGCGCTCGGCGGTGAAGAGCCGGCCGCGCTCGTCCTGCGGCACCTCGTAGAGGCCCTGGACACCGAACTCCGTCGCGTTGTGGAGGAAGGCCACGCCGGACAGCCGCTCGGGGTGGGTGGCGAGTGCGCCGTTGAAGGAGATCAGGTAGTCGCAGTAGCCGCGGACCTGCTCGATCGGGTTCAGCACCGGCCGGGTGTAGGCGTCGACCCGGCAGAGCAGGGGATCGCCGTCCTCCGGGAGCGCGCTGCTCCACTGCTTGAGCTCGACCACCACGTAGGACGGTTCGCCCGTGGTCGGGTGGACGCCGGCGAGTACGACGTCGGCGCGCTTGCTGTTGAGGGGCAGCGAGTACTCGAGGAGCACCTCGACCATGCCGAGCCCGGCGTCCAGGAGCGCGTTGGTCAGAGCCGGGATGCTCCGCTCCCAGGAGCGCACCTCGGACGGGCCGGGCTTGTGGCCGTGCCGGTGGACGAACTGGTCGATGAGACGCACGACCAGTGATCCGGCCAGGCTCTCGGCAGCGACTGCAGACGCGGAGTCGCGGAACAGCAAGACAAGCTCCCAGGCAGCACGAAGTGACTCGTGCGGGTGGGGGCATGTCCCGGAAGGGAAGCCCGGCGGGCCGCGCTGATGACTGGGCCAACCTATAACGGAGTGCCTGAGCGGGTGCTCGAACACCTGGGCTTTCCGTGGCGCGGTGGAGGTGGACGTCGTCCCGGACCAGCCCGGTCGGGCCGGCGAGAACTGGTGCGAATGAGCAGGTCCCGGAGGTCCGGGCCGGGCTTCCGGGCGCCCGGGGCCGGCCTTTGCCGGGGGCGATCTCTTGACGGGTGTGCCGTCGATGAGCATTGTGTACCGACGGCCGCTTCCGCATTGAGGATCGGCGGTACTGTTTGCGGCCCGACAGGCTTCCCGCTGAGGACATGCCCCCACCCGCACGAATCACTCGTGGTCCGGTCTGGGGGAGTCCGTTCGTGCCCATGCTCCTGCTGAAGTTGTCGGCGCAGGATCTGCTCACTCTGAACTCGCGTCGCCGGATGGTGCCGCATCTCGCCGAACGGTGGCGAAGGTTCCGGGAGCACGAGGCTTCGGAGACGGAGCGGTTCGCGTGGGCGGAGAGTCTGATCTGTCTGGCGAACGATTTGGTCGCCGCTGATCGCGGCAATGTGCAGATGGTCGTCGAGTGCGCCGCGACTGCCGACGAGGACATCAAGGGGAGCAGTCCCAGACTCGTGGACGTCGTCCTGGTGGGCCGCCATCCACGCGAGAACCGGCCGTCCGTCCAGTTGGTGGAGCTGAAGCGCTGGTCGACGGTGACCAGGATCGAGCGGGCCTTCGCGGACCAGGTCTACGTGGCGGGCCTGGCGAAGCCCAAGAAGCACCCCGCGCTTCAACTGCGCGAGTACTACCGTGCGTTCACCGGCAGCCGGGGCCCCTTCGGTACGGTCGACATCGAGTGCGGCGGCTTCGCCTACCTGCACAACGCCACCGAGGATTCGGTCCGCCCACTGATCGACGTGGACGCGCCGACGGGTGCCTACGCGCAGGTGTACACCGGTGACCGTCGTCACCAGTTGCTGACCGACTTGCAGGGACACTTCGCCGCCGACGGCGGCGGCGCCGAGGCCGAGCAACTACTGCAGGGCATCGGCGTGCGCAACGCACCGCTGCTCGACGCGATGATGTGGTCCCGAGGCACGGACACGGTCTTCACCCTGCGCGGACGGCAGAAGGAGGTGGCCGATCGGATCCTGGGGACAGCGGCCAAGGTACTTCCCTCCTCGGAGCGGTCCGCGCTGGTTCCGGACGAGCGACGAGTGGTCTTCCTGGTGACCGGTGGTGCGGGCACCGGCAAGAGCGCCATCGGCCTGCAGATCAAGGCGGAGCTGGAGGCCGAAGGCCGCAACGTCAACTACGCCAGCGGGAGCAGGGCCTTCAACGCGGCGATGCAGGAGCACGTCGGCGTCGGGGACCGGGAGTTCAAGGAGACCTTCACCTACTTCTTCGACTACGTCACGACGCCCGACCCGCCGCTCGACGTCCTGATCTGCGATGAGGCACACCGCCTCCGTGACCGCTCCGAGAACCGGTTCTGGCCGCCGGAGAAGCAGGGATCCCGGCCGCAGGTGGACGAACTCCTCGATGCGTCCCGGCTGACGGTCTTCTTCCTCGACGAAGGCCAGGTCGTCCGTCCGAAGGAGGTCGGTACGGTCGAGCTGATCCGGCAGGCGGCCGATCGGCGCGGAGCCACGGTGGTGCGGTACGGCCTTCGCGAGCAGTTCCGATGCGGCGGAAGTGACGCGTACGTCCGTTGGGTGCATGCGCTGCTCGGTATCTCGGATGACGAACCTGAGCGCTGGACGCCGGACGGCCTGATGCATGTCGAGGTGGCGGACACGCCGGACGCGCTCGGGGACATCATCCTCGGCGAGGCGCGCGCCGGGGCATCCGCCCGTATGGTCGCCGGCTACTGCTGGCCGTGGACCGAGCCCCTGGGCCGGGAGAAACGACTGGAGCGGGACGTCAGGATCGGTGACTGGCACCAGCCGTGGAACGCGAAGAGCGACAGCTTCTGCGCGGACGGCGTCCCGCCCGGTGTCAGGTGGGCGATGCACGAGAACGGCATCGGCCAGATCGGCTGTGTGTACACCGCGCAGGGCCTCGAGTGGGACTGGTGCGGAGTGATCATGGGCGATGACATGGTGCGCCGGGACGGCCAGTGGGTGTTCCGCCGGGGCAAGGAGACGGAGAAGTCGGCGGAAGGTGTGCGGCGGGTGCGAGTCCCGGGATCGTTTGATCCGAAGGTCAGCGCGAGCAGCGTCGGTGACGAGGAGTTCGCCCGCCTGATCCGGCACGCCTACCACGTGTTGATGACTCGGGCGAGCCGGGCGACGGTGCTCTATTCCACGGACGAGGAAACCCGGGCCTACCTCAAGGGTCTTGTCGGGGAGACCGAGATCGACGGATTGCGGCCGACTCGGGAGAGCCTGCCAGGGCACCACGTCCGTCCGAAGCGGGGACGGAAGAAGCCGAAGAACGACCTTCGGTTGTTCTGACGGAAGGCGCGGAAAGGGGTGAAGTGGCGGGCTCTCCGGGCCCGCCACTGACCTGCGTCAGAAGAGCAGGTGCGCCACCGAGGTCAGCGCCGTCACCAACATGTTGGTGACGACTCCGACGACGACGTCGGTGAGGATCTCGCGGATCCGTCCACGACGCGCAGGCTTGTACTCGATCGAGGTCATGCGACCATCCCCAGGTAGTGATATCGGAATGGCAGGGGGCGCCCTACCGGGCAACCACGCTCACGTCAGATGGTGACCACCTGACGGGCACAACCATTCGCCAATCGCCGCCTGTTGAGGGCGTACGGAACCCAGAACTCGTACCCTCCGGGAAGGTGCGCAGCGCACTGATCCTACCGCCTGGGCGGATCGGCGGCGGGGGACACGGAGCGGAGCTGCTCCCGGGTGCAGAGCTGATCCGACGCACATCCACGAGATCGTCCGGGTTGGTCGCCCCACAGCCAAGGGCGAGGCCCAGGGGGACCCTGCCACTCAACGCAGGACCGGATCGACGTGAGGCTGCCGTCGTTCCGGCGGGGTGTGGCGGACGGCTCTTGTGCGGTGCTTGTGCCGTTCTCGAGTCGCGGTGCACAGACTCGTCGCCGGCGGGGAACGGACTCCCGGCCAGGAAGGAGAACATCCCAGCGATGGTTGCCATGATGACGAGGAGTGCGCTGAGGCTGCTGAACTCGCCTGCGATGATCGGGTTGATGGCCTTCGGGTCGTTCTTCGGTCTGATGGTTCCGCCGCAGATCGCGGAGATGGAGCCGGAGGTGCTGTCCGATCCCGGGCCGCGCCATCCCGAGCGGCTCTGCCCGCAGGAACCGCTCAGTGCGTTGGAGCGGAGGCTGCTGCACGAGCTGCGGCTCGGCTGACGGTCCGGCGGTGGATCGCCGAGGCGGGGCGGGTGGTCGGCCCGTTCCGCCCCGGTGGCAGTGGGGGGGCCGGGCCCATGAGGCGGGTGGGGCTGACGGATCTGACCGGGTGTGTCCGTGGCGTAGCATTCTTTCGAGTGATGTTGAACGATAGTCAGGTCGGTCTGGGGTGGACGGGCGGGGGAACTACTGGTGAGCATCACGGTGTTGTTGGCCGAGGACATGCACATGGTGCGGGGCGCACTGGTCGCGCTGCTCGGCCTGGAGGAGGACATCGAGGTCGTCGCGGAGCTGGCCAACGGCGATGACATCGTGCCGACCGCGTTGCAGGTCCGGCCGGATGTGGCGCTCATCGACATCGACCTGGCGGGGATGGACGGCCTCACCGCGTCCGCCCGGCTGCAGGAGGTGATGCCGGAGTGCCGGACGCTGATCCTGACCAGCCTCGGCCGGCCGGGGACGTTCCGCCGGGCGCTCGCCGCCGGGGTCCGCGGGTTCCTGCTGAAGGACGCGCCGCCGCGTCAACTGGCCCAGGCGATCCGCCGGGTGATGCAGGGGGAGCGGGTGGTGGACCCCGATCTGATGGTGGCCGCCTGGGACAGCGGGGACAATCCGCTGACGGAGCGGGAGACCGAGGTGCTGCGCCTGGCCGCCGACGGGGCGGAGGTCGCCGAGATCGCGCGGGGGCTCTTCCTGTCCGTCGGGACGGTGCGCAACTACCTGACCTCGACGGTGGTCAAGCTGAACGCCCGCAACCGGCTGGACGCGGTGCGGATCGCCCGTGAGGCCGGCTGGGTGTAGCGAGGGGAGGGGGAGCCCGTCCGCCGGACCGGCTCCCCCTCGGGCGCGCTACGCCACCCGGTCCTCGTCCTCCTCCTGGGAGGTGTCGAGGGGCGTGCGGGCCGCGGCCGCCCCGTCCCTCGCGTCCGCCGTGATCTCGGCCTCCAGCGAGAACCAGCCGTCCTCGCGCACACCGGCCCACAGTGTGCCGTGGACCGCGGCCAGTCGGGCGGCCAGGTTGTCGAGGCCGCCGCCGCCCAGGTGGGCGAGGCCGTCGCCCGGGGCGGGCTGGTGCGGGAGGTCCCCGCCCTCCGACCGGACGTCCCCCGCCCGCCGGTTGGTCCCCCGGCCGCCGCCCCGGCGGCTGTCGTCCCCGACCCGGGCCGGGACGCCGTCGTTGGCCAGCCGCAGCCTGGTCGTGCCGTCCCCGGCGACCGCCTCGATGGTGCACCGGGACGCCTTGCTGTGCCGGATCATGTTGGTGATCCCCTCCCGCAGGACGGTGGCCAGCACCGTGTCGGCGTCCGCCGACAGGCGGCCGCACTCGACCCGCAGGTGGGCGTCGATCCCGGCGGCCGAGAGCACCGAGCGGGCCGAGGAGAGCTCGGTCAGCAGGGACATCGAGCGGTAGCTGCGGGCCACGTCGCGCACGTCGCGCAGGGCCTGGCGGGACAGCTCGATGATGCTCTCCAGCTCCGCCCTGGCCCGGTCGGGGGAGCGGACGGTCATCGCGTGGGCCAGCTCGCTCTTCAGGGTGATCGCCGAGAGGCTGTAGCCCAGCAGGTCGTGCAGGTCGCGGGCGAACCGCAGCCGCTCCTTGATGACGGCCCCCCGGGTGAAGTCCTCCTGCGCCTCGTGCACGGCGAGGGTGAGGTTGGCCAGCAGCGAGAGGCTGTGCACGATGACGCCGGTGACCAGGGTGGACACCACCATGTAGAGCACGCTGCCCACGGTGCTGTGGGGCTGCAGCGCGGTGCCCGTGCCGATGGCCGCGATCAGGCCGGCGAAGGCGAGCAGGGCGCCCCGCAGCGGCAGGAGCAGCAGCATCGACCCGCCGACGAAGCCGCCCATGCCGCCCCACGGCCAGCCGAGGAAGAGCGCGGGCACGACGGTGAGCAGGGCCTGGGCGAGCAGGGTCCAGCGCCCGTAGGAAGCCCGGACGTGCCGGAACCGGGGGAGCGTGTGCACCAGTTGCAGGCCGATGTTGGCCGGCAGCACGGTCAGGCAGCAGACGATCGTCAGGGTGCCGACGCCCTCTTCGAGGATGTCGACGATCTGCATGGTGAGGAAGGCCCCGATGACCAGCCAGATCACCATCAGGGCGAACCGGGGGGCCGGCGCCTCGATCCCCATCACCCGGACGCCCGGCTCCGCCCGGACCGAACTCTCCATGGTGTCCTCCGCGGTGTCCTGCTGAGTCGGCTCGTCCTGCTCGGGCCCGCCCGGGCCCGTCCGCTTCGACGAGAGTGGCTGCCAGGCGCTGACTCTGCCGGTCATGGCTCTCCGTGGGATGTCGGACGGCGGTGCACCGGGCCGGGGGCGGCTACCGGTGCGCTGCCGTCATTGGCGTGGAGTGGGGCCGCACTTGTCGTCCAGGGGGCCTGGCTACGGAGCTGACGGCAGGGGGGCGTGAAGGGCCGGGCGTCCGGGGGTCGTTCGACCACGGCGGGTGCCCGATCCCCGGCTCGCGGTGCCGAGCCGGGGCACCGGTCACCTGGGTGGCTTGGCTTCAGCATCGGGACTCCCCCTCGGGTCATGCCGGCCTTACCCGATGGTAAGGGTGATGAGATCGCTGAGGGACCCGTTCCGGGGTAATGCGCGACTTCCCTTTCGTTGTGGATTCAATAATCTGACAGGTCATCAATCATGAGCTGTAGCAGGTGTTTTCGGCCAGGAAACGAAAGGTGAAATTCCGTGCGGGGGGGACGGGAATGGGCGGGGTGGGGGGACGGCGGACAGTCCGGTTCGGCAGGCGGCAGGCGGCAGGCGGCAGGCGGCAGGCGGCAGGCGGCAGGCCGCGGACCGCGGACCGCGGGCGCCGCGGCTCAGCCGACGGCGGCCGCCGCCGGCAGCGAGCCGAGGATGAACTCGCCGACGGCCGACTCGGCCCGCCAGTCCAGCCCGAAGGCCTCGGCCGACAGTCCGGTGTTCCCGGTGCCCAGCGCGCAGCCGCCCAGGCCCATCGCGGTGGCCAGCAGGTAGAGCGTCTGCTGCACCACGCCGACGTGCTTGAGGGTCAGCGCGTAGGCCAGCCCGCTGTACTTCCAGGAGACCCGGGCGAACCGGGCGGCCAGGGTGAGCAGCACGTCGGGCGGATCCTCGGCCCCGGCGCAGGTCTGGGCCTCGCGGAGCATCGTGCGGTCGAGCTCCGGATCGCCGGACAGCCGGATCAGCGCGTGGCCGAGCGGATCGTAGGCGTAACTGCCGGCCTCCAGGCCCGCGCAGCGCCCGACGGTGAGGTAGCACTCCAGCTCGTAGCAGGCGCCGCCGCTGGGGTACGGGCGGCTCTGCGCGCCGGCGTCCTCGCGGCCGCCGTCGGCCTCCCGCACCCGCAGCGCGTGGTAGAGGAGGTCCCCGAGGCGGCCGAGCGTCATCCGCTGCTCGCCGTACCGGCGGACGGACCGCCGGCGTTCCAGCGCCTCGGTCAGCGGGAGGTCCCACGGCGGGGTGCCGGGGGCGGGCCGGGGCAGCGGGATCCGCGGGCCGGCCGGGAGCGGTTTGAGCGCGGGCGGCTGTTCCTGGCGGCCGCGTAACCGGAAGGTGGCGCCGACCGGCCGGTCGTGCAGACCGGGGCGGCTGCTCCAGTGGAACCGCAGGTCGTGCGGGGACCACGGGAGCAGGACCGGGTCCCGGTCCTCCCCGAAGGAGGCGTTGTGCGCCTCGGCGCCGTGCTCGGCGAACTCGACCATGCCGGTCGCCACCAGGTGGGCGACCAGGGCCGAGGCGGCGGCCGGGGGGATCGGCAGCCGCCCGGCCGCCTGTTCCAGGGTGACCGGGCGGCCGAGCGAGGCCAGCAGCCAACCGGCTTCGGGCCGGCTGAAGGCGGCGGAGAAGGCGGACAGCGGCGACTCCAGCAGGGTGCCGCGGCCGGTCGAGCGCAGCACCGCGAACCGGGAGAGCCGCAGCAGCCGGTCCTCCGGCACCGGCTGCGGGTCGAGCAGTGCCCCGGCCCTGACCGGCACCACCGAGAGCAGCGGCCGTGACCCGTCGGGCGCCCCGACCGAACGGACCACCATACCGCGCAACTGCCGTAACGCGGCCAACAGCCGGACCTGCGCGCTCAGTTCGTCCGTCCCCGGGACGTTCTCCAACTGGATCGGGCCGAGCAGCATCCGGCGCAGCGTCTCCGCCAGCACCGGCCCGGGGTGCGGGATGCGCAGGTCCCCCCAGCGGGAGCGCAGCAGCAGCGAGTCGTCCTGCGGCTGCTCCTCCAGCAGCGTGTCCTCTCTCAGCGACCACAGGGTGAGCCAGGGTGCCGGTGAAGAGGTGCCGGAGGACGGGACTGGCTGCACGGTGTCTCCTGCTCGGGGATCGGGTGTGCTCAGACGAAGAGCGGTATCGGATTCAGCTCCTCGTACGGGGTGGGGTGCGGCAGTCTGCCCAGTGCCACCGGGACGTCGAAGAGGCGGCCGGGCGCGAAGCGGGGCCAGAAGTGGCGCAGCCCCGGTGCCAGCACCCGTACGACCGGTAGGCCCAGATCGGGGCGGGTCTGATCCAGTATGCACACCTCCAAACCCTGCTTCTCGACCGCTCGTTGGACGCTCTGAAGCGCATCGAGCAGGTCTGTGGCGGGACTGTAGCCGAACTCGACCGGCGGTCCGGCGGGGGTGCCCGGGGCCGGGGCGAGGTAGGGCAGGCCGTCGCGGGTGGCGGTGCGCCACCAGCGCAGCGCGACCGGGTCGGCGCAGCCGTAGCCCGTCCCGTCCGGGCGGGCCGTCAGGACCGGCGGGAGCAGCTGGTTCATCTCGGTCAGCGCCCGGGAGAGTGCGATCGCCGGGTCGAGGTGGGCGCCGAAGCCGAAGACGATGTCCTCGCGGGCGCGGTCGGTGCGTCGCGACAGCGCCGCGACCACCGGGACGCCGAGGTCGGAGGTGAGGTCCAGGGCCCAGACCTCGCGGCCCAGTTCGGCGTGGGCCTGGCGCACCTGCGCCGTCCACGGGTCGGCCGTCGCGTCCAGGTCGACGGCCGGCTGCCGGGTCCGGTTGTACCACCACAGGGCGACCGCGTCGCGTTCGACGAGTTCCAGCAGGCCCTGCAGCGCGGCGTCCTCCAGGGTGCCGCCGGCCGCGCAGCCGTTGGAGTCGGCCCGGACCATCCGCCGGCCCGGCCGGTCGGGGACGTCGTAGTAGAGCAGGGCGGTCGGGAAGAGCAGCTGGCGGCCGCGGGTCAGCGACCAGACCGGCGACCAGTCCAGCACCGCGTCCGGATCGAAGACGTCGGCGACCTGGTGGAACGGGTGGCCGCCCGCGTTCGCCGCGTCCCGGTCGGCGAACTGCCGCTCGTCCCACAGCTGGCAGCGGCCCGGGTGCACGGCGTCCGCGCCGAGCGAGCGCAGCGAACCGCGGATCCGGGTCTCGTCCCCCTGCCAGAGGCCGCTGATCCGCTCCACCGCCTCGCAGAGCGCGCTCACCTTGGCGTCCAGTGCGGTCCGGCCCTTGCCGGAGCTCTCCTGGCGCAGCGAGGCCCGCAGCTCGGACATGTGCCGGGGGCCGAGCGCCAGGTTGTGCCCGGCGCGGTAGACGTTGAGCAGTTCGGGGCCGCGCGGGTCGCGGCGGATCTCCTTGACCACGCCGGTGACCGGGCTGAGCAGGTGCCCGAACCGCTCCAGCATGCTCTGCGCGGACAGCGCCCGGTGGCCGCCGCCGCGGACCGCGGAGCGGCTGCGGGTGAGCACCACCGGGCGGCTGGTCTGCCGGGTCATCGTCGAGGCGTCGCCGCAGTCCGGACACTGCGGGCGGCGGGTGAGCCGGTGGGAACGGCTGGCCAGGGTGAGGGTGTCCAGGGTGGTGACCCGGTCCTGCTCCTCGCCGCGGCGCCCGGCCAGCCACTTGACGCATTCCAGGGCGGCGAGTTGGGAGCCCAGCCCGACGGTCACCGCGAGCGCGGCCTGCGGTGCCGCCACCGGGCCCCAGCCCTTGCGCAGCCGTACCGGGGCCTCGGCCTGGCGGTGCGCGCGCAGCCGGTGGGCCAGGCAGTTCCAGCAGGCGCCGACCCCGGGCCGGAACACCGGCCCGACCCACACGGAGGTGCCGCACACCTTGGTGAGCAGCCAGGGTCGGCCGTCGGCCCGCCGGGCCGCGTCGAACTCGCGCAGCCGGGGGTCGAGGTAGTCGGTGCAGACGACCAGTTCGAGGTCGGCGGTCGCGCCGGCCGGGGCCAGGGCGGTCCCCGCGGCCCGGCAGGCGGCGCGCAGCGGAGCGGTGTCCGGGTCGCCGACCGGCGTGATCCGCAGGGTGGTGCCCCGCAGCGCGCCGTCCGGGCCGGCCAGCTCCCAGTAGGCCCGGGCCGCGGCGCCGGCGCCGGCGCCGTCACCGCGCTCCTGGCGCGGCATGTGGTCCAGCAGGCCCCGTTGGGTCAACTGGCCCACGAGCTGGGCGACGTGCACGGCGGGGACGGCGGGCGCCGCGTCGGCGAGCAGCGCCGGGAGGTCCCGGGTGCCGTCCAACAGCGGTACCAGCGAGGCCAGATGGAGCCCTCGGACCGCCGTCACTCCGTGCTCGGACATCAGGTAGACGGCGTCGCCCGGGACCACCTCCGCCCGCAGGTGACGCTTGAAACCGATCAGCGGTGCCCGCTCGTCCCCCCCGTGGCTGGTCATATCGCCAGCGCCCCCACGGCCGGGTGGACCGCCACCGGTGCGGTGTCGTTGATGCTCAGGCAGCCGGCGACCGGCGGGGCCTCGTTCGGCAGCAGCTCGAACAGGTCCACCACCACGTCGAGTTCCTCGGCGGCGGGGAGGGCCGGGATCGCCTCGCCGGGGACGGTCCGGATGCCGGCCTCGGCCAGCACCCGGGCCGGGTTCTCCTCGTAGCGGCGGCGCAGACCGGGCTCGGTCCAGACGCGCACGATCAGTTCCGCGAAACGCCAGTCCTTGTCGATGGACATGTCTCTCCTCCGATTGCCGTGCTGTGGTTGGTCGTGGATCCGTGGCCGCTCTAGTCCGGCTCAGGGTTGGAGTTAACGAAAACCTAGCGATCCTTGACCAGTGCCTTCCTCACCCCTGTGACGTGAAAAAGTCACGCGCCGCACGGGAGCCCTGCACTGTCCGCCACCCCGCGCCCGTGCCAGCCTGGTCAGGGGCTCCTGGACGGCCCGGCGGGAACCGTTCGCCGGGTGCTGCGGGAGGCGTCCGGACGGCTGCCGGTGGGACCGGGCAGTCTCCGGGAGAGGGGAGAACGTGATCGCTGACTTCCGGTTGCTGGGGCAGTTGCGGGCCGCGATCGGCGAGGTCGACGTGCTGCCCGCCGCCGCCAAGCCGCGCCAGGTGCTGGCCCTGCTGGCCGTCCGGGCCGGACAGATCGTCACTGTCCCGATGCTGACCGAGGAGCTCTGGGGCGAGCAGCTGCCGCGCAGCGCGGTCACCACCCTGCAGACCTACGTGCTCCAGCTGCGCCGGCGGATCTCGACCGCGCTCGGCGACCCGAGCGGTGTCGCGGCCAAGGAACTGCTGGCCACCGTCCACGGCGGCTACCGGCTGCTGGTGCCCCCCGAGCTGGTGGACCTGCACCGGGCCCGGGCGCTGATCGAGCGCGGCCGGCGGGCGCTGGCCGCCGGTGAGGACCGGGCGGCCGGCCTCCTGCTGCACCAGGCGCTCGGGCTCTGGGACGGGCCGATGCTGGTGGACGTGCCCAAGGGGCGCCAGCTCGGCATCGAGTGCCTGAGCCTGGCCGAGGTGCGGCTCGGCGCCCTGGAGCTGAGGATCGAGGCGGACCTGCGGCTGGGCCGGCACGCCGAGCTGCTGGGCGAGTTGACCGCGCTGACCGCCGAGCAGCCGCTGTACGAGACGCTGCACGCCCAGTACATGATCGCGCTGCACCGGGCCGGGCGGTCCGGGACGGCGCTGGAGGTGTTCCGCCGGCTGCGGGCCAGGCTGGTGGACGAGACCGGCCTGGAGCCGTCGGCGCGGATGCAGCGGGTGCACCAGGCGATCCTGGTCGGCCACCCGATGCCCGAGTCGGTGCTGCTCCGGTAGCCGTGCGCCGCCCGGCCCGGGGGCGGGCGGACGCGGCGTGGTCCCGGCGGATTCGACCGCGGCTTGAGCCTTCGCACGCATGATCGGCGGAGTGCACGGTCGAGAGCTGTCCTGCCACCCGTGGCGCGCAGCGTGGCAGCAGTGCGCCTGATCGTTCGTCGGACCACGCGTCATGGGGGTTGTAGTGGCCAGAGCCGCCGATTTCACCGACCTGCTGCTCCGTCGCGCCGAGGAGCTGGCGACTCAGGAGGCCTACCGCTTCGTCCGCGCCGAGGAGGGCGGCCCCGGGCCGGCCGGCGCCCTGCCGCCGGCCGACCTCTCGGTCAGCTACGGCGAACTGGACCTGGCGGCGAAGGGCATCGCCGCCAGGCTCCAGCAGGACGGCCCGCCCGGGCAGCGGGTGGTGCTCTGCCACGGGGACGGCGCGAGCTTCGCACCCGCCTTCCTCGGGGCACTGTACGCCGGGGCGATCCCCGTCCCGGCGCCCGCCCCGAGCGGCACCCGGCACTCCAACGAGCGGCTGGCCAGGATCCTGCGGGACACCGCGGCGGGCCAGGTGCTGACCGATGTGGCGCACGCCCCCGTGGTCTCCCAACTGCTCGCCACGGTGGGCCAGTCGCACGTGCCCTGCCTGGCCAGCGACCGGCCCGGCCTGGGCGACCCCGGGGCCTGGGTCCGTCCGCCCGCCCGGCCCGAGGAGCCGGCCCTCCTCCAGTACACCTCGGGCTCGGTGAGCGAGCCCAAGGGGGTCGTGATCAGCCACGCCAACCTGCTCGCCAACCAGCGGGCCATCCAGCGGGCGCTGGGCACCGACCGGCACTCGCGGATCGGCGGCTGGCTGCCCTTCCACCACGACATGGGGCTGATGGGCCAACTGCTGCACCCGCTCTACCTGGGGGCCTCGGCCGCGCTGCTCACCCCGCTCGCCTTCGCCCGGAGCCCGCTGCGCTGGCTGCGGATGATCGACCGGCACGGTGTGACGGTCTCCGGCGCGCCCGACTTCGCCTACCAGCTCTGCGTGCGCAGGGTCACCGAGGAGCAGGCCCGCACGCTGGACCTGAGCCGCTGGGAGGTCGCCGTCAGCGGCGGCGAGTCGGTGCGGGCCCGGACGCTGGCGGACTTCGCGGACCGCTTCGGGCCGGCCGGGTTCCGGCGCACCGCGCTGCGCCCCGGGTACGGCATGGCCGAGGCCACCCTGATGGTCACGGTCGGCGGCACCCGGCCGGGCCGGACGGTGGACGCGGCCGCGCTGGCGCAGAACCGGGTCGCCCCGCCGGTGGCGGGCCGCCCGACCCGCACCGTGATGCCGGTCGGGCCGGTCGGCGGTGGGCTTCCCGGCGGTGAGGTGGACGTGCTGATCGTCGCGCCGGACTCGCTGCACCGGCTGCCGGCGGGGGAGGTCGGCGAGATCTGGCTGCGCGGGAGCAGCGTCGCCCGGGGCTACTGGAACCGGGCCCGGGAGAGCACCGAGCTCTTCCGGGCGATGCCGGCCGGGGCCGGGCCGCAGGACGCGGGCGGCTATCTGCGCACCGGCGACCTGGGCTTCCTGGCCGACGGCGAACTCTTCGTCGTCGGACGGCTCAAGGAGATGCTGGTGGTGGCCGGCCGCAACCTGCACCCGCAGGACATCGAGGCCCAGGTGCAGCGGCTCAGCGTGATGTTCGGCTCGGCGGCGGCCTTCGCGGTCGGGGCGGAGCAGGACGAGGTGGTGGTGGTCCAGGAGGTGCGCACCGGCGGGCGGAACTCCAAGGAGGAGCTGCCCGCCCTGGTCGGTGCCGTCCAGCGGTGCGTGGCCGAGGAGTTCGGCGTCACGGTGGACCACGTGCTGCTGGTGCGCCCGGGCACGGTGCGGCGCACCACCAGCGGGAAACTGCGGCGCACCGCGATGCGCCAGCTCTTCCTGGCCGGCCGGATCGAGCCGCTGCACGCGGCGGCGCGCCAGGGCCGGGTGCCGGTCGGGCAGGAGCGGGAGCCCGGGGAGCCGTCGCGCGAGGCGGCGGGCGGCGTGGCCGCGCTGCTCTCCGGTGGCTAGGGGGTGGCCGGCCGTGCGCGTCGGGCGCCCGGTCGGTCCGGTGGCGTCGGTGGCGTCGGGGGCGGAGTCCGGCCGTGGCTGACGTGGACGTGGACGTGGACGTGGTCGGCGGGACGACGGCCGAGACCGAGGTCCGGCGCCGGGTGGCCGAGCTGGAGCGCCGGTTCGGCGATCCGGCCGATCCGGCCAATCCGCTGGGCGGCGCGGCCTTCCTCGCCGCCGACGAACGGCGGGAACCGCTCGCGGCAGCCGAGCTGCTGCTCGAACGGTTCGGTCTGAACGACGAGTTCGTGCCCGGCGGGCTCGGCGGACGGCTGCGGGAACTGGACAGCCTGGCCCGGGTGGTGCGGGTGGTGTTCCGCCGGGACGCGGCGCTCGGCCTCGGCTACGGCTTCAGCACCTTCCAGGCCGCCGCGGTGGTCTGGGCGGCCGGTCGGCCCGAGCAGCAGCGCGCGGTGGCGGCGCTGCTCCGGCGCGGCGGCCGGGTGGCCGCGGCCTACCCGGAGCTGGCCCGGGGCAGCAACTTCCTCGGCAACGACCTCACCGCGCGGCCGGAGCCCGCGGCGGACGAGGACCGGCCCGCCGACCGCTCCGAGGACCGGCCCGCCGACCGATCCGCCGACCGTTCCGGGCTCCGGTTGCACGGACGCAAGGACTCCTTCACCAACGTCGAACGGGCCGAGGCGCTGGTGCTGTTCGCCCGGATCGGCGAGGGGCGGCGGAGCCACTCGGCGCTGCTGGTGGACCGGGCCGAGCTGCCCGCCGACCGGGTGACCGGACTGCCGAGGCGCCGCACCCGCGGAGTGCGCGGCTGCCTGGTGGCCGGGATCGAGTTCGCCGACTGCCCGGTGCCCGCCACCGCCCTGCTGGGCGAGCCGGGGCGCGGCCTGGAACTGGCGCTGCGGGTCCTCCCGGTGATCCGCGCCGTCGGCCCCTCGGTGGCGCTCGGCTGTGCGGACACCGCACTGCGCACCGCCGTGGCCTGCGTGGTGGACCGCGGCACGGTCGACACCGCTCCTGCCGCCGGCTCCGACGCCGGTCCGGCGGCCGGTCCGGCCGCCGCGCAGCCGGTCTCGCACGCCCGCGCCACGCTGGCCGGCGCCTTCGTCGACCTGCTGATGTGCGACTGCCTCGCGTTGGTGGCGACCCGGGCCGCGCACCTGGTCCCCGGGGACGCCGCCCTGTACGCGGCCGCGGTCAAGTACCTGCTGCCGCAGCTGCTCACCGACACCGCCTACGAACTCTCCACCCTGCTGGGGGCGGAGTTCCACGCCCACGACGGGGCGTACGCGGCGTTCGGCAAGAGCGTGCGCGACCTGCCGATGATCGGGCTCGGGGCGGCCGGATCGGCCGCCTTCCGGGCCACCGTCGTCCCGCAACTGCCGCGCCTGGCAAGGGAGTCCTGGTTCCGGGACGCCGCGCCGCCGGCCGGGCTGTTCGAGCTGGAGGCGGGGCGGTTGCCCGCCCTGGACCTCGGCCGGATCACCCCGGCGGCCGGCGGCGACCCGCTCGCCGCCGCGCTGCTGGCCGACGCCGCCGCGCTGGCCGAACCGGTCGACCCGGCCGATCCGGAGGAGCACAGCGCCCCGGGGGAGCAGGCCGCCCGGGCCGAACTGGCCGCCCTGGCCGACCTGCTCGTGGCCGAGCTGGCCGCCCTGCGCGAGGGGTGCGCCGACCTCGACCGGGACGGCCGCTCCGCGCTGGCCACCGCCCAGGGCCGGGCCCTGGTCGACCGCTACGCCCTGGTGCTGGCCGGCGCCGCCTGCCTGGGCGTCCGGCGACGGCAGCAGGCGCTCGGAACCGGCTTCCTGGCCGGCCCCGGCTGGGCGGTGGCGGCCCTGACCCGACTGCTGCGCCGCCTCGGCACGCCGACGCCGAAGCCGGCCGCGGACCACGGCGACGCGCTGCTCGCCGAGGTGCTGGCGAGGTTCCACCGGCACCGCAGCTACGACCTGTACGACACACCGCTGGCCGGTACCACACTCACCCACGGGGACGGACGGGACCGTTGATGACGAGACCAACGGCACATGCGAAACCGCCGGTGCTCACCGCGCTCGACGGCACCGAGCACGAGCCGCAGGGCTGGCTGATCGCCCGACTGCGGGCCCACCTGCCCGTCGCCCACCGGATCGACCCCGCCGCGCAGTTGGTCGAGTACGGCCTCGACTCCGTGGTGGCGCTCGGCCTCTACGGCGAGATCGAGGAGACCTTCGGCGTGATGCTGGAACCGGGCGCGATCTACGACTGCGCCACCGTCCGGGAGCTGGCCCGCCACCTGGTCGACCGGGCGGCGCTCCGGCGGCCCGGCCGGGAGCGGTCGTGACCACCGGGACGACGGCCGGCGCCGTCACCCGGCGGCTGCGGGCCGCACTGCTGAGCGTCGGCGAGGTGACGCCCGAACTGCTCTTCGGCGAGGCGGCGGACGGCCCCGAGCAGGAACTCGACGGGGAGCTGCAGCTGGTGGACGACCTCGGGTTCGACTCGGTGATGCTGATGCAGCTCAAGTCGGGTCTGGAGCAGCACTTCCCCGAGCTCGGCGGGTGCACGCTGCCGGAGATCCTGCCGTACCTGCACACCGTCGGCTCGCTGTCCGACTACCTGGTGCTGCGGCTGTCCCCGGTGGAGGTGGTCTGAGTGGCGTCCCGGCTGGAACCGGTGCGTGACCCGCGGACCTCCCGGATCTTCGCCGGCCCGATCCAGGTGCGCGGGCCGGACGGGCCGTGGGAGGAGGTGCGCGCCGCGACGGCCCGGTACGGCAGCGCGCTGGTCCACGCCCGGATGGAGGACTGGCTGCCGGCGGACCTCACCGATCCGGCGCTGCCCGAGCGCCTCGGGCCCGACTACGCCCGCTTCCGCCGGATGCGGCACCCGACCGTCCGGGCCCGGTTCGTGGCCTCCCGGCTGATGCTCAAGCACACCGCCGGCGCGGTGGTCGGCGAGTCGCCGGACGACCTGGAGCTGGCCTACAAGCTCGGCGGCCGCCCGTTCCTGCGCGGCGTCGAACAGCTGGACATCAGCCTCAGCCACACCGCCGACCTGCTGGTGGTCGGGCTGACCCGGCGCGGCTGGATCGGGGTGGACGCCGAACTGTCCGACCGGCAGATGATCGGGCTGGGCACCGAGCCGCAGATGTGCACCGGGCACGAACTGGCGGAGCTGGCACGGATCGCCGAGGACCGGCGCAACGGCGCGCTGGTGCGCCTGTGGACGCTGAAGGAGGCCTACAGCAAGGCGATCGGCCAGGGGATGCGGTTCCGCTTCACCGAGTTCGGCTTCGGCCCCGGCGAGCAACAGGCCCAGGACGTCCGCCTGCCGGACGGCTCGCCCGGGACCGGGGACGAGTGGAGCTTCCACACGGCGGTGCTGCAGCAGCGCTACACCGTGAGCGTCGCCCTGTACGAAGCGGGCTTCGGCGAGAGCGGCGACGGGCTGCAGGGCCTGCGGGTGGCGGACGACCTGCTGGCCGAACTGCTCGGTGGCGGTGGTGCGCGCCCGTGAGCCTCCCGCGGATCCCGGTGGGGTCCGCCCGCCTCCGGCACCGGGTCGGCGCTCCCGGTCGGAGCCGCGCCGGTTCGACGGGACCCGTCGGGCCGGCGCCGGTGCGTCGGGGTCCGCCCGGTCGGCCCGGCCGGGGCCGACCCGAGAATCATCCGCCGGCCGACCGGGTCGCCGCCAGTGCGTCGGTCACGGGCCGGGCATGAGGAATTCACGCCGGTTCGGAGCGCTAACCTCCGGCCGGAAACCTGAGGATCTCACTGTCCCGGAGATCGCCGTGCGTGCCACGATCCACGGTGACCGGATGCAGCCGCAGCCCGGCACCCGCGGAGAGTTGGGGGACGTCCTCGGATGGAGATTCAGGTACTGGGCCCGCTGACCGCCGCCGACTCCGGTGTGTCGATCGTCCCGACAGCCGCCAAGCCGCGCCAGATCCTGGCGCTGCTGGCCTTGAACGCCAACCGGATCGTATCGGTGCCGCAGCTGATGGAGGAGCTCTGGGGGGCGGAGCTGCCGCGCAGCGCCCCCACCACGCTCCAGACGTACATCCTCCAACTGCGCCGCAAGCTGCGGGCGGCCGCCCAGGAGAACGGCGCGCCGGACGGCGCCCCGCAGACGCTCGCCACCCGGCACGGCGGCTACGTGCTGGAGGTGGCGCCGAGCGAGGTGGACGCCACCGAGTTCGACCGGCTGGCGACCGCCGGCCACGCGGCCTTCGGGGTCGGCGACCTGGAGGCCGCCTCGGCGCTGCTGGGCGCGGCCTGTGCACTGTGGCGGGGGCCGGCGCTGGTCGACGTCCGGCACGGCCACCACCTGAGCATCGACGTCACCCGGCTGGAGGAGTCCCGGATCGGCGTGCTGGAGCGGCGGATCCGGGCCGACCTGCGGATGGGCCGGCACCACGAACTGGTCGGCGAGCTCTATGCTCTGACCGGGCACCACCCCATGGACGAAGCCCTGCACGCCCACCTGATCGTCGCGCTCTACCGGTCGGGCCGAGCCCCCCGCGCGCTGGCGGTGTACCAGAAACTGCGCGAGACCCTGATCGAGGAGCTCGGCCTCGAACCGTCCGGCCAGCTCCAGCGCCTCCAGCAGGCCATCCTGCACGGGGAACCGGCCGACGACTACGGCTCGGAGGCCGCCCTTCCGCTGGCGCACGGCGGCCGCCTGGTCGGCTGAGCGTCCGCACGTCCCACCCCGCCCACCCGGGTGCCGTCTCGGCACCCGGGTGGCTGCCTGTCCATCGGTGCTCCACCTCTCGTCCACCGTTCTTCCAGGGCCGCTGGCCACCATCGTCGGGCACTGCCGGACGGCGGTGCCGATGGAAGCGAAGGAGGCCGAGTGAACCAGTACTTCGCAGCCAGGCCGCGGGCCGAAGCACCCCTGCGGCTCGTCTGCTTCCACCACGCCGGGGCCGGTGCGCTGACGTTCGCCGGCTGGGCCTCCCGGGTGGGCCGCAACGTCTCGGTCGTCCCGGTCCGACTGCCGGGCCGGGAGAGCCGGCTGGGCGAGGCCCGGATCACCGACGTCGGCTCCCTGCTGAGCGAGCTGGACGAACACCTGGGCCCGATGCTGGACCAGGGGCCGTTCGCCTTCTACGGGCACAGCCTCGGCGCCCTGGTCGCCTACCGCTTCGCCGAGCACCGGATCAGGGCCGGCCGCCGGGCGCCGATCAGCGTGCTGGTCGGCGCCTGCATGGCCCCCCACCTGAGCAACCCGCTGATCGCCTCGGCGGACCTGTCGGACCGCGAACTGCTCGCCCTGCTGGCCAGCCTGGGCGGGGTCCCCGAGGAACTCCCCGCCCGCCCCGACTGGCTGCGGCAGATGCTGGCCACCGCGCGCGCCGACCTGACCCTCGGCCGGACGCTGCGCGAAGGCGCCATGACCCCGCTGTCCTGCCCGATCTGGGCGTTCGCCGGCGCCCAGGACCAGGTCGCCACCCCGGCCGCCGTCGCCGAGTGGGAACGCTGGACCACCGCCGACTTCCAGTTCCGCACCCTGCCGGGCGGCCACTTCTTCGTCCGGGAGGGCGAGTTGCCGCAGATGCTCGGCGAGATGCTCGCGGGACCGGCCGCGCTCGCCGCGGTGGGGTGAGCCGACCGGCCGGGAGGCCCGCACCGCGGTCCGGACCGGCACCGCGCCCGGATCTTGAACACCGTGAACCTGGAAGGGAGATGGCGACATGTACATTGGCCTGCTCGGCCCGCTCAGGGTCGACCAGTCGGGGATCTCGATCGTGCCGACAGCCGGGAAGCCCCGCAAGGTGCTCGCCCTGCTGGCCTGCCGGGCGGACCGGCTGGTGTCGGTGGAGGCGCTGATCGAGGAGGTCTGGGGCGAGCACCCGCCGCGCAGCGTCCAGACCACCCTGCAGACGTACGTCCTGCAACTGCGCGGGCGCATCGCCACGGCGCTCGGCGGCCAGGCGCAGGAGGACCTGCCGCTCGGCTCGAAGAGCGTCCTGGTCACCGAGCCCGGCGGCTACCTGCTGGACACCCAGGGCGGCTCGCTGGACAGCGTCGAGTTCGACCTGCTCAGCCGGCGCGGCCACCGGGCGATGGACGGCGGCGACCACGCGGCCGCCTCCGCCGCCTTCCGCCAGGCGCTGGCCCTGTGGCGCGGCCCGGCCCTGGCCGACGTCCAGTGCGGGACGCTGCTGGAGGCGGAGGCCCGCCTGCTGGAGGAGTCCCGGCTGAGCATCCTCAGCCGCCGGATCGAGGCCGACCTGAGGCTCGGCCGACACCACGAGCTGGTCGGCGAACTCGCCGGCCTGTGCGCCCAGTACCCCCTGCACGAGGGGTTGCAGGCGCAGTTGATGATCGCGCTCTACCGAGCGGGGCGGCGCGGCAACGCGCTGGAGATCTACCAGCGGCTGCGCACCGTGCTCAGCCGCGAGCTGGGCATCGATCCGTCACCGGAGCTGCGCGAGCTGCAGAGCGCCGTACTGGATGCCGACCCGGGGCTCGACCTGGTCCGGAGCGCCGCTGCTCCCGGCCGACTGCTGCGGGCCATCTGAACCCGACGCGGGCCGACCCCCGACACCACCTGAGAAGGGAAAGCGATGAGCGAGTTCACCCTGACCGACCTGACCGACAAGCTGCGCGAGTGCGCGGGCGAGGCGGAGGACTACGACCTGGACAACGACGACGTCTCGGAGGTCCCCTTCCTCGAACTCGGCTACGACTCGCTGGCCTTGCTCCAGGTCACCGGAGTCCTCAAGCGGGAGCGCGGCATCGAGCTCTCGGACGACGAGGTGATCGGCGTGGAGACGCCCCGGGCGCTGCTCCAGCTGATCAACACCGCGCTCTCCGTGCGGGGTGCCTGATGCCGTACGCAGCCATCACCTACCGCGTCAAGCCGGGCCACGAGGACGAGATCGCCGCGATCTTCGCGGACTTCCAGCGGGTCGACACCCCCGACTTCGCCCACGCCGACGGTGCGGCGGCCGGCCGGCTGCTGGGCACCGGCGTCTTCATCAAGGACGACGTGCTGGTCCGGGTCATCCACTACGAGGGAGACTTCGCGGCCGTGGGCCGGCACATGGCCCGGCAGACCGGGGTGCACGTGCTGGAGGACCGGCTGTCCCCCTACCTCGCGGAGGAGCGGGACACCACCAGTGCGGAGGGCTTCGCGGCGTACTTCCGCAACGCCGTCATGCGCCCGATCGCCCAGCTCACCGTGGACACCCACCCGGGCCGGGGCTGAGCACCCGGCCCTGAAAGGCGGTTCACCATGACTGCGGTGCTGGGCCTGCTCGCGCTGCTCGGCAGCGGGGTAACGGCCGGAGTGCTGTTCGCCGTCGCGCTCAGCGTGCTTCCCGCGCTCTTCGCGATGCCCACGAGCACCTACGTGTACGCGCACCAGCTGCTCGGCCGGAACTGGGATCCGACCATGCCGGCCATCGTGCTCGGCTCGACCCTGGCCGACATCCTGTGGGCGGTGTTAGGCGGCGGGGCCCACCGCGCCCCGGCCGCCGTCGCCGCGGTCCTGCTGCTGGGCGTCTCCGCGGTCTCGCACCTGTGCAACGTCCCCATCAACCGCCGGGTGAAGGCCGTCGAGGACCCTGACCGGCTGCCCGCCGACTGGCAGGACCCGCGCCCGCTGTGGCGGCGCTGGCACGTGCTGCGCACCGTGCTGGCCGCCGCCGCCCTGTTCGTGAACAGCTATGCGGCGCTGGTGAGATGACGGTACCGACGGATCGGCCCGGCCCCGCTCAGGCGGGGCCGGGCCGATCCGCGTGCGGGCGGGGGTCAGGAGGCGGCCGGCAGGTCCCGGACCGAGATCTGGGCGACGGTGCGCAGCAGGCTGCGTCGGAAGGTGGCCACGAAGCCCTCCACCGTGTCGGTGTCCCGCGGGCGGCTCAGGTACGGCTTGAGGCTGCGCTCCACCTCGCGCACCCCGGGCTGGTTCGCCATGTGGCGGGCGACCGCCTCCAGGTCCCCCTGGTACTCGATCACCCGCACCAGGGTGTCGTCGCGGATGAAGACGGCGGTGGCCAGGATCCGCCCGGCCTCCTCACCGCTCTCGGTGCGCACCTGGTCGGACTTCACCCGGCGGAAGTTGCCGAAGATCTCGGCGAGTTCGGCCTCGAATCCCGGCTTGATGTCGTAGGTGATGGCGGCGAACGGCATGGACCACTCCTGGGAGCGCTGGGCGGCACGGACCCGTCGATGCCAGCAGCAGTGACTCGGATTTCTCTCAAGTCCCTTTTTTGCAGCGGCACTTGAGTGGACCTCCAGTCTCCGCTGGGACAGTCCAGCTGTCGGTGTCAGGAACGAATCCACAGGAGGCCAGCAGTGCACCGAACCCTCATCGTGGCGAAGTTGCAACCGGGCAAGGCGGACGAGATCGCGGGCATCTTCGGTGACTCCGACGCGACCGAGCTGCCGCACCTGATCGGTGTCTCCCGGCGCACCCTGTTCAGGTTCCACGACCTCTACTTCCACCTGGTCGAGGCCGACCAGGACATCGCGCCCGACCTCTACAAGGCGCGCAGCCACCCGCTCTACGAGGACATCAACACCCGCCTCGCCGCGTGTGTGAACCCGTACGACCCGAACTGGAAGGAACCCAAGGACGCCATGGCGACCCCCTTCTACGTGTGGACCAAGGGCGAGGGGCGGATCCGATGACCACCACCGACCGCACCACCATCTCCCGCACCGTGAAGTTCTCCGCCGACCAGGCCGAGGCCAACACCAAGCGCGGCGGCGACATCCGGGTGACGCTCAGCCCCAAGACGGTCGGCTGCACCTCCGGCTTCGGCGGGGTGATGACCCTGGCGTCCGGTGACCACATCACCGAGCACTACCACCCGTACTCCGAGGAGTTCCTCCACGTGGTCTCCGGCGAGCTGGAGATGACGCTCGACGGGCAGCCGGTGCGGCTGGCCGCCGGGGACTCCCTGCTGGTGCCGATCGGCGTCCGGCACCGCCTGGTGAACGTGGGGGAGACCACCGCGCACTGCGCCTTCCACCTGTCGCCGCTCGCCCCGCGGCCCGAGCTCGGGCACGTGGACACCGAGCCGGCCCAGCACCCGCAGGCCGCCAACCCGCAGGTGGGAGGCCGGGCATGAGCACCGCCCGGCCGCCGGCCCGGCGACGGGCGGTGATCACCGGCATCGGCGTGGTGGCACCGGGCGGCGTCGGCCGGGAGGCCTTCTGGCAGCTGCTCACCGAGGGGCGCACCGCCACCCGGCGGCTGAGCCTGTTCGACCCCACCGAGTTCCGCTCCCAGGTCGCCGCCGAGGTGGACTTCGACCCGGCGGCGGCCGGCCTGACGGCCCCCGAGATCCGGCGGATGGACCGGGCCGCGCAGTTCGCCGTGGTCAGCGCCCGCGAGGCGATCGCCGACAGCGGGCTCGACCTGGCCGCGGTGCGCCCGGAGCGGATCGCGGTGGGCCTGGGCAGCGCGGTGGGCTGCACCATGGGCCTGGAGGAGGAGTACGTCGTCCTCAGCGACCACGGGAAGAAGTGGCTCGTCGACCACACCTACGGCGTCCCGCACCTCTACGGCTACATGGTGCCGTCCACCCTGGCGGTGGAGGTGGCCTGGACGGCGGGCGCGGAGGGCCCGGTCTCGCTGATCTCCACCGGCTGCACCTCCGGGATCGACGCGGTGGCGCACGCCGTCCAGCTGATCGAGGAGGGCAGTGCCGACGTGGCACTGGCCGGGGCCACCGACGCGCCGATCTCCCCGATCAGCGCGGCCTGCTTCGACGCCATCCGGGCCACCACGGGCAAGAACGACGACCCCGAGCACGCCTCGCGCCCCTTCGACCGGGACCGGGCCGGGTTCGTGCTCGGCGAGGGCTCCGCCGTCCTGGTGCTGGAGGAGCGGACGGCCGCCGAGGCCCGCGGCGCCCACATCTACGGCGAGATCGTCGGCAGCGCCGGGCGCAGCAACGCCCACCACATGACCGGGCTGAAGGCGGACGGCCGCGAGATGGCCGAGGCCATCACCGTCGCCCTCGACCAGGCCCGGCTGGACCCGACCGCGGTGAGCTACATCAACGCGCACGGCTCGGGCACCAAGCAGAACGACCGGCACGAGACCGCGGCGTTCAAGCGCAGCCTGGGCAGCCACGCCTACGACGTGCCGGTGAGTTCGATCAAGTCGATGATCGGCCACTCGCTGGGGGCCATCGGCTCGATCGAGGTGGCCGCCTGCGCCCTGGCGCTGGACCGCCAGGTGGTGCCGCCCACCGCCAACCTGCACCACCCCGATCCGGAGTGCGACCTGGACTACGTGCCGCTGGTCGCCCGTGAGCACCGCACCGACGTGGTGCTGACGGTCGGCAGCGGCTTCGGCGGCTTCCAGAGCGCCATGGTCCTGGCCCGGCCCGGAGCCGTCGCCTACGGGAGGAGTTGACCGTGCCGACCCACGACAGCCCCCCGGTGATCACCGGGATCGGCATCGCCGCGCCGACCGGCATCGGCGTCGAGGCCCACTGGGCCGCGGTGCTGGCCGGCAAGTCGGGCATCGACCGGATCACCCGGTTCGACCCCGCCGCCTACCCGGTGACCCTGGCCGGCGAGGTGAGCGGCTTCAGCCCCACCGACATGGTGCCCAGCCAGCTGATCCAGCAGACCGACCACTGGACCCACCTGGCGCTGGCCGCCTCGACGGACGCGCTGGCCGACGCCGGGGTCGACCCGGGCGCGCTGCCCGAGTACGAGCTGGCGGTGGTCACCGCCAGCTCCTCGGGCGGCACCGAGTTCGGCCAGCACGAGATGACCACGCTCTACCGGAACAACCCGGAGTGGGTCGGCGCCTACCAGTCGATCGCCTGGTTCTACGCCGCCACCACCGGGCAGCTCTCCATCCGCCACAAGATGCGCGGTCCGTGCGGGGTGCTCTGCGGCGAGCAGGCCGGCGGCCTGGACGCGATCGGCCAGGCCCGTCGGCTGACCCGGCGCGGGGCCCGCCTGGTGCTCACCGGCGGCACCGACGCCTCGCTCTGCCCGTACGGGGTGACCGCCCAGCTGTCCACCGGCAAGCTGTCCACCGTGCCCGACCCGGAGCGGGCCTACCTGCCGTTCGACCGGGCGGCCAGCGGCCACCTGCCCGGCGAGGGCGGCGCGATCCTGGTGCTGGAGAGCGCGGCCTCGGCCGCCGAGCGGGGCGCCGGGCAGTCCTACGGCCGGGTGCTCGGCTACGCCGCCGGCTTCGACCCCGCCCCGGGCTCCGACCGGCCGCCGGCGCTGCGGCGCACCATCGAGCAGGCGCTGGCCGACGCCGCACTGACCGCCGGCGACATCGACGTGGTCTTCGCGGACGGCTCCGGCACGCCGGCGGACGACCTGGCGGAGGCCCGGGCGATCAGCGCGGTGTTCGGACCGCACGCGGTGCCGGTCACCGTGCCCAAGGTGCTCACCGGACGGCTCTACGGCGGCGGCGCGCCGCTGGACGTGGCCACCGCCCTGCTGGCGCTGCGCGACGGCGTCATCCCGCACACCACCGGTGTCGAGGAGCTCGCCCCGGGCTGCGACCTGGACCTGGTGACCCAGGCGCCGCGCACCACGCCGCTGCGGCACGCCCTGGTCCTGGCCCGCGGCCACGGCGGCTTCAACTCGGCCCTGATCCTCGCACGCTGACGGAAGGAAGGCACGCCATGGCGGGTCACACCGACAACTCGATCCTGATCGACGCACCCCTGGAGACCGTCTGGGAGATCACCAACGACCTGGAGAACTGGCCGAACCTGTTCAGCGAGTACGCCTCGGTCGAGGTGCTGGAACGCGACGGGGACACCGTGACCTTCCGGCTCACCATGCACCCCGACGAGAACGGCGTGGCGTGGAGCTGGGTCTCCCGCCGGACCCCGGACGCGGCGACCCGCACGGTGAAGGCGTTCCGGGTGGAGACCGGTCCGTTCGAGTTCATGGAGATCCACTGGGAGTACACCGCCGGCGAGCAGGGCGGGGTGCTGATGCGCTGGGTCCAGGACTTCCACATGAAGCCGCAGGCGCCGGTGGACGACGCGGGGATGACCGAGCACCTGAACCGCAACACCGTGATCCAGCAGCAGCTGATCAAGGAGCGGGTCGAGGCGGCCGCCCGCGCCCGCACGCCCGCGTAGCGTCCGCGCGCCCCACCACCCCCGTCCCCCGTCCAGTCCGCCCCTTCGGTGCTCAGTCGCCGCGGAGAGGAGTTCCGGTGACCGCTCTACTGGCACCGCTGGTGGTGCTGCTCAACGGCCTGGCCGCCGGGGTGCTGCTGGGCACCCAGCTCGGCGGCTGGCCGTTGCTCGCGGCGCTGCCGCCGGAGCGCTACGTCCACGCCCACGCCTTCTTCGCCACCCGTTACGACCCGGCGATGCCGATCTGCCTGCTGGGCACCCTGGTCGGCGACCTGGTGCTCGGCTTCGGCGCGCCGCAGGCCGCCGCCCGGGCGCTCTGCCTGGGCGCCGCGCTGCTGGCGGCGGCCACCATCGTCATCTCGATCACCAAGAACGTGCCGATCAACAAGTGGATCCAGACGATCGACCCGGAGAACCTGCCGGCGGACTTCGCCGCCGTGGACCCGCGCGGTCAGTGGGGCCCGTGGAACCGGCGCCGCAGCGTGCTGGCCGTGCTCGCCATGGTCGTCAACTGCGCCGCGCTGTGCGCCCTGCTCTGACCCCGCCGGGCCCGGCGGGCCGACCGGCCCCACCGTCGTCCCACGCCCGTCCCTTCCTAGGAGGAAGACCATGAACCTGGCCCTGGAGGGCAAGAAGGCCCTCGTCACCGGCGGCACCCGAGGTGTCGGGCGGGGCGTCGTGCTCGCGCTGGCCCGCGCCGGCGTCGACGTGGTGACCTGCTACCAGCAGGAGAGCGACTACGTCGAGTCGCTGCAGCGGGAGTTGAAGGAGATCGGCGGCAACCACCTGGTGGTGCGCGCCGACCTGACCCGCCCCGAGGAGGTCGCCGCGCTGGTCGCGCGGGCCGGCGAGGAGTTCGGCCGGCTCGACCTGGTGGTCAACAACGCCGGGGCGATCAGCCACATCCCGTACGCGGAGCTGCCGCTGGAGGAGTTCCAGCGGGTCTTCACCACCAACGTCACCGCGGCGCACCTGGTCATCCAGCACGCGCTGCCGCTGCTCGGGGCCGGCTCCTCGGTCGTCAGCATCGGCTCCAAGGCGGTGGACGCGGGGATACCGCTGCGCTCGCACTACACCGCCACCAAGGCGGCGCTGGTGGGCCTGAACCGCTCGCTGGCCAAGGAGTTCGGCGCCAAGGGCATCCGGTTCAACGTGGTGGCGCTCGGCGTGGTGGAGACCGAGAACCTGTACAAGCTGCCCGAGGACCAGCAGAAGCTGATGATCGAGCGCTACAGCGCCAAGACGGCGCTCGGCCGGCTGGGCACCCCGGAGGAGGTGGCCGGCGCCGTGCTGTGGCTGGCCAGCGACCTGTCCCGGTACGTGACCGGCTCCACCGTCAGCGTCGACGGGGGGATCTCCTGATGACCTTCCGGGTGACGCTCCGCATGGAGATCAAGCCGGGGTCCGAGGACGCGTTCGTGGCGGAGTGGCACCGCGGTACCGGGGCCGTCACCGGCCACCCGGCCAACCTCGGCCAGTGGCTGTCCAAGGACACCGACCAGCAGGGCACCTACTGGATCGTCAGCGACTGGCTGGACGAGCCCCGGTTCCGCGCCTTCGAGGAGAGCCCGGCGCACCTGGAGCACCGCGCCAAGCTGCACCCCTACCGCAGCGGCGGCTCGTTCCACACCATGGAGGTGGTGGCCCACATCCCCGGGCAGGCGGTACCGGGCGATGCCTGAAATGCGGGTGCTGGTCTACCAGTTCGCCCGCGACGAGGCCGAGCTGGCCGCCGTCCGGGCGGCGTACCACCAGGTGAGCCGGCGGCTCGCCGCGGTGCCCGGGATGCTCGGCAACGAGCTGCTCCAGCACGGCCACGACCCCTTCTCGCTGGTGGTCGTGAGCCGGTGGGAGAGCCGGGCGGCCTTCGACGCGTGGGAGTCCGGCGCCGAGCACCGCGAGGACACCGCACCGCTGCGGCCCTACCGGGACGACCGGACCGGCCGCCCGTTCGCGATCTACCAGGTGGACGCCGCCTACTGACCCCGCCGCACCCCGTCGACCACCGTCCCCGGCGCTCCGCGGCGCCGGGGACGCTCCGGCGCCCGCCGGTCGACGGGGCGGCCGCGTTCGCCCGTCCGTTCCCGCACCACCCCATGCGCACCACCCCACGTGAAGGAAGGCAGCACCATGAGCCGCAGCAGACTCGCGTTCGTCGGACTCGGCAGCATGGGCGGTGGCATGGCGCACCGCCTGCTCACCTCCGGCTACGACCTGACCGTGTACAACCGGACGGCGAGCCGGGCCGCTCCGCTGGTGGCCGAGGGCGCCGTGCTGGCCGAGTCGCCGGCCCGGGCGGTCGCGGGCGTGCGCACCGTGCTGCTCAGCCTCAGCGACGAGTCCGCCGTCGAGCAGGTGCTGTTCGGCGAGGTGGTGCCGGAGCTGGCGCCCGGCAGCGTGGTGATCGACACCTCGACCGTGTCGCCCGAGTACGCGCGCGCGGCCGCCGTGCGGCTGGCCGAGGCGGGGCTGCGCAGGGTCGAGGCCTGTGTGGTGGGCAACCCGTTGCAGGCCCGGGAGGGCGGACTGCGGGTCTTCGCGGCCGGGGACGAGCAGGACATCGAGGCCGTCCGGCCGGTGCTGGCGGCCCTCGGCTCCGAGCTGGTGCTGTTCGGCGCCCCCGGCGCGGCGGCCACCGCCAAGCTGATCCTCAACCTGCTGCTGGGCGCCCAGGTCGCCTCGCTGGCCGAGGCGGTGACCTACGGGGCGCGGGCCGGACTGGACCGCGACCAGCTGCTGGCGACCATCGCGGGCACCGGCTTCAGCTCCGAAGTGATGCGCTTCCGGGCCGAGTTGATGCGCAAGGGCAGCTACCAGCCGGCCTTCTTCCGCAGCGCGCTGATGGAGAAGGACCTGCGGCTGGCCGTCGCGGACGCCGCCACGGCGGGGGTCACGATGCCGGTGCTGGACGCGGTGCGGGACCGTTTCGCGGCCGTGGTCGAGGCGGGGGACGGCGACAAGGACGCCTCGGTGCTGATCGAGCACAGCTGATCGGGCTCAGCTGATCGGGTACAGCCGGCCGCGCGCGGGGAGCCGTCGCGGGAGTGCACGTCCCCGGCACGCCGAAGGGCGCCGGTCCCGCAGGGGGCCGGCGCCCTTCGGCGTCGCGCGCCGCCCGGTCAGCGTCCCAGCAGCAGTCCCAGCGCCCGGCGCAGCGCGGCCTCCGGGTCGTGCGCGGCTCCCGGCGAGCGCCAGGCGACCACGCCGTCCGGGCGCACCAGCACCGCGCCCTCCTCGGTCACCCCGTAGGCCTTGGCCCACGTGCCGGTGGGGTCCGCCGGCCCGTCGGGGCCGCCGACGGAGCACACCCGCAGCGGCACGCCCCGGGCAGCCGCGACCGCCGTCGCCGCCGCGGGCCAGCCGCCCGGCAGGGCGCCGGTGAGCAGCACCGGCGCCGGGCCGAACAGGTCCAGCGTGGAGCGGTCGCCCGCGGCGTCGCGCAGGTGCACGTGCGGCGCCCGGGTGCCCGGCAGGCCGCGCGGCTCGTCGGTCCAGACCCCGTCCTCCTCGACCGGCCCGGGCCCGGCCTCGGTGGCCAGCACCGCGGAGCGGTACCGCCCGCCGAACCAGATCGCGGCGTCGTCGACGATGCCGGGCGGCAGGCCGCGGTCGGCGGAGCGGTCGCCGCCGCGCGGCCGGTCGCGCTGGCGCAGCACGGCCTGTCGGACGGTCGCGGCGCAGACCGGCCGCCGCTCGTCCTGGTAGCTGTCGAGCAGCGCCGGCCCGGCCTGCCCGGCGAGCGCGGCGGCCAGTTTCCAGGCCAGGTTGTGGGCGTCCTGGAGGCCGGCGTTGGAGCCGAACGCCCCGCTGGGCGGCATCACGTGCGCGGCGTCGCCGGCCAGGAAGGCCCGGCCGACCCGGAACGCGTCGGCCACCTTCGCGGCGGCGGTCCACGGGGTCGTGCCCAGCACCTCCACCGCCAGGTCGGGCACCCCGGCCGCGGCCCGGACCAGCTCCGTGCACCGCTCGGGGGTGAAGGTGCGCGGATCCGCACCGGGGCCGGAGGCGTCCAGGACGACGTCCAGCCGCCACTCGCGCGCGTTGTCCAGCGGGATGAGCGCCCCGCGCACCTGGGAGTTGAAGGTGTAGCACATGACGAACCGCCGGTCGCCGAGCTGTTCGGCCAGGTCGGCCCGGAAGTGGACGGCCAGGAAGCGGCCGAGCTCCCCCTCGCCGGGGAAGGGCACGCCCAGCTCCCGGCGCACCGCGCTGCCGGAGCCGTCCGCGCCGACCAGGTAGCGGGCCCGCACCGACCGGGTGCGCCCGGTGCGCCGGTCCAGCAGCTCGGCGGTGACCGAGCCGTCGGGGCCGCCGTCCGGGCCGCCGTCCGGGCCGCCGTCCTGGGTGCAGGAGACGAACTCGGTGTCGAACCGGACCTCCGCGCCCGCCTGTTCGGCCGCCTCGCGCAGCACCGCCTCCAGTTCGTTCTGGTGGCACAGGCACCAGGTGGACGGCGAGAGGTCGCTCAGGTCGGACCGGACCTCCCGGTAGTACTCCTCGCGGAACGCGCCCAGCTCCGGCCCGGCCAGTGAACGGGCCAGCCGGACACCGCTGTTGCGGGCCAGCAGCCGGGCCGAGGGCAGCCGGTGCAGCCGCTCCTCCAGACCGGCCGAGCGCAGCAGCTCCATCGAGCGCGGGTTCACCCCGCGGGTGCGGGGGTGCGGGGAGAGTGCGGCGCGCTGCTCCACCACCAGGGCGGGCACCCCCTGCCGGGCCAGGAACAGCGCCGCCGACAGCCCGACCAGGCTGCCTCCGACGATCAGGACGGGCACGTGCGGTTGCGCGGTCATCCGGTGCTCCCTTCACGGTCTGGACAGGAGCCCGGAGGATCGCCACCGCCGATCGTGTACTGCTCGAGCAACGCCGCATCGAGGAGGAATCGAGGGGGCGGCGGCAGGCTGGGCGGGGCCGGCCCGACCGGGCCGGCGCGGGCCGAGAAGGGTGGGCGGAGATGGCGGAGCGGACGCAGCCGGTGCGCGTGGTCCTGCGGATGGACGTCGTGCAGGGGCGGGAGGCCGAGTTCGAGCGGGTCTGGCTGGAGATCGCGCGGCTCATCGCGGCCCGGCCGGCCAACCGCGGGCAGCAGCTGGTGCGGGCCACCGAGGAGGCGGGGCGGCCGGTGGACGGCGGCCCCGTCTACTACGTGTTCACCGACTGGGACGACGAGGCGAGCTTCCGGGAGTTCGAACTCAGCGCCGAGCACGTGGAGCACCGGCGCCGACTGGCCCCGCTGCGCACCGGCGGTTCGATGACGGTCGCCAGCGTGGTGCACCGGCTGCCCGGGGCTGAGCCGGCCCGGGGCTGAGCCGGCCCGCGGCGCACGGTGGGTCCCGGCCCGGCGCGGAAGGCGCGGGCCGGGACCCACCGGGGTGCGGCCGGCCGCCGGTCAGACCCCGCCGTCGACGTTGAGGGTGACCCCGCTGATGTAGGCGGAGGTGTCCCCGGCCAGGAAGAGGATCGCGCCGGCCACGTCCTGCGGCTGGCAGATCCGGCCCAGCGCGGTCATGCCCACGATGCGCTCCACGGCCTCGGGCGGGAGCCCGGCACCGGGTTCGGTCTCGGTCAGGCCGGGGGCGACCGTGTTGACCCGGATGCCGCGCGGCCCGAGCTCCTTGCAGAGCGCCCGGGTGAGCCCGATCAGGGCGGCCTTCGAGGCGGTGTAGTGGACGCCCCGCACCCGCCCGCGCAGCGCCACCGAGGAGCCGACGTTGACCACCGACGCGCCGTCCACCAGCAGCGGCAGCACGGCCTGGGTGACCAGGTACGCGGAGGTGACGTTGTGGTCGACGACCCGGTGCCACTCGGACTCCTCCAGGTCGGCGAACCAGACCTGGCCGTCCACCCCGACGTTGTTGACCACCGCGTCGAGGCCGCCCAGGGTGCCCCGGACCTGCTCGGCCAGGCTCGCCGCGCCCGCGGACCCGGTGACGTCGGCCTGCACCAGGTGGTGGCCCTCACCCAGTTCCTTCAGCTCCCGGGCGAGGCTCTGCGCGTCCTCGCCGGAGGTGCGCGAGCACACCGCCACCCGCGCGCCGGCCCGGGCGAAGGCGAGCGCGGTGGCCCGTCCGATGCCGCGGGTGCCGCCCGTGACGAGCACGCGCTTCCCAGCCAGTCCCTGATCCATCTGCTTCTCCTGCGGTCGCTGCGGGCAGTTGGCGGCAGCGTCCCGCGCGGCTCTCGGGTACGCCTGGACGCGAACTCGACCGGGGTGGGCGTCGCGGTGGCCGGGCGGCGCCCCTCGAGTCTGCTGCGACCGGCCCCTTAGTCCGGTGGGGGAGGTTCGGCCCAGCCGTTCCATCCCCGCGCCCCCGGCGCGGTGGGCCGCGGGCCCGGACGGAACGGACCGTCGGTCTCCAGGAGGATGTGGCGTTCCATGCGGATACTCTTCACGACGTGGGCGTGGCCTTCGCACCTGTATTCGCTGGTGCCGCTGGCCTGGGCCTGCCGGGCCGCCGGCCACGAGGTGCTGGTGGCCAGTCAGCCCGAGGCCCTTGACGAGATCGTGCGCACCGGCCTGCCGGCCGCGGCCGTCGGACGGGACGTCGACGCCGCCGGCCTGGTCCGCGGCTACCTGCTGCCGTCGACCGCCGTGCCCGCGCCCGTGCTTCCGGCCCAGCCGGCGGGCAAGGGGCCGCGGGCCATGCGGATGTTCTACGAGCACGCCGACTCGATGGTGGACGGCCTGGTGGCGCTGGCCCGCGACTGGCGCGCGGACCTGGTGGTCTACGAGCCCACCGCGCTGGCCGGCCCGATCGCGGCGGCCGCCGTCGGGGTGCCGGCCGTGCGCCACCTGTACGGCACCGACCTGCTGGTCCGGGCCAAGGACCTGCTGCCCGGGGTGCTCGCCCCGCTGGCGGAGCGCAACGGGGTGGGCGCCTTCGACCCGTTCGGGACGGTCACCGTCGACCCCTGCCCGGACGGCTTCCGACTGCCGGCCGACTACCCGAGGCTGCCGGTCCGCTACGTGCCCTTCAACGGGCCGGGCGCGGCGCCCTCGCCGGCCCTCGCGCCGCCGGCCCCGGGCCGGCGCCGGGTGGTGGTGACCTGGGGCCACACCCTGGCCAAGCTCTCCGCCGCGCACTTCTTCGGCGCGCAGGCGGCGGCGGCCGTCCGCGGGCCGGACGTCGACGTGGTGCTGGCGGTCTCGGCCGCGCAGCGGCCGTTGCTCGGCGACCTGCCGGAGGACGTCACGGTGGTGACCGACGTCCCGCTGAACCTCCTGCTCGCCGATGCGGACCTGGTGGTCTCGCACGGGGGCGCCGGCACCGTGCTGACCGCGCTGCACGCGGGCCTGCCGCTGCTGCTGGTGCCCCAACTGCCGGACCACGCGGGCCACTCCGCCCGGGTGCTGGCGGCCGGGGCGGGCGAGGTGCTGACCCGCGACGAGGCCGACGCGGCACAACTGCACGAGGACGCCCGGCGGTTGCTGGAGTCGGACGCGCACCGCGGGGCGGCCCGGCTGCTGCGCGAGCGGATGCTGGCCCAGCCGACCCCCGCGGACCTGGTGACCCAGCTGGAGGTCCTGGCCGGCTCCCGGCCGGTGGCCGCCCGCTGACCGACCGGGCACCCCCGGTCGGCGCCGGCTCGCCGCCGGCCCGGCCGGGCCCCACCCCGTGCCGCCTGTCGCACGGACCGACGCGAAGAAGGAGAGACCCGTGGAGATCGGAGTGGGACTGCCCACCACAGTTCCCGACAAGTCCGGGCCAGAGCTGGCGGAGTGGGCCCGCCGGGCGGAGCAGCACGGCTTCGCCAGCCTCGGCGTGCTGGACCGGCTGGTGTACGACAACTACGAGTCGCTGGTCTCGCTGGCGGCCGCGGCCGCGGTGACCGAGCGGATCCGGCTGTCCACCACCATCCTGATCGCCGGCTACCGGGGCGGGGCGGCGCTGCTGGCCAAGCAGGCCGCCACCCTCGACGCGATCTCCGGGGGCCGGCTGGTGCTCGGGGTGGCGGCCGGCGGGCGCGCGGACGACTACACCGCGACCGGCGCCGACTACGAGGGCCGCGGAGCCGGGCTGGACCGCCTGCTGCGCGAGCTCCAGGAGATCTGGGCCGGCGAGGGGCCGAACGGTGCCGTCGGCCCGCGGCCGGCCGGTTCCGGCGGCATCCCGCTGCTGGTCGGCGGCCACTCCGCGCGCGGGATGCGGCGGGCCGCGGCCTTCGGCACCGGCTGGATCGCGGGCGGGAACTCCGTGACGGCCTACGCGGAGCTGGTCCGGCGGGCGAAGGCGGCCTGGACGGCGGCCGGCCGCACCGAGCGGCCGCGGATGGTGTCGCTGGTCTACGCCTGCCTGGGCCCGGACGCCGGCCGGGTGGCCGGGAGCTACCTGCGGGAGTACTACTCGTTCGTCGGCCCCAAGGCCGAGCGGACGGCCTCGGGCGTGCTGGTCGACGCCGGGGCGCTGCGCGAGACCGCGCAGGCGTACGCCGACGCCGGCTGCGACGAGCTGATCCTGCTGCCCTGCACGGCCGACCTCAAGCAGGTCGAGCTGCTGGCGGCCGCGGCGCTCTGACCGACGGCCGGCGCCCGGACGCCGAACCGCCCGGCCCCCGACGGGGACCGGGCGGTTCGGCGTCCCGGGGTCAGGCGGCCGGTCCGGAGCCGACCGACTGGGGCTCGGCGACGGCGGCCGGCCCGCGCGACGCGACCTCCACCCGGTCCTGCTGGATCCGCTGGTCCGAGTGGAGCAGCCGCAGCACCGGACCGGTCATGAAGGTGGTGACCACCGCCATCAGGACCATCCGTGCGTACAACGGCTTGTCCAGCACGCCGAGTTGGAGGCCGACCGAGAGGATCACCAGCTCGGTCAGGCCCCGGGTGTTCATCAGGGTGGCCAGCGTGGCCGCCTGGCGGCCCGGCATCCGCACCGCCCGGGCGCCCGCGAACGCGCCCAGGCCCTTGCCGACGACGGCGACCAGCAGGATCAGCGCCGTCTCCCCCCAGCCCTGGGAGCCGAGCAGGGTCAGGTCGACGTTGAGGCCCGCCGTGACGAAGAAGAGCGGCAGCAGGAAGACCACGCCCAGCCCGCGCAGGCCCTCGGCGATCCCGCGGACCGGGTCGAGGGCCGGCGCGACCACGCCCCGCGGCAGGGCGGCGCCGAACATGAACGCGCCGAAGATGTAGTGCAGGCCCATCCACTCGGTGGCCCAGCAGGAGAGCATCAGGCCGCCCAGCACCACGGCCACCGCCGCCGGCGACGGCGGGCCGCCCGCCTCACCGGGCCCGGCCGCCCGGGTCGCGGCCATCCGGCGCAGCGCCGGCCGGGCCACGCCGAGCAGCAGCGCCAGGTAGACCGGCGCCAGCGCCAGCCGCCACGGGGACGGGCCGCCCGAGACCACCACCACGACCGCCAGCAGCAGCCAGGCCAGCACGTCCGAGGCCGCCGCGCTGGCCAGGGCGATCCCGCCGATCCGGGTCTGCATCATCTGCCGGTCGGCCAGGATCCGGGCCAGCACCGGGAACGCCGTGACGGCCATGCTCGCGCCCAGGAAGACGACAAAGCCGACCCGGCTGTGGACCTGGTGGTGCGGCAGCAGCCGCCAGGCCAGCAGCGTCCCCAGCACGAACGGCAGGGCGGTCGAGCAGAGGGCCACGCTCATCGCGGTCCGGCCCTGGCTGCGGATCAGGGAGGGCTCCAGCTCGAGGCCGGTGAGGAACATGAAGAGCGCCAGCCCCAGGCCGGCCAGCGCGCCCACGTAGGGCTGTGCGGGGGCCGGCAGCAGGTGGTGGGCGAGCGCGCCGTGGAAGAACGTCGGGCCGATCAGGATCCCGATCAGGATCTCGCCCAGCACGGCGGGCTGGCCGATCCGTCGGGCGGCGGCTCCGAGCAGCCGGGCCAGGGCGAGGACGACGGCCAGGGTCAGGAAGAGGGCTTGCGCCTGGGTGGTACTCATGCCGAACTCCGTTTCCGGTACGGGCGGGCGGGGGCAAACCGCGAGGGGCGCGTATCCGGGCAGACGGCCGAGGCGGAGCTGGGCCGCGCGGAGGCCGGCGGTCTCGTCACGTGACATGACGTAAGCCTAGGCAATCCCA